>WFZS01000142.1 GCA_015489465.1 Bacteroidales bacterium | reverse complement strand
CACACTCCAACCACACGTGGTTATTTTCATCAATACCTTTCGCAACCGCTTTTAGTTCAATATTTCCATCATCAAGCAATATCTTTTCTCCGGGTTTAACTTCATTTATAAAAGCGGGGTATGTCGTTGAAAAAACATTTTCAAAACCTTCAGACCCTCCTATAACGTCAAAATCAACAAATTTTATTTTTTGCCCTTTTTTTAATAAAACTCCTTTTTCAACAACTTTACCGACTCTAATTTTAGGTCCGGATAAGTCTCCTAAAATGGCAACATATTTCCCCGTTCTTTTCGATGCTTCTTTTATATTTTTTATTTTTTCGTCGTACTCTTCAAAAGTCCCGTGCGAAAAATTCAATCTGAAGATTCTGGCCCCGGCTTCAATAAGTTCCGTCAATCTTTCCACGGATTGACTGGCAGGTCCTATTGTAGCCACAATTTTTGTCATTTGAACGCTTTTCATATAAAATGTAATTGTTTATTTAAAATTTATATCCTACTCCAAACATAAATTCAATACCGTAACCGGGGAGCATATAATATTTCTGATAATTTTTATTTAAAAGGTTCGTGACTTTTATAAAAGCAGAAAGATTTTCGTCATGATAATAGTCAATACCCAAATTAAAATCTACATATGTATCAAGTTTTATTCTTGTGAGATTGTCACTTGAAAGCCCATATCTTACTCCGTTAAACGTGACTTCAGTCCAAGGTTTAAATCTGCCGGCCAGTAAAAAAGAACCCCCTATTTTCATTTCGGATAAATTTTTTCCGGCAGGGGCTAGTAAAGAATCAAGGTTATAAAACCGGAAATTGTAAGTGGTGTAAATTTCAACATTACCCGTTAAATTGTAGCTTACTTGCGAATTAAATTCGGTAACCGAACCGTCATCGGTTTTAATTTTAAAAGCATTGAGTGTGCTGTCAGGCGGAATGGTGGAAGTATAAAAATATTCATCATTAAAGGCTGTCCACGATATATTCATGTTAAAACCTATGATTTTGGAAATATTTCCTCTGAACCCTCCGAAAAACCTTGCTTTATCAGCTTTCCACGTATCCGGCAATATGTTGTCAATAAACATATTTTCGGTACTGAGCATCTTGAAACTGTTTTTACGGTATTTGCCGTCAATACCTGCGTAAAACTCAAGATATTCGGGATACAGGTTAACATTTACGTACAAATCGGGGAAAACCCTGAAATGCGACCCTTCCAACATATTTAAATAAGAAAAATTGATTCCGGCTTTGAAAGCGACAATACCGTATCTTGCTTTGAAATACGGGGTCAGGCTGATTAGAACATCGTTTGATGAAGTAATTGAAAAATTGGAATCTGTCGTATTAAGCACTCCGTTGTTTCTGTAATATTCAATATCCGCACTGCCGCCCAAATGCTGGTATTCAAGTATGTCGCTTACATTGTACGCTTTGTGTAAATCCGTTTTAGCGGAAACATTAAGCTCATCAGCCGGAGCAAAAGTACCGCTTCTCTTATTGAAAAGATAATATCCCCCGAGATTTACCGAGTGATGAATATTATCGTTGTTTTTGTAACTGCTGAAAAATTTGGAATTGAAAAATATCAGATTATATCCCTGTTTGTAATTGTTACTATCAAAAGTCGAGTCGTTTATCAAGTTTTTTTGATAAAAATATCTGAAGGATTTAAACCGGTATCCTGCATTGAACTCCAAAGTGTGATATTTGAAATATTTTGAAAATCCTGCTTCCGCAACAGAGTTGGAATATTTTGTATCGGTGTAATCTTTAATACCTGAAAGTGTTGAATGTGAGCCTACGTGCAAATCAAACTTATATTTTCCTTTGTGTACTTGTGTATGAAAAAACTCCGCATAAGGCGATATTCTCGTTCCGAAACCGACTTTTACAATATTGTTATAAATATCATTAATACCGTAAACTTTGATATTAGCCGGCTTTACTGGAACAAAACCAGAGGGTGTCAGAAAATATTTGTTTATGGGATTAAATTTAAAATCGGTATTAATTTCAGGTTGTACCGGTTCGTCGGGCATCAAATTAATCTTTTTACTTTGATTTACAGTCGGATTAGTTGAGCCTATAATTACAACCTCTTCGTTATATCCTTTGTCTTTCACCTGAGCAAAGGATGAAAAGCCGAAGATCAAAAACAAAGCGATAAATATATATTCGAGTCTATTCATTTCCGTTTTCGTTTTCGTTAATTTTCAACTTTTGACTTTTAATTTTATCGAGTTTTTCTTGAGCAATCTTTTTTAAATCGTTTCCTTCGTAGTTATCTATTATACTTTTTAAAGTCTGTTCGGCTTGAAATGAATTACTGCGTTCAAGGTAAACATCCGACAACAGGATAAATCCCTTTGCTACCCAATAGGTAAAATCGGGGTAATTGTCGGAAAGTTCATAAACGGTTTTTTCTGCTGCATCAAGATTTTTATTTTTGAATTCTATTTCGGCAATGTAATATTTTGCTTCCGCACCTTTTTCCCCGGAAGTCAGTTTATCTGTAATTCCGAATTCCCTTTCGGCTTCTTTTAAATCGTTATTTGCATAATATGTTTTTCCGAGGACGTAGTGTGCAAAAACAATCTCGCCTTCATCAACATTATCGGTTTTTAACAACTCTTTTGCCGCATTTGATGCTTTTTTATACTTACCCGAATAAAATGCACTCCGCATCATTCCGTCCAACGCTTCGAGTTTAAGCTTGTTTGTTTCGGCAAGGTCAAGAAGTTTCGAATAATAATCATAAGATTCTTCAAAATTCTTTTTGTCAAAATCCAAACGTGCCGAAGTTAATAAAGCTTTAAGCGTATATTGATTATCAGGGAAATCAAGAATTTTATTGTAATAAACCAAAGCACTGTCGGGAGTTTTCAGATTTTCATAACACCGGGCTATGTAATAATACGATTTTAACACGAAACCTCCTTTGGGAAACTTCGTGATATATTTTTTCAATGCTTGAATGGAGTTGGCACATTTGTTATCCAAAAACATATTTTCGCCGGCAACAAATGTCAACGAATCTTCTTCGGATTTAGATACCTGGACAAAGTTTAATTTTCGAGCAAAAGCTATATATTCATCAACCTTACCCATATCGGTATAAATATTTTTCAAGCTGTTTAAAGCTTCGGTAGCTTCGGGAGATGCAGGGTATTTTTTTATTATTTCCTTAAACGTTTTTATGGCTTTGTCGTACTGATTGTTGCCATAATATAACAAGCCGGTTTTCATCAACGCTTTTTTTGCAAAGCTGCTATTGGGTTTTTTACGGACAATTCTGTTGAAACTGCTAATGGCATGCCTCCGGTCATCTATTACAAGATAAGTGGAACCTATTTCAAAAAGTGCACTGGAATACAAATTGGAATTACCGTAATTACGAACCAAAGTGTTAAGGGTTGATATTTTTTCTTTGAAGTTCCCTTTTGCACCATAGCATGAAGCCTTTTGATAAAGAGCGTAATCAACATTACCGCCTCCTTTTTTTATAACCTTATCGTAATAAACAATGGCCTTATCAAAGTTTTTGGTTATAAAATATGAGTCGGCAATACGGAGCAAAGCATCTTTAGTCAATTTATCATCTTTGCTCATTTTAACAAACTTCAAAAAATAATTTATCGCGTCGTTATATTTTTTTTGATGGTAAGCAATATATCCCAAATTATAAAAAGCCACGGGATAATACTTTGTGTGCACCGCATTTTTACGTTTTAAAAATTTTTTGTACCAAACTTCCGCTTCTTTATATTTTCCCAACCTGTAAAGAACATCACCTTTCCAGTAAAGCGATAAAGTATATATCTGGGGGTTGGCAGAATATTTCAAAGCTTTTGTAAAAAGTTTACCGGCTTCTTCAAAATCCGACCGTTTGTATAGTTCCAGGGCTTTATTATAAGCCAACTGCTGGTAAACTTTTTTCAGTTGAGGGCTCAATGCGGAAATTTTCTCCAATGATTTTAATGCCTTATTATAATCTTTTGACGATATAAAAAGTTTTGCCAGCAAATCATAAGCTTCGTTGATTCTGGGTGAAGACTTGTGATTTTTAATAAAATCTTCAAGTATTGCTATTTCATCATTATAGGGATCTCCTCCCGTTTTAACTGTGGTTTTAATATAGTTTATCAAAGCGTCGTCGGAAATTTCACGGTTACCGCCCATTCTATAAGCTTTGAGAAAAGCATCCCTCGAAAACTTGTCTTGTCCCGTGTTGAGATAGCAGAATCCCAGATAATACCATGCTGTTTGACCTATTTCATTTTCAAGTGCGGTTGCTTTTTCAAAATTCCCGATAGCATCACGATAAAGGCCGGCTTTATACTTAACGACGCCTATTTTATAATTATCTTCCGGCGGAATATTTCTTGAATACCTTTCATAAATATTATAATATTCAAGGGCTTTGTCATAATCTTTTAACTCGTAATAAGAATTTGCAATTAATCCGGCTATCTCGCCTTTTGTTTTAGATGAAGCGTTTTTAATATAATTTTCACCTTCCGAAATAACTTTATCGTATTGTTTCTTTTCGTAATAAATATGAACAAGATATTCGGGTATGTATCTTTTGAATTTCCTGTTATCCTTGAGTTGTTCAAAAATTTTCAACGCTTCGTCAAAGTTTTTTCTGAGATACTGTACATGTGCATAATAGTATTTGGCAGGTAAGGCATACGGTGAGTCGGTATTCATAACCCTTTTAAAATACGATAATGCTTTTCCGGGTTTATTGGTTTTCAAATAGCAGTAACCTTTTATATAATAATATTCCGCCCTTTCGTCATAAGAAAGTTTTCCCGGATCGACTTTGCCGTAAACCTGTAATGTTTGACGGTATTTTCGACGGTCGAAATAAAGTTTGCCCATATAAAAATAAACGGAGGGTAAGTGAACACTTTGCGGATATCTTTTAACAAATCTTTCGCCTTGCTGCAAAGCATCGCCCTCTTTGGTATTTACGGCACATACGAATTTAAAAAACAGGGCGTCTTCAACAAATAAATTTTCTTTCTTGTCACCGTATTCATCAATAAGTTTTTCAAAAAGTTTTCCCGCCGGACCATATGCTTTTTGAGAAAATAGTTCGATAGCTTTTTTATAGGATAATGACGGTTCGCTGTAATAATCCGAAGTTTGTGCGAAAACCGATGTCATGTTAAAAATAAAAACCGCTATGGTAGCTATAATCAGTGATTTGCGATTCATCTTTTTCTTTTAAATTTAAGAAACTAAAATAAGGTTTTTTGAGCTTTCGAAAATGCAGGAAGAAAAATCTTATCAACATTGTCAATGGTATAACGTATCGTTATTTTTTTTATTTCACCGCAATGAAAACAGATTTTCCAGGTATAAAAACTACCGGTTTTTTTCATAAATATCATTAATAAGGTCTTTATACCTTTTGGCAATAACTTTACGTTTAGGTTTTTGAGTTGGTGATAAAAGTCCGTTTTCCGGAGTCCAACTCTCACCGATAAGTTTGAATTTTTTAACCTGCATAACCTTGTTAAGTTGCTTGTTATATTTATCAACCTCCTTTTGATAACGTTCAATTACAGCAGGGTTGTTAATCATATCATTTATGTCCGAAACTTCCACATGGTGTATTTTACACCAATTTTTAAGAAACTCGAAATCAGGTACTATCAGCGCTGCCGTATGCTTTTCATTTTCACCTATTACCATAATTTGTTCAATGAACATGGACTCTTTAAAAACATTTTCCACTTGTTGCGGAGCAACATATTTACCTCCCGACAGTTTAAAAATCTCTTTTTTTCTGTCGGTGATTCGTAACATGTTCATTTCGTCAAGTTCTCCGATATCACCCGTATGCAACCAGCCTTCTTTATCAATTGCTTCCGCAGTTTTTTCGGGGTCTTTATAATAACCTTTCATGATATTAGGTCCGCGTGCAAGAATTTCACCGTCCTCCGCTATTTTAACTTCAACAGGTTCTTTAACATAACCTACCCAACCGAATCTAACATATGGATGATAAACATTATTTGCCGATATTACCGGAGAAGCTTCCGTAAGCCCGTATCCTTCCTGAACATAAATCTTTGCGGCCCAAAACACTTTTGCAAGACGCGGCTGAAGCGCGGCACCTCCGGCTATTACACCTTTCAACTCACCGCCCAAAGCTTCACGCCATTTGGAAAATACAAGTTTGTTGGCAACGGCCAACCTGAAATCATACCAGAGGCTTCTTTTTGACGGGTCGGGATCGAATTTGTTTCCAAGTTCAAGAGCCCAGAAAAACAATGCCTTTTTTAAACCTTTAAGGTCACGACCTTTTGAGACAATTTTATCGTAAACTTTCTCGAAAATTCTGGGAACGGTTATAAAAGTATTTGCTTTTATCTCTTTCATGTCGGCGGCAATAGTGTCCAAACTTTCAACATAATATATTTTCAAACCTATATACTGCCAAAGATAATTGCCGGTCCTTTCCAGAACATGCGACAACGGCAGAAAGCTTAAAGCCCTGTCACCGGGTTTAAGGTATTCGACAAACCAAACAACCATTTTAACATTGCTAACGATGTTATTATGCGTTAACATTACACCTTTGGAAAGCCCGGTAGTGCCGGATGTGTATATTAAAGTTACCACATCTTCCGGGGATACTTCATCACGCCTTTTTTTAAGAAGTTCCGTATGTTTATCTTTATTTTTTTCGCCGAGAGCAATTATATCTTTCCAGTTTTTAGCACCTTTAACCCGGTCAATGGTAAATATCTCTTCCAAATTTTCCGTATCGTCGAAAACAGGTTTTAATTTTTCGTAAAGTTCACCGGTTTCCACTATCAGATATTTCGAATCGGAATGAGATAAAATATGCCGGTACTCTTTTTCGCTGATAGTGGGATATATCGCCACCGTTACTCCGCCGATTTGCGTGTTTCCAACATCAATAAAATTAAACTCGGGACGGTTTGATGTTACTATGGCAATTTTATCACCCTTTTTAAAACCTTTTTCAAGAAGTCCGTAACTGAATTTATCCGCAATCTCCCTGTATTCTTTATGCGAATATTTTTCCCATTTACCGTTTTTCTTCTTGGCTAATGCAACATCAAATTCATATTTGTTTTCGGCATAAGACAATATGTCGAAAGTTCGGGTAACTGTATCCATAATGTTTATTTTACTCCAAATATAATATTAATAGCCGGTACAAATTAAATACAGGCAGGTTTCAAACTATCTTATAAAACAGATTCCTTTCTTTTCATGAAAAAATATTTTTAAAAATATAAAAAAGTTTCAGACCGTGTTATATTGAAAAAGCCGGTGCGGTATCAAAGCTTAAATCCAGCCGACTCATAAAATTTTAAAATACATTTTGCTTTTTTAATATGTTTTTAATGTATTTTTACGCTCTTTGCAAAGTTTGTTATTAACGTAAACAACCGATAATTATGAAAAACCTTTTTATTTTTTTATTAGTTTTATTTATATCCTTTGAGGCTAATTCCCAAAATGAAACTTGGTACAAAGTAAGGATAAACCTTGAAGGCAAAGACCTTAAGCTTTTAGCTGAAACAGGTATTGATGTTACTTCGGGTATTATAAAACCCGGACTGTTTTTTGAAACCGACCTTTCGGGAAAGGAGCTGGAAAAAGTTAAAAAAGCCGGTTTTTCATATAAAATATTGATAACGGATGTTTCTTCATTTTATGCCGAAAGAGCGGCGGAGGATTCACATTTTATAGACAGGTCAAAATACGAAGAATGGCCCGTTCCGGAACATTGGGAATACGGTTCAATGGGAGGTTTTTACACCCTCGACGAAGTTATGTCGGAACTCGATGAAATGCATCAGCTTTATCCGGAATTGACAACCCCGCGATTGGCACTCTCCGACAACAACCTCACACACGAAGGCAGGAAACAATTTTGGATGGAGATATCGGATAATCCCGGTATTGACGAAGGTGAACCCGAGATTCTTTATACGGGACTTCATCATGCACGTGAGCCTATGAGCTACCAACAAATGATTTGGTTTATGTGGTACTTACTTGAAAATTACGACAGCGACCCCGAAATAAAATCATTGGTTGACAACACTGCCATATATTTTATTCCCATTGTAAATCCCGACGGACTGGCATACAATATGCAAACCAATCCTAACGGCGGGGGTATGTGGAGGAAAAACAGGAGAAATAACGGAGACGGCTCTTACGGTGTTGATCCCAACAGAAATTACGGTTATAAATGGGGACTTGACGACATAGGTTCGTCACCCGAACCTTCCGATCAAACTTATAGAGGTCCGTATGCATTTTCGGAACCCATTATAGCAAATATTCGTGATTTTTGTAGTGTTCACGATTTTAAACTTGCCCTTAACTACCACTCGTACAGTAACTTATTACTATACCCGTGGGGATATACCGACGAACTTCCTCCCGACAATGATTTGTTACACCTGTATGCCGAAATGATGACCAAAGAAAATCATTATACCATGGGTCCGGCAAATACGACAATTTATGCAGTTAACGGTGATTCCAACGACTGGATGTACGGCGACACTATTATAAAAGGTAAAATATTTGCCTATACCCCCGAAATAGGCGGTTCGAGTGACGGCTTTTGGCCCTCGACTTCCAGAATAATACCATTATGCCGTGAACAAATGTGGCAAAATATGACAGCATTGAAAGTTGTCGGTAAATATGCTGTTGCAAAAGATATTTCTCCGCTGGTATTAAACGAAAGTTCGGGATATCTTAAATTTAATTTAACCAGACTCGGAATAACCCAGTGCGACACCTTTAAAGTATATATTGAACCGCTTGATGAAAATCTTCTTCAAGTTAACGGAAATCCCGCATATTTTACCGGTATGACCATAAACCAAACATTAAGCGATTCTTTACCTTATAATATTTATGCAAATCCCGATTCCGTTGCCGTTATAAAATATTTGTTGAAAGTTGACAACGGAATGTTTGTTGAAACGGACACTATAACGAAATATTACGGCTCGTTTATAACCCTTTTTGATGATGACTGCAGTAATTTAAACAACTGGAATCCGGACGGATGGGGAATAACAAACGAATCTTATAACTCTCCTTCATATTCGATAACCGATTCACCAAACCAGGATTATGATAATTATACAAATAGTTTTATTAAACTGAAAGATGAAATTGATCTCACAAATTCACCCATATCATTTTTGACATTTTGGACCAAATGGGAAATTGAAGCCGGCTGGGACTATGCACAACTCATGATAAAGCCCGAAAACGGAACATGGCAACCGGTAGCAACTGAACATACCCACCCCGGTTCTATTCATCAAGATGAAGGACAGCCCGTTTACGACGGACAACAAACGGAATGGACAAGGGAAATTGTTTCTTTAAAAAATTATTCCGGTAAAAAAATAAAACTGGGATTCCGTTTGGTTTCCGATTCATACATTGTAAAAGACGGCTTTTACTTTGACGACGTTAATGTTTCGATAGTCGGCTCAGTTACGGGAATAAAAAACAATGACAAAATTTTCGTATCACAACCATTTCCTAACCCTTCAAACGAAATCATAAAAGTACCTTATAATAATAATGCCGCAGGTGGAAAATATAAATTAATTTCGGTTTCGGGAAAAACGGTTGCCCAAGGTAATTTGGAACACGGAAACAATATTATAACCGTAAATGTTTCGGGATTAAACAAAGGAGTTTATTTCCTGAAACTCGAAACCGGCAAAGATAGTGCGGTAAAAAAACTGGTAGTAAATTAATTTAAAGGAAAAATATGGCTTTATATGGTGCTTTTGACATCTTTTATTTACTTTTGAGCACTCAAAACGCTACTTGTGTGAACCGTTCACGGAGTATTCATCGCTGTAAAGTAATCGTATGATAGAGACAGTAAAATTAGGTGGAAGACTTAAATGGTATAATGTCCAAAGTCCTACTGAAGAGGATTTTGAATATTTACTTAATACTTTTCACTTTCACCCTTTGGATATAGAAGACTGTAAGCAAAGCAATCAAAGACCTAAAATAGACATCTACGACGATTACTATTTTATAATACTCCATTTTCCGAAATTCGACCGTCATAATAAATTTATAAAGCCGAGAGAGGTTAAGATATTTTGGGCCGAAGAATACATTATTACCGTAGGAAAAACGCATATTGCCATTGAAAACCTCTTTAAAGAAGCAAAAGAACAGGAAGAAAGAGGTGAAGATTTTGAAATAGCAACATCCGACGCATTGCTATATACAATGTTTGAAAGATTAATGACCGATTCCATTTTTGTAATGCGTAAAATAGGTTTGGAATTGGACTTGCTCAACAGGGATCTTTTTACCATTAACCCGCAAAAAATTATAGAACGTCTGTCGGTAACAAGGAAAAACATCATTTTATTGAACACTATGTTCAAACCTCAGCTTAAGGTTTTCAACAAATTCGAATCGGGAGCAATTAAAGGTTTTGCCGATAACATGGAAGATTATTGGGGTAACATACTCGACTACTCCAATAAAATTTGGGACATGACGGAAGATTATGCTGAACTTATTGAAGGTTTGTCGGTTACGTTCGATTCGGCACAGACAAACAAGACCAACGAAATAATGAAAATACTCACACTTATTTCGTCAATAATTCTCCCTTTGACATTTATTACCAGCCTCTACGGCATGAACGTAATGTTACCCCTGCAACATAACCCGTGGGCATTTTGGATTTTAATGGGATTGATGTTTGCAATGGCGGCAATTCTCGTAATTTACTTCCGCAAAAAAAAGTGGATGTGATTTTTTGTTTTGACGTTTTTAATCTTTCATTATAAAATTCTGAAGTATGAAAATCCGTTTAAGAGTTTTTATAACCATAATTATAACGGTTATAACTTCTGTTTCCATTGCCCAAACAAACAAAACGGATATTTATCATAACAACTGGATAGACTTTAACAAAAACGGAAAGAGAGATATTTATGAAGATCCCGAAGCCCCGTTAGATGAGAGAATTGACGACTTGCTTTCGCAGATGACCATTGAAGAAAAAACCATGCAAATGGTTACCTTATACGGATACGGACGTGTTTTAAAAGATCAACTGCCGACAAAAAACTGGTTCAATAGAGCTTGGAAAGACGGCCTCGCCAATATTGACGAACATCTGAACGGTGTTGTCGAATCCGGATACATGCTACCCTACTCGAAGCATGTGGAAGCTTTAAACAAAGTGCAAAGGTTCTTTGTGGAAGATACCCGTTTGGGAATCCCCGTTGAATTTACCGATGAAGGTATAAGAGGATTGAACCATGCCCGGGCAACAAGTTTTCCGCCACAAATAGGTATCGGCAGCACTTGGGATAAAAAGCTCGTTTATCAAATAGGTAAAATAACCGGCAGTGAAGCTTACGCCCTGGGATACAATAATATCTATTCCCCTATTTTGGATGTTTCCAGAGATCCCCGTTGGGGACGGATTGTGGAAACCTACGGCGAATCGCCTTTTTTAGTTGCAGAAATGGGAATACAACAAAGCAAAGGACTACAAAGTCAAGGAGTTATTAGCACATTAAAACATTTTGCCGTGTATTCCGTACCCAAAGGAGGTCGCGACGGATATGCCCGCACCGACCCTCATATTTCCGAACAGGAAATGCATGAACTTTTGTTGTATCCTTTTAAAAGGGTTATTAAAGAAGCCGGAGCGTTGGGTGTGATGAGTTCTTATAACGATTATAACGGCATTCCGGTTACGGGAAGCAAATATTTTCTTACAGGCATTTTACGAAACACTTACGGTTTTAAAGGTTATGTTGTTTCCGATTCGTGGGCGGTGAGGTATATTTTTTCGAAACACAAAGTTGCCGGAAGTTACAAAGAAGCTGTAAAAATGGCTGTTGAAGCGGGTTTAAACGTAAGAACCACGTTCGAATCACCCGAATCTTTTATAGAACCTTTACGTGAGTTGATAAAAGACGGTGAACTGCCGGATAGTATTATAGATGCCCGTGTCAGGGATGTGTTAAGGGTAAAATTTATTGAAGGACTGTTTGATAACCCGTACAGGACACCTGCAAGAGCCGACATAACCGTGAATAATGAAAAATATCAAAAAATTGCACTTCTGGCTGCAAAAGAATCAATTGTTTTATTGAAAAACGAGAATAATCTTTTGCCTTTGGACATTTCTAATTATAAAAAGATACTTGTTTGCGGACCCAATGCAAAAGCCGAAAAATCTTCTGTCAGCCGTTACGGACCAAACCATATCGATGTAATATCAGGATATGAAGGAATAGAAAATTTTGTTGGCGACAAAGCGGAAATCGTTTATGCAAAAGGGTGTTATCTTTTTGATAAAAACACATGGTTACAATCGGAACTTTATGAGGTTGAACCCTCTGAAAAGGAAAAAGCCTTAATGGATGAAGCTGTTGAAAAAGCCCGAAATTCCGATATAATAATAGCATTTATGGGAGAGAATGAAAAAATTGTCGGAGAATCCCATTCCAGAACATCATTAAATTTACCGGGCAATCAGAGGTTGTTTTTAAAAAAACTAAAAGAAACGGGTAAACCCGTAGTTGTGGTTTTGTTAAACGGCAGACCGCTATCTATAAACTGGACAAATGATAATATCCCTGCAATTATAGAAGCGTGGTTTCCGGGAAGACAGGGAGGAACGGCAATTGCGGATGTTTTATTCGGAAATTACAATCCCGGAGGTAAAATGCCTGTCACGACACCTAAAACCGTAGGACAAATTCCTTTCAATTTTCCGTGCAAAAAAGGGTCGCAGGCGGGCCAGCCCGGTGAAGGTCCCAACGGAAAAGGAAAAACACGGGTAAAAGATGCTCTTTATCCTTTTGGATACGGATTGAGTTACACCCGGTTCAAATATTCCGGCTTAAAGATAAATTTTGACGACATTAATAATGTAGTTATTAAATTTTCGGTTGAAAATACAGGTGATTACGATGGCGACGAAGTCGTTCAGCTATATATTGAAGACCTTGTTAGCAGTGCGACAACATACGAAAAGGTTTTGCGTGGTTTTGAACGGGTTCATTTAAAAAAAGGCGAAACCAAAACCGTTACTTTCAAACTCAAACCTGCGGATCTTTCCTTTTATTATAAAGGTAAATTCATTACTGAACCCGGGAAATTCAATGTTTTTATTGGCTCGTCATCCGAAGATATACGACTCAAAGGGAACTTCACTTTGAAGTAGATAAATGTCAAAATGCAACATGATTAGTTATCGGCATCGTATTCCAGTCCGATAATTTTACGGATTTTATCCATAGAGGAGATAAGGTTAAGACTATCGCTATGTGTATATTTTGGATTTTCCAAAAGCTTTTCATTCAGGCATTTATTAACTGATTCGATTTCATAATAATATCCGTTACCTTTTAAATCAAAGTTTATATCTCTTGCAAAATCTTCATAATGGTAAACCGATATTTTGGTTGTGTGATGAAATCTTGTATGTAGTTTTAAAAAACCTTTGTCGCCAAAAATAAAACCTTCGGTAGGGGTTAAAAACTCAAAAGACGATTCGATAAAAGCTTTTTTGTTGTTTTTAAATTCCAATAATGCCGCCAAAAAACTGTCAACACCTGTATTTGAAAATCTGGCTGTAGCCTGTATTTTCTCAGGGGTTCCCAAAAACAATTGACTCAAATAAAGGGGGTAAATCCCTATATCAAGTAACGAGCCGCCTCCCAGCTTTTTGTTATAAACTCTCTTTTCCGGGTCGGGGTCTCCGATAAAGCCGAAATCACCTTTTGTGTAAATTACCTCCCCTATTTCTCCGCTGTCAACAATTTCAAGGGCTTTTTCAATAGACGGAATAAACCTTGACCACATAGCCTCCATTAAAAACACACCTTTTTCCTTAGCTTTATCGGTCATTTCTTTTGCCTGTTTATAGTTCATCGCAATAGGCTTTTCAACCAATACGGCTTTATTGTTTTCCAGGCACATCATAGTGTTTTCGTAATGTAACGGATGCGGGGTAGCGATGTAAACTATATCAACACCGGGGTCTTCGGCAAGTTCACGGTATGAACCGTAATAGTTGACAGCCGAATGCTTTGCGGCAAATTTTTTTGCTTTGTCAATATCTCTGGAAGCAACGGCATATAACAAGGAATTTTCAGATAAAATCAAATCGGCGGCAAACTTACCGGCAATTTTGCCAAGTCCCATTACACCCCATTTTATTTTGTCAGGCATTTTTATATCTATTTCAAATCAGTTTAAAGATATAAAAATATCAAACCTTTATGGAACCGTATAAAAAATAAAAAGGCTGCCCTTTTGAGACAGCCATTTGTATTTTAGTGAACCCGGCAGGACTCGAACCTGCAACCTCCTGATCCGTAGTCAGGTGCACTATCCAATTATGCTACGGGTCCAATAACTTTTAAAGAACGTAAGCTAATACATTGCTTTAATCTTCCCGCTGAAAATTCTAACATGCATTAAATTATGCCACTGGTCCAACGGGAGTGCAAAAATACTATTTTTTTCTTTTTCCGGAACTTTTACATAAAATATTTGTCAAAAAAGAAATTACGGCATTTCAACAAAAATGAAATTCATTTTTCTAAATTTGCATGGTAACATAAATTATTAACTTAAAATAAAATATTATGAAGTTTAAGTACATTTCATTACTCCTGCTGGCGACATTTTTCTTTAATGTATCTTTTGCCCAGGATAAAGAAAAGAAAGAGGAGAAAAAAGGTTATGTTTTTACCGACAAAATAATTGTTCCTCATACATCCGTTAAAAATCAATACCGTTCCGGTACATGCTGGAGTTTTTCGGGAATCGGCTTTATCGAAGCGGAACTTTTAAGAACTCAAGGAAAAGAGTACGACCTTTCGGAAATGTTTTGCGTAAACCATACTTATTCCGATAAAGCAACCAAATACGTTCGCTTGGCCGGTCATCTTAACTTCGGTCCGGGAGCCGAGTTTGCCGATGTTTTCAGAGTTATTAAACTTTACGGTTTGGTACCCGACACCGTTTATTCGGGCCTTAACTACGGAACAGATAAACATGTTCACGGAGAAATGGATGCCGTCCTGAAAAACTATGTTGATGCCATTATAAAAAACAAAAACAGAAAATTGACTCCCGTATGGCACAAAGGTTTTGACAGAGTATTGGCAACTTATCTGGGTGAACTTCCCAAAAAATTTACTTATGAAGGTAAAGAATACACACCGGAATCGTTCCGTGATATGACGGGTATAAATGCCGACGATTATGTGGAATTCACATCTTACACACATCATCCTTTTTACAAACCTTTTCCGTTGGCAATCCCCGATAACTGGTTGTGGGCAGAATCAATGAATGTTCCGTTAACCGAAATGATGGAAATAATCGATAACGCTCTGGAAAACGGATATACAGTTGCTTGGGGTGCCGATGTAAGCGACAAAGGATTTTCATGGAAAAACGGAGTTGCCATAATACCCGATGAAGAGAGACCCGATCTGTCAGGTACCGAAAAAGAGAGATGGGAAAAACTTACCGAAAAAGAGAAAAGAGCCGCCATGTATAAATTCGACGGTCCTGTTAAAGAAAAAGTCATAACCCAGGAAATGCGCCAGAAACATTACGACGATTATGAAGTTACCGATGACCACGGTATGCTTATAGTCGGCATTGCTTACGACCAGAAAGGGAACAAATACTACAAAGTGAAAAACTCATGGGGAACCGAAGGACATATCTATAAAGGATATTTTTACGCTTCAGTACCTTACGTTGAATTGCAGACAATAGGGATAGCCGTTCACAAAGATGCCATACCTAAGAAAATAAGGAAAAAATGCGGTATTAAATAATGTAAAAAAACCCCGGCGATAAACCGGGGTTTTTTTATTTTCCGTTATTTATCTTCAGGGATATTCTTTAAAATTTCCAAAGTAAGATCCCAGAATTTTTTTACCGATTCAATATCAAGTCTTTCATCCGGTGAATGAGCACCTTTAATTGTTGGTCCGTATGAAATCATATCCATTCCCGGATATTTATCACCTATCAATCCGCATTCAAGACCTGCATGTATTGCCAGAACTTCAGGATTTTCTTTGAACAAATCTTTGTAAATCTTGGAAGTCAAATCTACTATTTCAGAGTCAGGATTGGGAGTCCACCCCGGATATCCGTCGCTTGTTTGAGTTCTTGCACCTGCCAAATTGAAAACACTTACCACCATATTCGTAACATCCTGTTTTCTGGATTCCACCGAACTCCTTTGACTTGTGGTAATAACAACCTCTTCATCTTCAAATTTTACCGAAGCCAGATTGGTGGATGTTTCCACAAAATCATCTATATCTTGCGACATGGCAATAACGCCGTGCGGACAAGCATAAAGGGCATTTAGCAATTCGAAAGTTGAATCCTCATCCACAATATAATCGGGCATTTCCGTTTCTTCCAATGTTACCGTTAAACCCGGTTCTGTTTTGTGAAATTCCGCTCTAACGGTCTTTTCATATTCCGAAACAACCGATTTCAACTTTTCGACATTTGTTTCCGGAACCAAAACTATTGAGAAAGCTTCTCTTGCAATGGCGTTTCTTAAATTACCACCGTCAAAAATATGCAGTTTCAAATCAAGTTGTTTATAATTTTCCCATAACAGTCTGTTAAGAATCTTATTGGCATTTCCCCTGTTTTTGTTAATATCGTCACCCGAGTGGCCGCCAACAAGTCCCGAAACTTTAATTTTAAACGCTTTATGATTTTTTTCCGGCACCGGTTCTTTATCATAAGGTAACCATGCTATGGTATCCTGTCCACCTGCACAACCTATAAATAATTGTCCCTCATCCTCAGAGTCGAGGTTAAGTAAAATTTTTCCTTTTAAAAATCCGGGTTTTAATCCGAAAGCTCCCGTAAGACCGGTTTCCTCGTCAACGGTGAAAAGAGCTTCGATAGGTCCGTGTTTTATATCGTCGGAATCAAGTATGGCAAGAGCTGTTGCAACACCTATACCGTCATCTGCACCTAAAGTAGTACCCTTGGCTTTAACCCATCCGTCTTCAATGTAGGTTTCAATGGGATCTTTTTCAAAATCATGATTTGTGTCGCTGTTCTTTTCACAAACCATATCAATATGGCTTTGAAGAACAACGGGTTTTCTGTTTTCCATACCCGGTGTAGCAGGTTTTCTTATCAAAACATTACCAACTTCATCGGTTAAAGTCTCAAGGTTATGCTCTTTACCGAAATTTATCAAATACTCACGTATTTTTTCTTCTTTTTTTGAAGGTCTGGGGATTTCCAAAATTTCCTTAAAATATTTCCAAACCTTTACCGGTTCTAATTTTAATAAATGTTCGTTCATATTTTTTTATTTTTTGTTCAGGTTGCTAAATTAACATTAATGTTAAGAGA
>WFZS01000141.1 GCA_015489465.1 Bacteroidales bacterium | reverse complement strand
GATTATAATTATTATTAAAAAAACTCTTAAAACGGTTTAAATATGCTGCATGCCGCGTTAATACCTATAATTTTTCTATTTACAAATACATTAAATTAAGTGACGTAATGTTCATATATACAATTAATTGCGTCATGAAGTATATTTATTATCGAGCGTAGTTATTTTATAATTTTTTGTCTTATCACTCGTTGATTATCTAAATGTATTTCGATTAAATAAAGTCCATTCTGTAAATTTTCAATATTAATTCTATCATTCTTTGGTTTTTGTGATTTAATTAATTTTCCTTGATTATCAAATAAATTGATTTTGGAAATAATTTCCCCGCTTTTTATTACTATTTCTTGTAATTTATTGTCATAAAAAACAGTTAAGTCAGTCGGTGCAAGATTTTCATTTACTGAAATCGGAAGGTCTTCATTTATTATGATATTTGATGGCTCCGATTCACCATAGGGATTAGAATAAACTGCTGTTACCCAAATTTCTCCCATTATTCCTATTTCCATGTCGAAAAATGTATTAGTCGTAGAAGTTAATATAGTTGTGTCTTGTGTTCCATAAGAATAATAATAAAGGTTGTAGTATTCTAATGTGGAATTAGTAGAATTTGTGTCGGGAGTAGTCCATGTAAAATGTGAACAATAAGTCGGACCATACACCCATTGTCCAGCACAATAACCTGATTCATCAATCATAAAATATTCATAACTAAAGTCAAAGTTGGTTGGTTCAGGAAATTGTCCGAATGTTGAAATGGAAGAGATTACTAATAAAATTGTAATAAATGTTTTCATGATGTTATGTTTTTTATAGTTACGCTCAACATTGTTATAATTTACCATTTTGTAACGTTACATGTATTTCTTATGTCATGTGTTAATCTGGGCCAGCCTGCATTAGCTTGTATGCCTTCGCACCTTAGAGCAAAAACTTTATTTCCCGAAGTCATGTAAATAGCATTATCATATGATAAGGTTAGGGAGTTTTTATCATATTCCAGTTTACTTTCCCAAATAATATTTTCGTCGGAAGTTGAGACTGTAAGATGCGGGTGCCAATCACTTATTATTCCGTAAAGTCTTCCTTTGGTATCGATTAAGGGTTGTTGAGGCAGAGATAAAGATGATGATTCTATTTCGCCTGTTTTTATATTTAATATTGATGTTCCAGAATATTGATCGTAAATAAACATTTTATTGTTGTAATATATCAGACATTTCATTCCGCCAAGCTCTTTTTGCCAAACCACTTCGTGGGTTGAGGCATTGATCATTCCGAGAACATTATTTTCGATTGATGTTATGATATTACCATCATCCGTTATGACAATATATTCGAAAGCACTGCTGTTATGATTTGCTTTTACGGACCATTCGAGTTCACCGTTGCCGGGATTAATCGCTATCAAAGAATAAAAATCGTCTCCTGTAAAATAATCTATTTTATATATAGTTCCGTCTTTACCGACCGTCATTTGGGTTCCTGCTGTTGTTAAGTATAAATGCCGGTACCATAAAATGTTTCCAGAAATATCGATTTTGTAAAGCTCACGGGAGTAAGACCCCGAACCTGCCGTAGCAAGTAAAATGCTGCCGTCGTTTGCAAGAGCTATCGGACCTATTTCACCGTAAGTGTAGATATCATTTCCGTTTTCATCGGTTAGCTGTTGAGGAACTTCCCATGCCCAATTTATTTCACCGTTGGCAGGATTTATTGAATACAAGTGATATCCCGAAGTAACATAAATATTTCCTTTGTCACCAATCATGATGTTACTATTGGTGTGCCATGTTTCCAAATCTCCGGTTTTCCATTTAAGGCTACCGTTATCCTTATCCAATGCAAAAAGTTTAATGGGTCCGTAATCAACACCACCGGCAATGAAAAATATTGTACCGTCGTCCGCTAATGCTAACGGAGTGCTTCTTGAAAAATTAAAATTATCATCCAAAGTATAAGACCAAAGAGTGTCGCCGTTTTCGGCATCATTTGTAGGATTTACCAAATTGTTTAATTGGTCGCATGATGTTAAAACATAAAATGTTATAATTAAAAAAATAAAGAGGAAAAATTTTACGGCAACAAACTTAACGGAAAGTGAAATAGTTTTCATAGCAGTTGTTTTTAGTTGTAATAGCGTAAAATCACGCAAAAGTTAAATATAGTATAAAGCTATGTAAAATTTACGTAAGAACTTGAAAATCCGTCAAAAAAATAAATAAAAACTTGAAAAAAATCAAGTTATGTTATTTATTATCGTAGAAAAGCTTTCCTGTAATCAAAAGTCCCGCAAAAACAAAAACCGTAAAAGTTAAACTGCTAATAGCCAACTGCATGTCACCCGACAGGATGTGTCCGCTGGTGCAACCTCCCGCCATTCTTGCTCCGAAAACCAAAATAAAGCCTCCTGTAAATGCCCAAAAGATTCTGCTTGATGTGGATGAGTTTTTATACTTCTTCCAATTTTTATGTACCAATACGAATTTGAATTCTTTTTTAACCAGTGAAATAATTAACCCTGCCAAAAATGCTCCCGTAAGAAAAATCAATTCCCAGCGTCCCGGTGTTGCTATTTTTAAGAAATAAGCGTTTTCGGTTAATCCTGCAAGTTTGTCGGCAACATACGGATATGTTGTTGATGCACCTATGGGTCTTCCTGTCAACGGATTTAAAAATACAATTGAATTTAAAATAGCCAGTGCAATACCCGAATAAAGCCATTTTTTGTTGTTGATTTCATCTTTTTTGTCGATAATGAATGCGGAATAAATAAATACGGCACCTATAATTATAGCAACAATAAAAAACAATATGTTGGTTCCCATAACCGAATTAAGCGATATTTTGCCTAAATTAGGACCTAAAACAGGGGAGATGTAAGGAAGAACAACAGTGTAAAATAATCCTCCCAAAAGTCCTCCTATAATACCCGTTAATGCATCCAGGGAACCTTCGCCGAATGAAATGGCCAATGTCCCGGGACAATAACCCAAAATAGCCATTCCCGTTCCGAAAATTAATCCTCCCAACACCAAACCTCCCAAAATGAAGGGTTTTATATGATAAGAAGCTACTCCGGCAGCAATTTCGATATTTAAAATTATAATACCTAAACCGATAGCTACCGCCAATGCTTTTGCAACGGTAAAATCTTTTTTTAAAGCCAATCCGCTGATAACGTCAAACTTGTTAAGGTTTGCATATTTCAATATTAATCCGAAAAGAAAACCGAAAAAGATTATTAATGCTTCCATGTTAAGTTTGTTTAAAACAATTGCGGTTGCGAAAGTAAAAATAAAATTCGAGGTATATAAATATTTATATGTTTAAAAGGTTTTTTTTGATTATAATTTTTGTTGTGTTAAGAAAGTATTACACAAACTGGATTAATCTTCTATTGAAAAATATTAGCAGATAAGTATGTTGTTTTTATTGTGCCATGCCGTGTTTATCTATAGCTTGTTTTTCATTATCCCGTAAACTGAAACTTAAACCGGACCAGTCGGTTCCTTTTAGTCCTTTTATTTGTATTCCATCTTTTGTCTTGCCTATGGTAAACAGAAAATGAGCAAAGTTTGGGTCTTGGTATTTGTTTGAAGAAAGTATGTCCGTTTCCGCCATTCCGTTTTCATCAACAGGTTGTTGATAACCGTTTCTTAAAGAAAACGATAAATCTGTCCAGGCACATCCTTTAAGACATTTCAACTTAACTCCGTTTTTTGTTTTTTCAATAATGATTTTAAAGTTTTTTGAATTGCCGGTTTTATTTTCCTGAGCGGTAGAGGTGGTACTTAATGTAAAAATAAAAGCAATTGCAATTAAACCTGCAATCTGTTTCTTGATGTTAAATACGGTTTTCATAACTCTATGGTTTTAATGTGTGTTATGTAAGTTAATTTATGTTTTCAAGTTCCAGTAAAGCCAACTCCTTTTTGTATTTTAGTTTTACATTGTCAAGAGCGGATTTTCCGCGTAGTTCGGTTTTGTCGAGTTTTGTTTTATAAAGCATTGTTATAGAATCAAATTGTTGTTTGTAATTAAGTTGAAGTCGGGTATATCTGTTTTCGTATGAACTTTTTAAGTTATTGAGCTTTTTAACATAATGCTTTTTGAACAATGTCCGTCTTACAGGCCTGTTTTCAATCTTGTATTCCAAATCGCCAAGTTTCTTATCTGCCTCCGATTCCAGTTTTTTCAAATCATTATCTGCCTGAAGCTCCAATTGGTCGATTGATTTTTGTGCTTCCAGCTTTATTTGGTCTATCTCATTTTCATAAAATAATCTTACGGAGTCGTATTCCGTTTCAGCCTGTAGTTTTATTTTCTCTATTTTCTTTTGAATTTCGGAATCGGATAATTTATTCTGACCTGTTGTTGTACCTGAAATTACTATTGAAAACAATAGAATCAAAAGTTTTAAACTCAGCCTTTTCATAGTATGTTATTTTAGTTAATATCATATATAAGGTAAGGTAATCTTGCTTGAATACCTTGCATTTCTTCCATGGATTTAAAACGGTTGTAATATTTGTACATATTACCCATGCTGCTTTTTATGAGTTTTGTTTCAACATCACCTGAAATACCTTCCAAAAGTTTTTCGATAAATTGTTTTTCACGAGGGTACTCTCTTACTCTGTAACTGCTCAATCCCGCTTGTAAGGCTGCATATTTAACGGCCGATTGCAAACCGCCTATCGAATCCACAAGGCCTACTTTTAAAGCATCGGCACCTACCCAAACCCGTCCTCTGGCTATGCTGTCAACGTAATTTTTATCGAGGTGTCTTGAATTGGCAACTAAAGTTACGAAATTATTGTAAGTTCTGGTTATTAATCTGTTAAGTTTTTCTTTTTGAAAATAGCTCATGGGTTTCATAACGTCTATAAAATCGGCGTTTTTGTTTGTTTTTACTCCGTCGAAAGTAACCCCCAGCTTATCGTTAAAAAGTTCCTGCATATTGGGGATAACACCGAAAACACCTATTGAACCGGTGATAGTATTATTGTCGGAGAAAATAAATTTTCCCGGAGTTGAAATCCAATAACCGCCTGATGCAGCTAAATTACCCATCGAAATAATTAGAGGAACTTTTTCTGCGGCAAGTTCAAGCTCTCTTCTTATTACTTCGGCTGCCAACGCATCACCACCGGGGGAATTAACCCTTAAAACAATAGCTTTAACATGTTCGTTTTCTCTTACTTTTCTAATGGTCTCCGATAGTGACTCCGAACCTATTTCGTCCTCTTTCCCTTTACCTTGAGTAATGCTGCCTTCGGCATAAATAACAGCAACCGAATTCCTGGTTTTTACCCTGTTTTTATCTTTGGTTCTTAGCGCATATTTGTTGAAATCCACAATGTTCAGGTTATTAACCGACATCTTTTTTCTAAGGAAAGAATAAAGCTGGTCGCGGTAGAAAATATCATCTATGAAATTGTATTTTTTGGCTTTTTGTGCCGTTTCCAATTCCAAATTGTCGGCTATTTCGTTTAGTTTATCTTTATCCAAACCGCGTGTTTCCGATACCGCATCAAGGATATTGTTCCAAACCACGTTAATCAATTCTTGTGTTTGTTCGATATTGGCTTTACTTGATTTTTCGTAAATCAACGGTTCAACGGCACTTTTGTATTTGTTGTTAGGACCGCGTATAACCTGTGCTTTTATACCTATCTTATCAAGAAGATTTTTTATATGAACCAATTTAACGTTTAACCCTTTAAACAAGATAAATCCTTCCGGGTTCATAAATATTTTGTCTGAAACAGTAGCCAGATAGTAAGCTTTTTGATCGTATAAATTTGCATAGCTGTAAACAAACTTACCCGACTTTTTAAAATCTTTAAGTTTATTCCTGATCTCTTCCATTGTGGCACTTCCGGCAGGTAACGATTCCATATCGAGTAAAATGCCGGCAATCCTTTCATCATCTTTTGCCCTGTCTATGGTTTTTAAAATTTTGTCGAGACCTATGGGTTTTTGAATGTCGAAATCGTTTAATGAGAAGTTTTCAAACGGATTATCGGAAGTGCGGTCTTTTATCTCGTTTTTCCAACTTATATCAAGAACGGTATTTTCTTTTACTTTCATCTCATCTTGTTCTTCTTCCATTGAGGAAATCAATCCTACTATTGATGCGATGAAAAATATTACGGCTAAAAATATTGCCAGAAAAGTTCCCAATGTGGATGCTAACAGAAATTTAAAAAATTGTTTCATTTTTTATCGGATTTTTTGATTTTGTTTTTGCTAAAGTATTTTAAAACATTATTTAAAGAAACTATTTTTCGGTGAAATGATGAAAAATATCGGTGATTATCGTTTTACCGGTTTCGAGAGTAGTACCTTTAAAAACGTATTAATTCTTCATATAGTTTATTCGTAGGCAACCCCACTACATTAAAATATGACCCTTCTATTTTTTCCACGGCAACATAACCTATCCATTCCTGTATTCCGTAAGCGCCTGCTTTGTCGAAAGGTTTATAATTATCAACATAAAATTCTATCTCTTCATTGGTCAACCTTTTGAACCATACCTTGGTTGTAGCAAAAAATGAGGTTTCTTTTTTTTCTGATTTCAAAGTAATACCCGTAATAACCTCGTGAACTTTTCCCGAAAGGTTTTGCAACATTTCAATGGCATGTTGTCTGTTTGAGGGTTTTCCCAAAATTTTGTCATCAAGAACGACAATAGTGTCGGCGGTAATGAGTATTGTATTTTCGTTAAAAAAATCTTTACCGAAAGCACCTGCTTTAAGTTTGCTTAAAAATACGGCGCTTTCCATCGGGTTTAAATTTACGGGTATTGATTCTTCAACTTCACGGGTTTCTACCTTAAATATAAATCCCATTTCCGATAACAATTCCCTTCTCCTCGGAGAACCCGAACCCAAAATTATCTCTGTGTTTTTAAGCTTTTCTTTTAGCATCCGTGCTATTATTAAACGGTTATTTTATTGTTATTTTAGCTTTTTGCATAATATTTTGAGAGGAGTTGCCAACGTTAATAATAAAATCACCGGGCTCCAATTTCCATTTTTTACTTTCGGGGTCCCAATAAGAAAATGCATTTTTGTCAAGTATAAACGACACCGTTTTCGTTTCTCCCGGTTTTAAGTTCACTTTTTCAAAAGCCTTGAGCTCTTTCACGGGGCGAACAACCCGGGAA
>WFZS01000140.1 GCA_015489465.1 Bacteroidales bacterium | reverse complement strand
CTTTTAAACAAGAAAATTCAAAAGCATCGAAATCAATAAAAATAAAGCCCTGCAAATTTGTAATGTAGCAGGGCTTTAAAATTTAAATGAGGTTATTTACATTTATTCTTTATCTTCCATATAAATTTCATCCATGGATTTTTCATCGAAGAATTTTCCTGTTGCTAAGAACTGAGCTTGAATTTCTTTATCACCTTTTTTAAGGTTAACCGTGTAACCAACAGGTTTGTCTTTTTTAGTCCAATATTCAACTTCTTCAATTTTGTAACCTTTGTATTCTTTATTAAGGTATTCTTTGGCTGTTGCCGGAAGTTCGTTTACACTAACTTCAACGGTTTTGAGTTTTGCTTCCAAAAAGGATTCTTGAACATAGTAAGTGCCGATACCTGCAAAGTAACCTATGAGGGCAAGTAATGTAATACGTTTCATATACCAGATAAAATCTATTTTTTCAAGTCCCATCGCTGCGACACCTGCTGCAGAACCTACTATAAGGATACTTCCACCCGTTCCGGCCGTATAAGCTATAAGTTCCCAAAAAATTCCATCCTGCATAAACTGAACATGGAAAGGGTCGATAGGATACATACCCATTGAAGCGGCAACCAAAGGTACATTGTCAACAACAGCCGATAACAGACCTATTATTATACTCACTGCATAAACACCCAATCCGGCTTCTTTCATTGAATTTGCCAAAAGGTCCAAATGGCCTGCAGATTGAAGAGCGGCAACGGCGGAAAGGATTCCAAGGAAGAAGAAAATAGTCGGAATATCAACTCTTCTTAAAACTTCACTTACCGCCAGTCTAAAACCGGGAATTTCATGTTTGGTTTTTTTATGCATCAATTCGGTAGTAATCCAAATAATACTAAGACCTAAAACCATACCCAGATAAGGAGGTAAGTGGGTGTATGTTTTATAAATGGGAACAAAAAGCAAAGCACTTACACCCATGATAAGCATAAGTTTTTGTTGACCTTTTGTAGTTAATTCTTCATCGTTTTCTTCAGAGACAGCCGGTCTTTCAATTTTACCTTTCATTGTAAATGATAATATAATTAAAGGTATAACCATCGTAATCAAGCTGGGTAAAAATACTTTTAAAATAATATTTAAGCTTGTTATTTGTCCGCCAATCCAGAGCATAATAGTTGTAACATCACCTATCGGTGACCATGCGCCCCCGGCATTTGCTGCCACAACTACCATAGCTGCATAAAACCATCTCGTCTTTTGATCGCCGATTAGTTTTCTTAAAAGAGCAATTATTACAATTGTTGTGGTAAGGTTGTCAAGTACAGCCGACATGAAGAAAGTAAGAATGCTAAGTACCCATAGCAACTTAACTTTATTTGTTGTTTTTATTTTGTCGGTAATAATTTTGAACCCTTCATGTTGGTCAACAACTTCAACTATTGTCATAGCTCCCAGAAGGAAAAATAAGATAGTTGAAATTTCAGCCAAATGATCCAGAACTTCGTGATGTGCAATAAACTCCGTTACACTGTGATAAAAATGTTGTAATTCATGACCGGATAAAGTACCTTGTTTAAAAGCGGCAAAAAGTGCATCAAGCCCGTTTTCCTTAACAAAGTGTTGCCATGATAAACTATAACCGAGCTTTAATATTTCAGCTCCGTCCAGTGCATAGAGTGCCCATAAAGTTGAACCGATAAGCAAAGCTGTTGCAGCTTTGTCAACTTTTAGAGGATGTTCCAAGGCAATAGCGATATATCCCAACACGAATATCACTACCATTAAAATGAAAATGCTCATAATATCAGTATTTTAAATTGTTAATTTTTGGGCGCAAATTTAACCAAACATTTTAATTGTATTAATGTTTTTTAACATTTGGAAATAATTAGAAACAAACTAAATAATTTTAATTTTTTATCGAATGATACTTTATTTTTAGCTTGTTAAGAAATAAATGGGGAAAAAATATGTTATAATATTGTTCCTTTTGCATTTTTAAAATTTATTTTTGCATAACCGTTAAATAAAATTTACAAAGTATGGTACTAACTTTAATTTTACAAATACAGGAAAGTGCTTCCGAGATTATGGCATCCGGAAAAGGAGACGAAATAACATTGCCTATTTGGGATTTGGTAGTAAAAGGTGGATGGATAATGGCAATTTTAGGTATTCTTTCTTTGATAACGTTTTACATATTCATAGAACGTTATATTGTGATTACCAAAGCATCAAAAGAGGATAAGAATTTTATGAATAACATAAAAAATTTTATTAAAGAAGGAAAACTTGATTCGGCAAAAGCTTTATGTGCCAATAATAACTCACCTATAGGCAGAATGATAGAGAAAGGTTTGTCGCGGATAGGAAAGCCGTTGAATGATATTAACGCTGCTATCGAAAATGTCGGTAAACTTGAAATATCGAGACTTGAGAAAAATGTTGCAGGTTTGGCAACAATAGCGGGCGCCGCTCCCATGTTGGGATTTTTGGGAACTGTAATAGGTATGATCCGTGCTTTTTACGATATGTCTATGGCCGGAAATAATATTGATATAGAGCTCCTTTCTAGAGGTATTTACCAGGCAATGATTACAACAGTGGGAGGTTTGGTGGTAGGTATTACAGCTTACATATTTTATAATATACTTGTCGCCAAAATTGAAAAAGTTGTTTATAGATTGGAAATAACAGCGTCGGAGTTTATGGATGTTTTGAATGAACCCGCATCATAAAATATAGATTATTATGGCTATTGAAATGCGAAATAAAAGAGACCCTTCTTTCAGTACGGCATCAATGTCGGACTTGGTTTTTCTTTTGCTTATATTTTTCATGCTTACTTCAACATTGGTAGCACCCAATGCAATAAAACTTTTGCTTCCTTCAAGTAAAAGCAGGACAATGTCAAAGCAAACGGTAACGGTTTACATAAATAAAAACAGGAACTTTTATGTAGGTGAACAAAGAGTAAAACCAATCGAACTTGAGAATGTCATTTATTCAAAAATTAAAAACGAAAAAAATGCTTCGATAGTTTTGAGGGCGGATAAGAGTGTGCCCGTGCAGGATGTTGTTACCGTTATAGATGCCGTTAACGAAATAAATAAGGCTTATAACACTAAACATAAGGTGATTTTAGCAACAAAACCACCAAAGCGATAGTTACAGGTAAATGAAAAAGCTTACTACAGATCAAAAAAAAGCTTTAGTTGGAACAATTTTATTCCATGTTATATTGGTGTTGTTATTGATGTTTCTGGCACTTAGAACACCTTTACCTTTACCGGGTGAAGAAGGTGTTGAGGTAAACATGGGTTACAATGAAACCGGTTTTGGAAAGGTACAGAAGGACCATTCAAAGCAAAAAACCGTAACCAAATCCGTTAAAAAACATAAAGTTGTACAGAAGAAAAAAGTAATAAAAGAGGTAAAAAAAGATATTACACCCTCCAAACCGCAAAAGCAATTAGACAAAAATCTTACACAAAATACGGATGATGCACCTTCATTAAAAGATAAGAAAAAGAAAAAACAAAAGCCCAAAAAAGAAAAAAAACAACCTGAAAAGAAAATTGTTAAAAAAGAAACGGAAGTAGATAGCTTGAAAAATAATTCCGAAAAAGAAATAAAACCCGAACCGAAACCCAAGCCTGTAGTTAACCAAAGAGCACTTTTTAAAGGGAAATCGAATAAAAAGAACGGCAGCAATCAGGGTATTACAAAAGGTGCCGGTGATCAAGGTAAACCTCATGGTTACAAAGAGTCCGCACGTTACAATGGCAAGGGCGGAGAAGGGAATGGTATTTCATACAGTCTTGGAGGACGTGGTTCCAAATACCTTGAAAAGCCAAAAGTAAAAGTTACGGAAACGGGTACCGTAGTAGTTCAAATATGGGTAGATCCGGATGGAAATGTTGTTAAAGCAAGTATAAAATCGAAAGGAACAACAGTAATTGATCCCGCTCTGAGAAAAATAGCATTAAAAGCCGCGAAAAAATCTGTTTTTCAGAGAGATCCTACGGCTCCTGCAGAACAAAGGGGTGAAATTACATATAAGTTTATTTCATTAAAATAAATTTATTTTCCGTTTTATATGAATTTTATACTACTTTTGTAAATAAAATTAGTAAATTTAATAGCTTTTATAAC
>WFZS01000139.1 GCA_015489465.1 Bacteroidales bacterium | reverse complement strand
GTATGAAAAAAAGATTTTTACCTTTTTACTTTTTGCTAAGTATGTCTTTTTTGTCACTTTTTAGTTTTGGATCTAACTACGGTGATGAAACAAATGGCTCTTTAAGCAAAGAAAAAAGTCCTTTGAAAGACCATTTTACTTATTTGCGTGTTAATCAAAAAAGTGGAATTGTAAATCCTAATGACGTTATTAACGCTCGTAAACAGTCTCAAAATTTAAATCTTAATAGAGGAGAAGATTTGAAGTGGCATATTATCGGTCCTGATAATTACGGAGGTAGAACAAGAGCGGTTCTTTATGATAAGAATGATGCTTCGGGAAAAACCATTTATGCCGGTGGTGTTACCGGGGGACTTTGGAAATCGAGTGATAACGGAATGACTTGGACAAAGATAAATCCTGATGGTTCAAACCTTTATGTTTCCTGTATAACTCAGTCTGACGACGGAACAATATATGTAGGTACTGGTGAAGATTTCGGTTCGGTGGATTACAGTATTTTCGGTGAAATGGGTTACGAAACAGGAATAATGGGTACAGGGGTTTATAAATCGGAAGACGGAGATAATTTTACTTTGGTTCCGGGTACCGAACCTGTAATAGGTGATGCAAGTAATGATTGGGCTTATATTAATGAAGTTCAAGTTAAAAACAATGTAATTTTCGTTGCAACAAATACAGGTTTACATTACTCGGATGATAACGGCAGTACTTGGCATTTTGCAAAAGATAATAACGGTAACGAATTAACAGGAAAGTCATTGGATGTTAAAGCGGGTGAGGGTATTGTTGTAGCTGTTGTTGATAATGTTTGCTATTATTCATCTGGTGATCCAAATAATTTTATTAATGTTTCCACGGGTGAAGAAGGTAAACTACCTTTACCCAACGGAATTAAAAGAGCGGAATTTGCCATTGCACCTTCCGATAATAGTATTGCTTATGTAAGCTTGATTAAATCCAACGGAAACCTTTACGGTATTTACCGGTCGGAAAATTCCGGTGAAAACTGGTCATTGATTTTACCCGGTTCAACCACTTTGGAAATTTATCTGTACGGAGGATTATTTTACAATAGCATAACTGTTTTTCCCAATGATCCAAACAGAGTTATTTTAGGAGCATTCGATTTATGGGAAGGGTATCAAACAGAAGGAGGCGGTTTGTTTTACTGGGAAGAAGAATCATCTGCCATTGTTTCGGAATTTTCAACTAAATATTTACCTTATGGAATACATGCCGTATCGTTCAGACCTAACAATCCTAATGAGTTTATTGTAGGAACCAACGGAGGTGTATTTAAAGGTGAAAAAAGTAGCGGTACTTATGAATTTCATACTGCAAATCAGAAATATTATACTACCCAATTTTATACTGTCGGTAATTCTGGACTTGATAATTACGTAATGGGAGGAACAAGTGATAATGAGGTTTTAATAATGGATCAACAGTCAAATTCCACCGGCTACGCAAGAAAACTTTATCCCGGAGTTTATTTGGGAGGAGGTGGAGATGTTGCCGTATCACTTATAAATCCTGATGTAATAGTAGTAGGTAACGCTTTTGGAAAGATATACAGGTCGGAAGACAGAGGAGAAAATTACTCGGTAAATTTTCATGCAAATTCTTTGTCATTGAATGAAAACTTTTATACCCCGTTTGCTTTGTGGGAAAGCTTCGATAATCCTTATAGCAGAGATTCCGTTTGGTTTTACTCGGGTTCTCATACATATGAAGGGGGTTCAACTATAATTGTTAAAAGTAATAATAGCAATTATCCTTTTGAATATACTTTACCTGAAGATTTAACATTAAATCCCGGCGATTCATTATTAATACAAGACCCTGTTTCTTCAAGACTTTTTGTAGGAGGTACTCATCACGTTTATATGACAAAATACTTGCATAATTTTGCTAAAAATACGGAATGGTACGATATTGCAAATCCCGATGTAGGTTATACGGGAACTGCAAGTGCTATTGCTTATTCTCATGACGCAAATCATGTTTTTGTGGGAACGACCGAAGGAAAAGTTTACAGGATTTCAAATCTCGCTTTGGCATATAACAAAGAACTTGCAGATGTAAATGAGCCGACAAGTATAGTGTCGGTTTCCGAATTGGAAATTATAGATCCGGAAACGGGTAATCCTATGGATCAGGTTGTTACATCTCTTTATGTTGACCCGGAAGATCCTAACAGGGTAATTGTAACTTACGGAAATTACGGTAACAGTAATTATGTTTTTTATACTGAAGATGCTTTGGATCAAAGTCCGGTATTTGTAAGTAAACAAGGAAATCTTCCTCATATGCCTGTTTATTCATCGGTTATTGAGATGTTGGACAGTAAGTTAGCCATAATAGGTACTGATTTAGGTATTTATAAAACCGAAGATATAACAGCCGATGATGTTGTATGGCAGGAAGCCGATATGGGAATGGGAAAGGTTCCCGTATTGGATCTTAAACAACAAACGGTAAAACAGGAATCCGTTACATTGGACAACGGAACTGAACAAATAGTTTATCCCGGAGCTTTGAATTACGGCTTGCTTTATGCAGCTGCCTATGGCCGGGGTATTTTCAGGTGTGACAATTTCAGACAACCTGTAGGAATCGGAGAAGTTTATTCGGATAACAATAGTAACGGTCTTAATGCTTACATCTATCCTAATCCGGTTAATGAAAATCTAAACCTTGAATTAAAAACAAAAGTTAAAGGTGATGTATCTATTGATATTTACGATATTACCGGGAGAAACGTTCTGACAAAGAATTTAACAAGTGCACAGAAATTTACGATAAATGTTACCGATTTGTCGAGGGGTGCATATTTCTTGGTAATTAAAAACAGTAAAAGAATAGAAACCCTGAAATTCGTTAAATATTAATAATTCTGAAAAACTTATGAAAATGAAAAAAATATACTTATTGGTCATTGCTTTGATATGGTCTTCCACTTTTATTAATGCTCAAACCAAAGTTTATCCACCGGAATTATTTGCCCCGGAAAACGGAGCAGTAGATCAGATGCCAAATGTTGTATTGGACTGGAAGGCTGTTACGGGAGAAAGTATGGAAATTTTGTATGAAGTCGAGTTATCAGTTGATTCCGTGTTTACCGATCCTCAAACATTTCCATTAACGGAAGTAACAGCACTTACCGTTAACGAATTGATGTTTGGTGATAAATATTTTTGGAGGGTTCGTGCTCACGACGGTGATAACGTTTCGGACTGGTCGGAAGTTTGGTCGTTTACCGTTATTGATAATGTGAACATTAACGAACCTACAGACGGAATAGAGGTGAGCCCTCAGGTTACAATAGGTTGGGACCAAATAGACGGAGCGACTTCTTACCAAATATTGGTGGATACGGTTTTTGTATGGCAAAGGATTAGTACACCTTTCTCAAATAATATCAGAGATTTGGTGGTTACGGATGCAACCCACTTTGTCGGTGTAGGAGATGACGGTAAATTATTTTATTATAATGACGGTGTATGGGGTGAGGATGATTTAGGTACAACCAAAGACCTTTACGGTATTGTTGTTTATACGGCTTCCACTCCTATGGCTTGGGTTGTTGGAAAGTCAGGTACGTTAATTAAATTTGACGGCTCGTCATGGAGCAGTGTTGATTTGGGAACAACAAAAGATTTGAATGACATATCTTTTGATTCAGAAAATGACGGTTGGATTGTAGGTAAATCGGGAGTGGTATTTCATTATGACGGAAGCACGTGGACACAAGTTGATATAGGAACATCAAAAGATTTATATGCCGTTTGGGCTTTGGCAGCTAATGATGTATGGGCTGCAGGTAAATCGGGAACGTTTGCTCATTACAACGGAACCGAATGGACTGTTGATACACCCGGTTCAAAAGATTATCAGGATTTATGGTTTAACAGTGCAAACGACGGTTGGGCGGTTGCTAAAAGCGGTCGTTACGCTCACTGGGACGGAACTTCTTGGACTGAAAACAATATCGGTGTGTCAAAAGTGCTTTACGGAGTTGCATTTAACGGACCTGATGAAGGTTACATCGTTGGACAATCCGGAAAATTATTTAAATATGTAAACGGTGAATGGAAAAATATAAGCTCAGGTACAAACGAAGATATTTATACAATAAAATTTAATAACGGTGCCGGCTTTTTCGGAGGAAAAAACGGTGGACTTTACCAATACAGAGGATCAGGTTTTGACAGTCCTTATGCAACTATTTATAATGTTTCGGGAGATGAAACAAGCTATGATTTACATAATCTGTTTTTTGGAAAGACATATTATTTTAAAATGAGAGCTGCTCATTCCAAAGATACTACAAAGTGGAGTGCCGTACGTTCTTTTAGGGTACAAGCAAGTCCTGTGTTGGAATCACCAAGTGACGGTGCCACGGATATACCGCTGGAGGTTGATCTTGATTGGGATGATTTTGAAGGTGTTTTGAAATATAATGTTGCAATTGCCGACAATCCCGAATTTAATAACGCCTTTGTTTATCCCACTAATAACAGTGCATTTACGGTTACAGGTCTTACCTTTGGTAAGGATTATTATTGGAGAGTCAATGCACAGCACGGAAGTGCTACTTCCGAATGGTCAGAAGCCTGGAAGTTTACAACGGTAAATACGGTAGAACTTGTTTCGCCTGAAAATGGTGCTACGGAGGTAGATCCATGTCCTATGTTAAAATGGAATACCATTCCAGGAGCACAAAGTTATGAAGTGTGGCTTGATTCAATACAGAACTTTGAAAATGCTTTGATTAGAGTTGAAAGTTCCGATCATGTTCAATGCCAGTCGTCATTGGAAAAAGGTAAAAAATATTATTGGAGGGTTAGAGCCATTTATGCTCTTGATACTTCCGATTTTAGTCCTGTATGGAATTTTACGACTAAAGAACCTGAAGGTATTGAAGAAGATTATTTGAATAAATCATTAACCGTATATCCTAACCCTTCACACGGTGCTTTCAATCTGAGCTTTTCTTTCGTAAAATATGAAGAAGTTGAGATTACCGTAACCGATGTTTTAGGTAAGGTTGTTTATAAAGATAATTTTAGCGGACGTCAGGGAGAAAACAAAGTTAGTGTAAATCTTCATAATGCCGCATCAGGTATATATTACTTAAATATTACCGGTGATAACTTTAAAATTACCAGAAAGATTACCGTTAAATAGAATTATTTTAGCATAATTTATATAAAAAAGCTGATCTTTAAAAAGGTCGGCTTTTTTATTTTGCGAATTGTCTACCAATGACGTCGATTCAAAACACCTGTATATCAATTAGATAAAAGAGTGGGCGGATTGTCACGGTGAGTGATGCGACCTTTAGGAGCATCGTATCGAACCGTGCGTGCGGTGGCTTGTCCCGCCACATTTCGACAGGCTCAATGTGACAGCCCCCCTTCCTACAATTACGTCATTTACCGATTGTTGAAAATTTATTTTCTTCTCTCTACCAATGACCTCTTCTTTAAACACTTGTAAATCAAACTGTAATAAGCGTGGTCGTATTGTCACGGTGAGCTTGTCGAACCGTGCGTGCGGAGGCTTCCCCTGCCATGGTTCGACCAGCTCACCATGACTGCCTCTCCCGCCTTGATACAACGTCATTTAGGACTGTTGAAAATTTATTTTTTTCCCCCTCGTTATGAAATATCGTTACACAAAAAAAGCCGCTACATTCACGTAACGGCTTTTTTATAAATCAAAGAAAAATCTTGATTATTCTTTTGTTTCTTCTTCGTTACTACTTTCTGTTTCTGTTGTAGTTTCTTCAGTAGCTGCATTTTCTTCAGCTTCTTCGTTTGCTTCTTCAGCAGGTTTTTCCGCTTCCATTTCAGCAGCACGTTTTTTAGCTATTTCAGCTTCACGAGCTTCTTTAATTTTAGCTTCAGCTTCTAATTGTTCTTTTTTAGTACTTCTGGCTTTATCTGCAAGTTTTTTGCGTTTTGCCTCGATTTTAGCTTCTTTTTCTTCCAGCCATTTTTTGAATTTAGCTTCGGCTTCGGCTTCGGTAAGAGCTCCTTTTAAAACACCTCTATACAAGTGATATTTGTAAAGAACACCTTTATAGGATAAGATAGCTCTTACAGTATCCGTAGGTTGAGCTCCGTTTTTAAGCCACTGAACAGCTGTGTCAACATCCAAAACTATTTCAGCAGGATTTACATTCGGATTGTAAGTACCGATTTTTTCAATAAATTTTCCGTCTCGTGGTGCACGACCATCCGCAATTACGATATGATAAAAAGGTTTTCCTTTTTTACCATGTCGTTGCAATCTCATTTTAACTGGCATAACCGTTTAATTTTAATTAATAATAAATGTTAAAAATGGGTGCAAATATCCGAATAAAAATTTATAAATAAAAGAAATACGAGAATTTATTTTTGCTGATTACTAGCTTATTAACAATGAATTAAAAATATTTAACAAATTTATGTCCTGTTTATGAACCGGTTTATACCTGATAAGGTCTTTTTTATTTATAAAAAATTCGGTTAAATTTATTAAATTTGCGTAGTCGAAGCATCCTGAAAATTTATTTGTTTTTCTTTTTTTTTGACTTTTCAATGTTGACTTTCCAATATTGGGTGTTTTGATGCGCTTAAATGTTAAATGAAATGGTTGATAGGGAAAAGATATGGAATATAAAGTTTACGGT
>WFZS01000138.1 GCA_015489465.1 Bacteroidales bacterium | reverse complement strand
CCAGTAAATTCCATGCCAGCAATATGGTTAAAGGATTATAAATAACCTGTATTGTTTTTAAATTTCCCAGGTAATTTGAGAAAATACCTGTGATAAAAGATATTATAAATAATAAGCGAATCCAAACCCCTTTTATTCCCGTAAAATTTAAAGTAGCTTGAAAAGGTTGAGGTAACAGTGAAAAAAGATAATTTGCACGTTTTATCACAAATTCAAAATCCGTCTTTGACGATAAAGCGATTATATTGGCTTTTGAAAGTGCCATGGGATTAAAAATGTTTTCCCCGGCCTCTTCAACGGCTTTTACAGTCAATATCTTGAGTAAATCCTGCTCACTTATCTTTGTTTTATTTTTTCTTTTCCAAAACATTGTTATCTCTAATAATAAACAAATGTAATTAAAACATCGGTGTGTTTTTAAAAGAAAAGTTGCAGTTCATTTTTAACGGCAAAATAAAACGGCATATAAACCGATAGTATTACTTTAAAACCATTAAAAATATCCTCTACGTCATTAAATTGTAAGACTAACTTTAACTTGCTAATAACAATCATTGTTATCTTTTCGTACTTTTACAAATCTTTAATTTATCGGCATTAAAATTATTTTATGAGATATTTTCTTTTTGTTTTAGCGGTAATATTATTTTCAGGTTGCAAAAAACAATCCGGAAAAGAAACCGTAAAACCCGGTAAATATGTGATAATGCTTTCGTTGGACGGTTTCAGATGGGATTATCAGGATATTTACAACACACCCACACTTGATTCTATAACTGATAACGGAGTTAGAGCCGAAATGATTCCTGTTTTCCCGACCAAGACTTTTGTAAACCATTATTCCATTGCAACGGGTCTTTATGCGGACCATCACGGTATAGTCCTAAATAATTTTTACGCACCTGATCTCGGGGAAAATTACAATATGAAGAAAAATGCCGGCGACGGTCGTTTTTACGGCGGTGAACCTTTATGGGTAACGGCGGAAAACCAAGGAATTAAGGCTGCTACACTGTTTTGGGTTGGTTCGGAAGCTGAAATAAAAGGTAAAAGGCCTACCTATTGGCATAAATACAACCAGTCGATGCCTTTTGAGGAAAGGATAAACCGGGTAATAAATTGGTTAAAAATGCCTTACGTAAAACGTCCTCATTTGATAATGTGGTATTATCATGAACCTGATGCATCCGGGCATCTTTACGGTCCGGAAAGTGAGCATACTAAACAAGTTGTTGAACAAATTGACGGATGGCTGAAAGAGTTTTTCAAAAAAGCAAACAAACTACCTTTGGCAGATAGTATTGACTTTATAATATTATCCGATCATGGGATGACTGCCCTTTCACAAGTAAAACAAGTGATACTAGACGATTATGTTGACACTTCCAAAATAGATATAATAAACGGAGGAAATCCCGTTTATAATCTGAAAATAAAAGAAGGATATAAAGATGAAGTGCTAAACACTTTAAAATCAATAGAAAATATAAATGTATGGGAACACGGAAAACTTCCCGGGAGATTACATTACGGAAACAATCCCAGAACCCTTGATGTTACCGTTGTTGCGAAACCGGGTTGGAGCCTGTATTGGTCGTGGCAAAACAAAAACGGAAAAGGAACCCACGGGTACGATAATGAATTCAAGGATATGCATGCTATTTTTTATGCCATAGGTCCTGATTTTAAAACAGGTTTTAAACCTGAAAAATTCGAAAACGTAAACATATATCCGCTTGTTTGTAAACTTTTAAGGTTAAAACCTTCGGGAAATGACGGGGACATCAACAAAATCAAAGAAATTTTAAAAAATTAAAAATAGTTTATCATGAAAAAATTAATTTTTATTACACTTTCAATACTGATTTCATTGAATCTGTTTTCACAAAAAAGCTTGATACAATCAGGTCCGATGAAAGGATTTATTGACATGAAAGAAACGGAAATATGGCTTCAAACCGTTAAACCCGCCGAAGTTTTTATTAAATATCACCCTGTTGGCAACAAAAAAGATGTTCATGTTTCAAACAAGGTTACTACTAATTACGATTCCGGATTAACAGCCCATATTTTTTTGGATACACTGGAACCCGGAACCCAATATAAATACGAACTTTTTATTAACGGAAAAAAAATAAAACTTAAATATCCCGCAACATTTACCACTCAAAAAATCTGGAAATGGCGAACCGATCCCCCGGATTTCAAATTTGCAATGGGAAGCGGAGCATACATAAACGAACCTGCGTATGACAGACCCGGAAAACCTTATGGTGGCGGATATGAAATTTATGATCACATTGCCGATATGCATCCCGATTTCTTTCTTTGGCTTGGCGATAACGTTTATTTGAGGGAGCCCGACTGGAATACAAAAGCCGGAATATACCACCGGTATTCACATGACAGGGCAATTCCCGAATTACGGAAATTACTGGCCACAACACATCATTATGCAATCCTTGACGACCACGATTTCGGTCCTAATGATTCCGATAAAAGTTTTTGGAACAAACCTTTAACACTAGAAGCTTTTCGTGATTTCTGGGCTAATCCATCCAATGGAATAGACGGTATAAACGGCGTTCCTACTTATTTTAATTGGGCTGACTGTGACTTTTTCCTTTTAGACAACCGGACAAACCGTGATCCTAACAAAAGAATGAAAGATTATAAAACCGAATTGGGAGAAGCTCAATTACAATGGCTTTTTGATAACCTTGTTGATAGTTACGGAACATTTAAGTTTATAGTTATGGGTGGACAGTTTTTGTCAACGTCAGGAATGTACGAAGCTTATTCCAACTATGGATTTGCAGCAGAACGTCAACGAATTATTGATTTCATATACAAACATAATATCAAAAATGTTGTGTTTTTAACGGGCGATGTTCATTTTTCTGAAATCTCGGTTCTAAAAAAACGCGGCAAACCTACTATTTGGGATATAACTTCCTCACCGCTAAATTCCGGACCGAACACAAACGGCATTAATCAACCGAATTCCTTGCGAGTTGATGGTTCCGTAATAATGGAACGTAACGTTGCATTTCTTAAAATAACGGGTACGCGAAAAAACCGCAAAATGAAAATAACATATTATAATACAAAAGGTGAGAAGTTATTTGATTACGAAATCGTACCTGAAAAATATTAAGGAGAGTTTATATTTATGGAAAAGGAAATTGTTGATTTTTCGATTGAAAATAAAAGGACAATTTCGGTTTAAAACTTTGCAGGAGTTTTTCTAAAATATATGAAAATAAAAAACCGCTTATAGTTATCTACAAGCGGTTTTTTTCGGTAGTCCGTACGGGATTCGAACCCGTGTTACCAGGATGAAAACCTGGCGTCCTAACCTGGCTAGACGAACGGACCGTTATATGGTTTGAACGTGGCTGCAAAAGTAGATATTTTTTTAACATCTCCAAATATTTTTTGAAAATTTTATTACTTTATTTCTTATTAATTTGTTTTAAGTTCAGGCTATCTTTTATGGACTAAAAAAACAATAAATAACATCATTATTTTACCATTTTTTAGCAAATTATAAAGAAATGAAATTGACGCAATTTTCCTATTGTCGAAACCGCAATAATCCAATAATAAATTATTGAATCCATTAATTTATATTAAATGAATTGCCATTGATAAATTCATGAATAAATCAATTCTGTCGCAAAACAAATAATAAAATTCTTATTTGTGAATACCGGTTAATATTTACTAATACTGTGAATTTAGTTAAGTAACACGAATATTAAGTTAATAACATATGTCATTTTATTTTTAAAAGTTTTACTGTCTTTGTTTTACTTTTGTTTTTAAAGGTACAGAAATACGTACCGTCAGGTAAAATATTACCGTTATTATCAGTGCCGTTCCATTTAACCTCGAAATCACCTGCAGGTTGAAATCCTTGGTAAAGTTTATTAACAACTCGTCCTGTTATATCCGAAATAATAATGGAAACATTACCTTTGACATTATTATGACAAGTTATTTTCAACTGCGAACCAAACGGATTGGGTGAAAGCGTAATGTCAGGAACATCAACGGCAACTTCTTCTCTGAAACCTACAAATCCACTCTCATGTTTTAGGATAGTACTATGTGCACCGCAAGCCCATAATTTTCCCGGTGATTGATAAGCCAAGCCTCCAATGCCGCTTTTTATCCACGGTCCTGTCCATTTGAGTTCCCAACTTTCACCTCCGTCCACCGTTTTATAAATAAAACCTCTTCCGTCCTCTCCATATCCACCACCGTAAAAGTTTCGCATGGCAACATAACCCGTTAATTCATCTTGCATAATCAGAAAATCGGCATAGTCATGATTCAATTGGCTTATAACCTGCCATGTTTGTCCTCCGTCAGTGGTTTTGTGAACTTTACCGTTAACGGCAACCATTAGTCCTACTTGGTTGTTAAAGAACCACGAAACCTGAAAATGATTATCGTTGACAGGGGTTTGAGCCTCCCACGTATTTCCGCCATCGGTAGTGTGACGAATAAATCCGTTGGCTCCACCGTATCCTCCTGCCGCCCAACCTTCATTTTCGTCAACAAAAAATACTGTTGCAATATATTCTGATGTATTACAGTTCTGGTTTGTCCATGTCACCCCACCGTCGTTAGTCACTTTTAAGGCACCGTCACTTCCGAAAGCCCATCCTTTATTTTGGTTCACAAAAAAGATATTACCCAACCATTCACCACCCGAATAAATGTTATGTTGTTCCCAACTTTGACCGCCGTCTGTAGTACGCCAAATCTTTGCCGAATTACCCTCGGAAAAAATCCAACCCGTGTTTTCATCATAAAATAAAACTTGAGATCCATCGGGAACATTTTCATCGTAATCCCATGTTTCACCGCCATCGGTTGTTCTTAAACATGAACCTCCGTTTCCGGTACCCGAAACTATCCATCCGTTCATATTATTACTCCACGCAATTGAATTGTAAAAAGGTGATTTATAATCCCAATCCCATGATTCTCCATTGTCCGAACTATGTAAAATCTGACTGTAATCGGATACAAACCAAATATCATTGCCAACATATTGAATACCTTCGGTATAATCCACCGTTGGAGATAAACTGTAGTTCCACGATTCACCGCCATCCGAGGTTACGTAAATTTTTTCAGAGGGAGGCGAGAATATATCCACTGCGGCAATGGCAATATGTTGTTCATCCCTGACGTCAATACAGTCGTTATAAGGCATTCCGGTGTTAAATTGAATTTCCCAGTTGTTACCTCCGTCTGTTGTATGCAGTATAGCACCCAACGGTGTAAGGTATATACTTGAAGTTGATACCCACCCTTCGTTGGAATTGGCAAAATCAATGGATGAAGGAGTACCTGCTCCTTCCGGAACGGTTTGCGATACCCAGTTAACTCCTCCGTCGGAAGTATGGTAAATAAAGGGGTTTAATTCATTATCATCACCACATATCCATCCGTTTAACTCATCGGTAAAACAAATGTCAAGACAACTGAAACATGTAGAACCGAAACTCATGTTTTGCCAGGTGTTTCCGCCATCGTTAGTTTTTAAAACCAAATAAGAACTACCATCTTGCCACCCTCCGGTAATCCAGCCGTTCATGTTGTCCAAAAACTGTACTCTTGCAAGCTTTCGGTATGTTCCGCTATTTTGTTGTACCCACGATTGACCACCGTCGGTAGTTGCATATATTATACCGTTATCACCAACAACCCAACCCGAATCGGCGGTAACGAAAAAGACGCCGTTAAGAGTAACTGTTTCGGAAGCCGGAAAATTAATTTTTTCCCAGTTTTCACCATCCTGGGTAGCAAGTATGATTGTCAAAAGCTCTCCGGAAGCTCCTGTTGTCCCTACTGCCCATCCGTGCTGTCCGTCCGGTAGCATACAAATATCCGTAAGTCTTACGCTTGGTTTCATGGATACGGTATCCCAGTAAGGATATTGCGCATAACCTTGAAAAAATAAAGAAATAAACAGAAATAAAATAACTTTGGTTTTTGATAATGTAACAATGGTTTTGAGTTTATAAACAGCATTCATTTTTAGAAATTTAAGTTTTCTATTTGTGTATATTCTTAACAAAGATAAAAAAAGTGTAAAAATTTTAAGTTTATTACATTAT
>WFZS01000137.1 GCA_015489465.1 Bacteroidales bacterium | reverse complement strand
TTCAATTTAAAATTATTATAAATTGATTTTTTTGCTTAAAACAGACTAACCTTGATTTTTGAGGCTTCTAATTTTCATTATTTTTTGAAAATATTTAACTTTTTAGCATATTCATCGTCTTGATATTATTAGTTACTTAGCATTTTAAAATATCCCGGGTTAATGGTCAAACATTTTTTGTCAAAATCACTTTTTTTTGTCATTACAACTGTAATGGTTATAACCGGTTGTGATAATACTCCTGTTATAGATACGTCAAAAGCGAAATTTGTAGGAAGGCAAAGTTGCGTTGAATGTCACGAAAAAGAATATAAATCGTGGAAAGGGTCCGATCACGATATGGCCATGGATACCGCTGTTGACTCCACCGTTCTCGGAAATTTTAACAATGTGGTGTTTGAACATAACGGGTTTAAAAATAAATTTTATAAAAAAGACGGTAAATTTTATGTTCACACATTAGGTAAAAACGGAAAACCGGGAGATTTTCAGGTTGCATATACTTTCGGGGTAAGACCCTTACAACAGTATCTGGTACCTTTTGAAAAAGGGAGATTACAGGTTTTGCCCTTGACTTGGGATACACAAAGAAAGGTATGGTACCACATGTTCGATTCCATACACAAAAATGAGGACATACCGCCACACGACTGGCTTTATTGGACTAACAACGGGCAAAACTGGAACGGTATGTGCGCTGAATGTCATTCCACAAATCTTCATAAAAACTACAATCCCGAAACCCACGTTTTTCATACCACGTGGTCGGAAATCGATGTGAGCTGCGAAGCTTGTCACGGGCCGGCATCAGAACATGTAAAATGGGCAAAAATACCGGAAAAAGAAAGACTCGAAATTAAAAATTACGGTTTAATAGTAAAATCGAGCGGGATAAATAATGATCAACTGATAGGAGAATGTGCTTATTGTCATTCCCGGCGTTCTTCATACGAAGATTTTATACATCCCCGAAAAGATATGTTTGATATCATGGAGCCGCAATTACCGGTAGCTCCGATTTATCATGTTGACGGACAAATATTAGAGGAAGACTACGTTTACGGCTCTTTTACCCAGTCGAAGATGTATATGCACAATGTAAAATGCACCGACTGCCATGATGTTCACAGCCTAAAAGTAAAATATAATGCCGGCAATAAACTTTGTGAGCAATGTCATCTTAAAAACGTTTACGATACTCCTGCACATCATCATCATAAGTATCCCGGCGAAAGAGGTAATCCAATTGTTTTAAATAGAGGAAAAGAAGTAATTAAAGTGGGCGAGGGCTCAAGCTGTGTAAAATGTCACATGCCCGGTGGTTATTATATGGGTGTTGATTTCAGACGGGATCACAGTATGAGAATACCGCGTCCCGACCTTAGTGTAAAACTCGGTACTCCCAATGCTTGCAATAGCCAGTGTCACAAAGATAAAAGTGCCGAATGGGCTGCGTCATATACTAAAAAATGGTATAACAAAGATTACGGTATTCATTTTGCCGAAGTATTTACCAATGCAATGAATGGTGACACTGCTGCACCGGGTCAGCTTGTCAAATTGATAGACAGCACTGAGGTTCCTCCTATAATCAAGGCTTCTGCTGTTATGTATGCAGGTCAGGTTCCTACATACGAATCAAATAAAAAGGTAAAAGATATGCTATCGGACAGCAACCCTCTGATTAGAAAAGAAGCTGTTAAATCATATTTTCCTGAAAACGAAGCGGAGTTAATTAGGACGATTTCGCCGTTATTAAAAGATACCTCACGTATGGTTCGCTTGGCTGCCACAACTAAATTAACACCTGTTGACAGTACCAAGTTCCCTGATTCAACAAAGAAACTGCTCAATAAATGTGTTGACGAATATATCAAAACCATGATGTATTCGGCGGATTTTGCACCGAGCAGACATAATTTGGGAATATTATATTCCGACCTCGGCAATTACAAAAAAGCGGAAGAAAATTATCTTGAGGCTTTGCGAATAGACGATAAATTTTATCCTGCAAAAATGAATCTTGCCTTACTTTATAACAAACAGGGAAAAAATAAAAAAGCCGAGATTTTACTGAAAGATGTTGTTAAAAATCATCCGGAAGTTTCACAAGCATTTTATTCGCTGGGATTACTTGAAGCTGAAATAGGAAACTATGAAGAATCGGCAAAATATTTAAAACAAGCATCGGAGAAGATGCCCGGTAATTCAAGAGTATTTTTCAATTTGGCTAAAATATTGGATTTTCTCAACAAAACTCCCGAAGCTGAAGCGGCTTACCTTAAAGCTTATTCCATTGAACCGCGTAACGGGGATTATCTTGCTGCAATTTTTGATTTTTACATGAAACAAGGTAATACCGGAAAGGCTAAAGAATATCTTAAAAAGTGGATAGAAATTTATCCTAATGACGAACAGGCTAAGACTCTATTACAAGGGCTGTAAAGAAAAATTTTATATTACTCAAAGTGTTTTAAATAAAAAACCCCTTACTCAAAATTGTGCAAGGGGTTTTTATAAAACATTTATTTATTAATATCTGTAATGATCGGGTTTATAAGGACCTTCGGGTTTTACACCTATATATTCAGCTTGTTCGGGAGTGAGTTTTGTAAGTTTCACACCCAATTGGTCAAGGTGTAAACGTGCAACTTCTTCGTCAAGGTGTTTGGGCAAACGGTAAACATCAACTTCATATTCACCTCTTTTTGTCCACAACTCAATTTGAGCAAGAGTTTGGTTGGTAAAAGAGTTACTCATTACAAATGAAGGATGACCCGTTGCACATCCGAGGTTTACCAACCTGCCTTCGGCAAGCAGATAAATACTGTGTCCGTCTGGGAATACGTATTTATCGACTTGAGGTTTTATGTTTATCTTTTTTATTCCCGGGTAAGCTTCCAACTGTGCAACTTGAATTTCGTTATCAAAGTGCCCTATATTACAAACAATCGATTCGTCTTTCATGGCAGCCATATGTTCAACGGTGATAATATCTTTATTTCCGGTAGCCGTAACAAAGATATTACCCTCTTTAACGGCTTCTTCCATGGTTGTTACTTCAAAGCCTTCCATAGCAGCTTGCAAAGCACAAATCGGATCTATTTCGGTTACAAGAACGCGGGCTCCGTAAGAACGCATAGATTTTGCGGAACCTTTACCGACATCACCGTATCCGGCAACAACAACAACTTTACCGGCAATCATAACATCTGTTGCACGTTTTATACCGTCAGCCAAAGATTCGCGGCATCCGTAAAGGTTGTCAAACTTAGATTTGGTGACAGAGTCATTTACGTTTATTGCCGGCACCAGAAGTTCACCGTCCTCTTTCATTTGATACAAACGGTGAACACCCGTTGTTGTCTCTTCCGAAACACCAATCCATTCTTCAACAACCCTGTGCCATTTATCCGGGTCTTCTTTAAGGGTGTTTTTCAGAAGTTTCAAAATTTCTTCTTCCTCTTCACTTTGCGGTTCCACATCCAATACCGACGCGTCATTTTCAGCGGCATAACCTTTATGTATCAATAATGTTGCGTCACCGCCATCGTCAACGATGATATGAGGACCTTTACCATCAGGGAATGACAGTGCTTGCTTTGTACACCACCAATATTCTTCCAAGGTTTCACCTTTCCAGGCAAAAACGGGAATACCTTTTGCGGCAATTGCAGCGGCGGCATGATCTTGCGTTGAAAAAATATTACAACTTGCCCATCTTACATCGGCACCAAGTTCCACTAATGTTTCTATTAATACGGCTGTTTGAATTGTCATATGTAAGGAACCTGTAATTCTGGCTCCTTTCAACGGTTTTTCCTTGCCGTATTTTTCACGTAATGCCATTAGTCCGGGCATCTCCTTTTCAGCTATTTCAATTTCTTTTCTTCCCCAGTCGGCAAGATTGATATCAGCTATTTTGTATTTCAATTCTGTTTTTTCAGCTATTTCCGACATATTTTTATTTTTTTAAAATTTTAGTTTGCAAAAGTACATAATTATTAAACAGCAGGTTAACCTTTTAAACAAACAATTAAAATCAAAAGGTTAAAAAATCAAAAGTGACAGTGTAAAAATAATGCCGGCTACTAAAAACATTATAAAAGTATAAGGCACAATATCTTTAGCTTTTAACCCCGTTATACCCAAAAGCGGTAATGCCCAAAAAGGTTGTAACATATTGGTCCATTCGTCACCGTAAGCCAGAGCCATAATAACTTTTGAAACCGGAACTCCGATATGTTTTGCAGCCTCTACAACAACCGGTCCTTGCACTACCCATTGACCGCCTCCGCTCGGGACGAAAAAATTAACCAATCCGGCACTAAAAAAAGTAAACAAAGGCAACGTGGTGTGATTGGAGATGTTAATAAAAGCATCGGTAAATACATTAAACAATCCTGAGTATTTCATTATCCCCATTATACCGGCATAAAGAGGAAATTGAATCAATATACCCGATGCGGCTTTAATGGATTTTGAAACAAAGCCGGCAAACTCTTTAATATTTTCGGAAAATAAAAGGCCCGAAGTAAACAGCAAAAAATTTATGAAATTAAGATTTAAAAAATCAAAACCCTTTGATTTTTTAATAACCACAATAACCGCGGTAAAAAACAGTGCCGTTAACGATAATGAAAAAATTCGTGAATTATCGAATTTTTCACCTGAATTATCGCTGTCATTGTCTTCAATTGCCGAGTCGCCTTTTATTTTTTCAGGTTTTACGGGTGTTTTTTTGGCGATATAAAACATCACCACCGGCAACAGTACTAAAAAAGCAACAAATACCGAGATATTCATTATTGACAATACGGTTTCGTTTAACGGTATAACACCGATACTATTTTCCAGGAAATGACCTTTTTCGGCAACTTTTAAAGGTGCCGACCCCGAAAACCCGCCGTGCCAAACCAGTAATCCGGTATAACCTGCAGCACCCATAAGAGGATAGTTAAATTTAAGATTTCTTTTTGAAAAACTTTCGGCAAGTTTTCTTGACAGGGTAGCACCGAATATTAATGCCAAGCCCCAGTTTATATATCCCGTAAGTATAGTTAACAAAGTAATCCAAAAAACGGCGGATTCATTCGATTTAATCTGTACTGATACTTTTTCGATGAAAGAACTAACGGGTTTTGTCAATGCCAAAACATACCCCAAAACCAATATCAAAATCATCTGCATGGTAAATGTCAAAAGCTCCCAAAAGCCTTTGTACCAATAACCGGTAATTTCTATAAAATGAGAAGAGTGACCTTTACCGGGTGTTAATACCAATGCCAAAATAAAAGTGATATAAGTAAGTAATACGGCTAATGCAAAAGGTGATGGAATAAATTTTTGAATGATAGTAATAAATTTAGATAATACTTTCATCGTTAAAAGGTTTGTGTTTTTAAAAATAAAAAAAATCCCCGAGTTCGTCGAACCCGGGGATAAGATGAAAATAATAAAGTGCTATTATTTTGCAAAAATCAATTTACCTGTTGAAACTTTATTTCCGTTTATAAGTTTATAGAAATAAAAACCTTCTTTCATATTTTGTCTTGAAGGAGTCCAGGAAAACCGTTTACTGTTTATATCGGATGTTTCCAGAACTTTTCCTTGAAGATCATAAATAATTAATTTGGCATTATCGTCAAGGTTCTCTTCTATTTCGAAGTTAACTATACTTTTAAACGGATTAGGATAAACTTTAAGACCATTATTCTCTTCTTTGAAATTATTTTCAATTCCCGTCCATGTAAAATCAACACCGAAGTAATAAAGCATCAAAGCCATATAACCGGGTTGATTACCACCGGTTCCGTCTGGACCGCCGGGGTGTAAACCGCCGAATTCGGCAACCGAACCTATTGTTTTGTAAGTTCCGCCGTCATAAGCAATAACAGCAGGACCGTTATAATCGGGACTTTGATTGTAAAAAATCGTGAATGCGCTGTCAAGAGGCTCTATTTCATCCATCCAGTTATTACCACCGTCATAATCAAAAATAAAATCTTTCATAAAGGTGGTAGAATCTCCTATAAGTTTCAAGAAAGAACTACTTCCGTCTGCCGTGCCGTTAATATGGAAGTAAGGATGAACGGGAGTTTCATCATCATAATACCAAGTATCGCCGCCTTCCATGTATAAGTTACCTCCTCCGTCAAGGTAATCGGCAAGTTTTTGACCGTCACTTGGTGATAAAACGTAGTTATCGCTATAAACGCCTAACAAAGTAAAAACACATTGGTATTTATACAAGTCATCCGGAACTGTTGTGCTTATGTCGGCGGATACCGAAAGTACCGAAAATGCAGCCATCATGGAATCCGCTGAAACCGTTTGTGATGCCAAATTCAATACCAATACGGCTTTTTGACCCACAACGGTTGAAAACGTTCCGTAGCCGGTAACATTATAATCTGCGGAAATATTGAGATCAAACCAAGCGATATAACCCAAAGGTGTATCACCGTCGGCGGTAACTTCGTAAACGGCAGTTGCAGAATCCCCAACAGATAAATCACCGTAATTCATATCCGGCTGGGTAATGCTAACCCATTGCGATTGAGAAACCAGTTGAGCCATCACATTGTATGCATCAGACGAACCTTCATTATCTATTTTAACGGTCATGTTAACAGTTTCGCCCGGATCCAGTTGTCCGTTGTTGTTTCCGTTTGAATCGTCTATGGAAAATTCAACGAATTTAAGGTCCGGAGCATGGGCAATAATTTTAAAGGTTTTTGTCCATACGTTTGTATCGGATGTTATCGTCAGGTTAAATGACAACGGGTGAAGGTCGGGAACACTGTCGGCAACTTGTATCTCAAAGCCGTCCGCTACCGAAACGGTATCTCCCGGAGCGATATTACCGTAGTTTTCAGTGTCATCAAGTATCGATACAAAATTGTCATCCGATGAAATTGTTGCAACAACATTTTGAGCTTCTTCGGTACCCAAGTTGGTAAGTCTCAAAGAAAATTTTAATTGTTCGTTATAATCGGCTTGACCGTTATTATTTCCTTCCTCGTCATTTAACGTATAATCAACATATCCTACAAAAGGACCGTCACCGGCTATAACTTCGATATTGTCTGTGTATTGCAGATAATTGAATGCAACGATTGAAAGATTTAATATTCCGGGTTCAACAAAAGGTTCGTCGAAATCAAGAACGGCTTCTCCGTTGTCAACAACAGCGCTTTTTAACAATTCACCGTCTCTTGATATGGCAACAATTGCACCGTCAACGGGACATGAAACTGTTATTTGACTTTCACCGATAATAACTACCGAAGGGTAGTCGGCTGTCAGTTCTTGTGGAACAGCAGTACGAACCATTACTGAAGGGTCACCGAAAATAGTCCATGTATCGGTCATCTCAACTCCTTGATCACCGTAAACATCATTCATTTCCATACAACCGTTCATTGTAATACCACCGAAAGTTCTTTTGATATTATCGGGAAAGGTTTCAACCAAAATATCGTTAATGGCATCCTGACCTTCCATTGGCGGATTCCAACTTTGATTTATTGTTGACATTAAAGTTGCTATGGCACCTATGGGGTTCCCTTCACTGTCTTTTGACCTAAGCCATTTTTCGGCAAAACATGTTCCGCCGACAAAATTACCGTTAACACATGCCACTGAAATTATAAACGGTAACTTACCTGCATTTTCAAGGTTGGTAATATCACTGTTTGAGAACGAGGTTGTTCCCCATGATGTAGTACTACCGTGTCCCGTATAATTTATTATGGTTACTCCCGAATTTAGTACGTTTGCAACATCGCCGGGATTCGGGTTTCCGGGTTCGTCATTACCGCCCTGACTACCGTCATAAAGTTCGTAACCGTAGTTATACGTAAAAGGAAGTAATTTATTTTCTAATATATTTCTTTCGTGTTGATAATCGTATTCGTCGTCATCGCCGGGACCTTGGTCGGAACCTATTGCCAAAGCTTTGGTAAACCATGCAGTATCCGCTAGCGAAGGGTTTTTTTCATAATCAATAACACGTTGTACTTGTGTTTCAACTTGACCTACGTTTTCCGCTGAGAATCTTCCGCAGAAAAGGTCTGGATAATGGTCGTTACCAACAACATATGTGTAATCATTATCCGAATCGCCACTGGCATAACCCGGTTGTACTTGTTGGGCATCTCCAACCAAAACCAAAAAAGTCAAACCGTTATTGTTATAATAATCGGCAACATATTGTTTAATATTTGCGGAGTTATTACCAATGGTTGCAACATCGACAATTTCCACGGGAATACCAATGCTCTGTTTCCATTCAATAAAAGGTTGCATGGCATCCATAAAATCTCCGTAAGAAATTATTAACATGTTTCCGTGTTCATCAACGGGATTGTATCTGCTTTCCGCACTATTGAAATTCAAAAAATGACGGCTGTAAATTTGTTTAAACTGGTCGTCTATCTTCGTTAAAGGTTTGTTTCTGTTTAAAACATTAACGGTGGATTTTCCGTTTTCATAAACCTTTACTTTAATATTATAATAAACGCGTAAAACTTTGGTAACGGGGTTGTAACTAAACGGTTTTATCCATACTGCCTGGCCGCGAAAATCCCTTACTATATAAGGCTTGTTTAACGTAACAATTTCATTTGGGTAAAAAGCGTTTCTTTGGTAAACTTTGCCGAATACATAAGGAACCGTTTCGGGGTCGATATCGCGATAAAGATTTCCTTTGGAAGGAGCTACCAATACATTTTTGAATTCTTTAAATTCGGACGAAACTATTTCCACCTCCATATTTGACATATCGGGAATGATAAGGGATGTGGATATGTACGGTAAATCCGGAGCTCCTTTTTCAAGGTTTCTAACATTATTTCCCAAATCGATTAACCAGGCTTCACCTTGAGAAGTTTCAACGGTTTTTTTCCAAAAACCACCTAATTTAACTTCAAATACAGAAGTTGAAATATTGGAGTTATCAAGAATAACTCGAGGTTTAGCAGGTGCCGAGTTTATTTGTATCCATGTGCCCTCGGCAAAAGACACTGATGCCATAATGGCAAATAACGAGAGAATAAAAATAAATTTTTTCATACTTAAAGATTTAGACAAGTTTTATTAATTTAACATATAAACACAATTTTCCTGCTTACGGGGATGCAAGCAGGAAAATTGAAATTTAATAAAGTATTTCATCATTGCAGATTACCTGATTATTAGTTTTTGCGTGTTAACATTATTATCATTAATAATATCAACCGTATAAAAACCACTGTTTAAGTTTGATACGTCAATCGTAATATGATTGTTCTTTTTAAAAGTATTTTCAAACACTAATTGACCTGCAATGTTGTAAATTCTTACCGTTGTATTTCCTTTTATTTTATTTAACAGGTTAATATTTACATGATCTTTTGCGGGATTTGGTGACAGACTTACGGAACTGTTATCGTCTGAAACGCTGTTTAATCCGGTCCATGTAAAGTTAATACCGAAGAAATTAAGCATCTCGGCCATATATCCCGGTTGATTTCCTCCCGATCCGCCTACGCCTCCGGGTTCCATTCCGCCGAATTCACCAACCGAACCTATTGTTTTATAAGTTCCGCCGTCGTAAGCAATAA
>WFZS01000136.1 GCA_015489465.1 Bacteroidales bacterium | reverse complement strand
GTGCAGTTCATTTTACAACCTGCTTGCGATGATAAACAAAGAGTATTACGTTTTTTTTCGGGGATGTATGCCGCTTCTATAAAATTGGATTTTTTGGTTTTAAAAAGATATTTTTTTGTTCCGTCTTTGGATTCCTGGAATGTAACGGGTTTATTTAATCCCAATTCATACGATTCTTTTAAAAGTTCCCTGGCTTTTTTGGATAGGTTTGTCATATCGTCTATTGACGTTATCCTTTTTTTATAAAGCCAACCGGATATTTGTTTGGCGGCAAACCCGGGCAATCCCAGTCCGGATGTTATTGTTTGTAGTTCGTTTAGAGTTTTTCCGAATAATGTTTCTTTCATTATTATAGTTTATTTGTTGTTGTATGCGTTCATGGTACGCGCAAGGCCTATAGTGGTAAAACTTTTTATTATCTCAACGGCTTTTTCTATTCTTTCGGGAAGCATTTTTTCTTCTTCTTTAGTCCACTCACCCAAAACATAATCCACTTGTCTGCCTTTGGCAAAATTATTACCTATACCGAAACGCAATCTTGCAAACTTGTTGGTTCCCAACGTTTGAATTATATTGCTTAATCCGTTGTGACCGGCATCACTTCCTTTACCGCGTAATCTGAGAACTCCGAATGGTAAAGCAATGTCATCAAGTACAACCAGTAGATTGTCAAGTTTTATTTTTTCTTTATCAAGCCAATATTTTACGGCTTTTCCGCTTAGGTTCATGTATGTTGTAGGTTTTATTACCACCAGCGATCTGGATTTATATTTAACAGTACTCACCGAAGCAAGTCTTTCGATTTTAAACTTTCCGTCAAGGTCGGAAACCAATGCATCGGCAATTTTAAAACCTATATTATGGCGCGTATTCTCGTATTCCGCACCTATATTTCCCAAACAAGCGATAAGATATTTCATCTCAACAGGAGTATTATCTTTAACATCATTTTTTGTTCTCCGCGACAAGTTTTCTATAAACCTCTTAATAAAATTCATATTACAAAATTATATTTTTAAAGTAACGGTGAAAATTTGCCGGTTGACTGTTACATAACAAAAGGGACAAAGCAAAATGCCCGTCCCTTTTGTTAAAGAATGTTTTTTGAATAATATTATTCTTCTTCCTCTTCTGTGGAGGCAGATGCAGCAGCTTTTGCACCACGAGCCATTTTAACTTGTACGATAACGGCATTGGGTGTTTCAACAACCGTTAATCCGTCAAGTTCCACGTCCCTTACTTTTATTGATTGGCCTATATCAAGATTGGAAATGTCCAATTCGATATATTCGGGCATTTTATCGATTTCACCTTTAACTTTGATCTTACGGTATTTAACCATAAGTTTACCTCCTTTGGTAACACCGGGGGCAATCCCTTTGAATTTAACGGGTAATGCAACGGTAAGTTTTTTACCTTCTACAATTTCGAGGAAATCGGCGTGTAAAACTTTATCCGTAACAGGATGATACTGAACATCCTGAAGAATAGTTTGATATTTTTTCCCGTCAATGTCTAATTCAATGATATAAACTTCGGGAGTAAACAAGATTTTGTTAAAGGAAAGTTCGGGTAAAGTAAAGTGAACTTGTTCTTTACCCCCGTAAATTACGCAAGGAACTTTTCCTTCTTTTCTGTTTTGTTTAGCATCTTTTTTCCCTACGTTCACTCTCGGTGAACCGCTCAATGATACTGTTTTCATAAGATTAAAATTTAAAAAATGGTTAATTATTAATTATTTGATTTTAAATAACGAACTTATTGACTCGAAATTTTCAACTCTTTTTATTACTTCCGCAAAAAGTCCTGCTGTGGAAATAACCGTTATCTTGTCACAATCCTGCTTTAAAGGAATTGTGTCGGTAACAACGATTTCTTTAAAAGGTGACTTTGCAAGTTTTTCATAAGCTCCACCCGAAAGAATAGGGTGTGTTGCTATGGCTCTGACACTGTTGGCACCGTTTTCCATTATCAATTCACCGGCTTTGGTAATGGTTCCGGCAGTATCAATAATATCATCCAAAAGGATAACATCTTTACCTTTAACATCACCTATCAATTGCATTTGTTCCACAACATTGGGTTTGCTTCTTTGTTTGTAACAAATGGCAAAACCTGTATTTAATGCTTTTGCATATGCTGCAGCTCTTCTTGTTCCTCCTGTATCCGGAGAAGCAAGCATAAGGTTTTCCAGATTAAGATTTCTTATGTACGGTACAAACAGATTTGATGCAAACATGTGATCTACGGGAATATCAAAAAACCCTTGAATTTGGTCTGCATGCAAATCAATTGTTATCAGTCTGTCAACACCCGTGGATGTCAAGAGGTTCGCAATAAGTTTTGAAGCTATCGAAACCCTTGACTTGTCTTTTCTGTCCTGACGTGCATAACCGTAATAAGGGATAATGGCGATTATTTTTCTTGCACTTGCCCTTCTTGCCGCATCCACCATCATCAAAAGTTCAAGAATGTTTTCGGCCGGAGGAAATGTCGATTGAACTAAAAAGACATCTTTTCCTCTGATACTTTCTTCAAATGAAGGTTGAAATTCACCGTCGGAAAAAACCGTTACCAATGATTTTCCCAAGTCTTTTCCATAGCTTTTGGCAATTTTTTCCGCAAGGTACCTGCTGGACCTCCCTGAAAAAATGCTTACGTGTGAATTGGACATTTCAAAAAATTTTTTAAGCGGTAAATAAGCGCTGCAAAAATAATATAATTTGTTTACTAAAAATAAAAAAGGTTGTCACTTTCGCAACAACCTTTTTTTGCTCCCCCACCAGGACTTGAACCTGGGACCCTCTGATTAACAGTCAGATGCTCTAACCAACTGAGCTATGGAGGAGTGTTCCCTTTGTTTTGGGACTGCAAAGATAAACTATTTTTAAATTTTGCAAATATTTTTTTGAAAAAAATTAAACTTAGTGGTTGAATCTACCTTTATGTGATTTATTTATTTACATTTTGATGAATGTATATATTTTATTAATTTTGAGCAAACAATATTTATTAATTTATGTTTTTACAAGAAAATATAACATGTATTAATAAAAAACAAAATTAGCATTTAGCTAAATATCAGCTCCTTATCTCCCCCCCCTGTACACTAACTTTATTATCTCAACCATTTCTCAATATTTTATAATTTATCTTATTTTATGCGCTAACCTTTTACTTTTTTTTCAAAATTTACCAGTTGACGGAAAAGGTGAATGGGAACAAATCGATTTTAACAACAATTATAATTATTTTCACTTTTGCACTACAAAGTATATTTTTTGGCTAGGTAAAAATAAGTTCGACGAACATTAGCCGTTTCCGGTTACCGCCTTGGTTTATTTTCAGTCCAGCCGGAACGGTTTAACTTTTTTTAGATTTAGAGGGGGACACGTTTTAACAATAATATTCTTTGAACTTTCAAAGAATAAAAAATTTTTAATTAAGATTTAAAATTGATAAATTATGAAAAAATTTTTACACTTTATTTTTGTTTTAGCAGTTTTATCATTATTGCAATCATGTCATAAAGATTCTGGTGAAACTGTTAGTATAAATCAGTCTTACAATAATATATATGCAAAGTCTAATATTCTGGTTGTTAAAGGTAGATTATGTTTTAAAGATACTGATGCATTTAAATCGCATTTACAG
>WFZS01000135.1 GCA_015489465.1 Bacteroidales bacterium | reverse complement strand
TTATCAACAATAAAAGCCACCCTTGCCATATAGCCGGAAGCTTCCATTAACGTTATAAAAAAGAAGAGTATCAAAATGTTAGGAAGAAAGATTATCACCCCTCCCACACCTTGAACAATGCCATCGGCAAGGGCATCACGGATAATGCCCTCGGGGAGAACATTTTTAATAAAATCACTTAACCAATCCACTCCGTATTGTATCCACTGCATAGGATAATCGCCGAGATAAAACGTAGCTTGAAACGTAAGCCACATGGCAAAAAGAAAGATGGGGTAGCTCAATACTTTGGAAGTAATAATCGAGTCAATCAACCGGCTTTTATTAATTTTACTTTTTTCAGTTTCGGCAGGTTTGTAAGTTTCGCGTAACGCACCTTCAATAAAACCGTATTTGGCATCGGTAATAATGGTTTCCACCGGTTCTTTTCTTAACTCCTCAAGTCTTTCCGCTTCTTTTTTCGCTTTTTCAATTATCTCGTCGGCATTGACACATTTTTCGCGAACCCTTTTAATCTCCTCTTTGTCTCCTTCAAGAAGTTTTAAGGCAAGATACCTCGGTGAAACAACGGATGTTATCGCTTCGTTACCGGGTTGCCTGATTAACTTCTGCAGCTCTTTGATAATGTTTTCGGTATATTTTCCGTAATTGATGTGTATATGTCTAACGTCATTGTCACGGTCTTCATAAACATCGATTATTTTATCGAAAAGTTTGTCGATGTTTTTCCCTTTGGATGCCACAATAGGCACCATGGGAATTCCTATCATTTTACTCAAACTCTTGTAATCGAACTTGTCTCCTTTTTGTAAAAACTCATCCCACATGTTAAGCGCAACAACGATACGCAAATCCATATCTATAAGTTGCGTTGTAAGATAAAGGTTTCTTTCGAGATTTGAGGTATCTATAACGTTAAGGACAACATCGGGGACTTTTTCGATAAGATGTGATCTGACATAAAGCTCTTCGGGTGTGTAACTTGTTATGGAGTAAGTTCCCGGAAGATCGGTAAGTTTAAACGTGTAGCCTTTATATTTAAACTCGGCCTCGGCAGCACCAACCGTAACACCACCGTAATTTCCGGTTTTTTCCTTAGCACCCGAAGCGTAATTAAACAGTGTTGTTTTACCGCAATTGGGATTACCTACCAAAGCTACGTTTATAACTTTCGTGTTCCCGTTTGATATATTCGGAACATTTTCGGTTTCAATGGTGCCGTCAAAATCTTTGTGTATATCTTTTTTACTTTTTGTAACCTCAATAAGTTTAGCTTCACTCCGGCGCAACGAAACATCATACCCCATAATATTGTATTCGATGGGATCTTTCAAAGGTGCATTTTTAATAACCGTAACTTCCTTTCCCGCCACGAATCCCATTTCAATGATTCGCTTTCTGAAAGCACCGCTCCCCTTTACTTTAACAATTGTTGCCTTCTCTCCGTTTTTTAAATCCGCCAATGTCAACATTTGCTAACTCCTGCTGTTTTTATATCCGAACAATTTCTTTTCCTTAATAACTTGCGCAACTATTCCGGGGACATAAATTTCCCATCTTTCATCACCTCTTTTAATCATCTCATAAACTTCACGTGACGATATAAACTGTTTTTCGGAAAGTGAACTTTTAAGTTGCAAAATAAAGTTGTTGTAATGTAGATATTTATAAAGATATTTAATATCCTCTTCCATTTTAATTTTCTCGGCGGTAACAATCTCTCCGGTTTCCTTGTTTTTTCCCGGATATAAATAGAGTTTCATGTTTTTAGGAAACATTTTTCCCGTTGCCTCGAGTATTCCGCCTTTCAAATGAGTGTAATATTGTTTGTCAATAACTTTCTCAAAAGTAGGGATACCTATTATCAGACGTAACTTCTTAAGTTTATATTGACCGAAAAACTCCACCAACTTGTAATATTCCCTGAAATCGGAAACCATTACGTTTTGTCCTATTTTATTAAGCAAATTAACACGTTCAAGAAAATCCGTTTCATCCAATTCTCCTTCTGCAAGAAGGTTATTTACCGTCATCTCACAAAAGAACAAAGTATTATTAGGCTCGTAATCCTCATCTTTTTTAAAGACATCTATACTTGTTTTAATGACATCCATGGTAACGTTGGTAACGGGCTTAAATGTTCCCCTCAATGCGAAAACGTTCTTTTTATAAAGCAAATCGGACGGTTGCTGCACTTTACCGTGTTTATCGAACATAATGGCATGAGTCATTCCGTTTCTTACAAGTTGAAGACCCAAAAGCCTGTTATCAACGTAATCGAGGTCGGGACCCGTCATTTTCATCATAGTGATGCGAAACCTGTCTTTAGACAGATTGTCGGATAACGACTGTAGGAAAAGGTTGGGCTTATCGTAATAGAATTTGCAAGCATACAGTAAATTAACACCAAGAATTCCCAATGTTATCTGCTGCAGGATCCCGTCGTTTTCCATCAATTTAACGTGCATTATCACCTGATTGGGTTCCCTGTCGGGTGCCAATTGGAATTTAACACCCATCCAACCGTGAGGATAGTTTGTTTTGTTATAATTGAGTATTTCAACGGTATCGGCAAAAACAAAAAAACAGGAATCTTTTCTATCTTTTCTCAACAGCTCTTCAAGCTCATCATACTCTTTATCGAGCATATTCTGAAGGCGCTCTTCCGACACATAACGGCCTTTTTTCTTTTTATCGTTATAGTTGGCATCCGAGAAACTTTTATCATAAGCCGATATTGTTTTAGCTATTGTACCGGAAGCTCCTCCGGCTTGAAAAAAATAACGGGCTACCTCTTGCCCTCCTCCTATTTCGGCAAAAGTTCCGTAAAGATTGGTGTCGATATTTATTTTTAACGCTTTCCTGGTTGTAGGTATTGTTTCCATATCAAAAGTGTTATAAAAGACCAAGCTCCAGTTTTGCAGCATCTGAAATCATATCCTGATTCCAAGGCGGGTCAAATGTTATCTCTACCTCGGCGTCGCGAACCCCTTTCGTATCGAGAAGTCCTTGTTTAACCTCGGCAGGCAAACTTTCGGCCACCGGACAGTTAGGTGCGGTAAGGGTCATTAAAACTTTAGCCTTACGGTCATCATCCACCGAAACATCGTAAACAAGTCCCAAATCCCATATGTTAACGGGAATTTCAGGGTCGTAAACATTTTTAAGCATCAACCTTATATCGTCAAGTATCCGTTGTCTTTCTTCGTTTGTCATAATTATTTGTTTTCAGCGTTATTTTTGAGTTTAAAAGCACGTGCATAAAGCTCTATATGTTTTATCATCGATAGCAATCCGTTTGAACGCGTCGGCGAAAGATGTTCTTTCAATCCTATTTTATCCAAAAAATCAAATCCGGCATTAAGAATTTCATCGGGAGTGTGCCCCGAGAATACCCTTATCAAAAGACTTACTATTCCTTTTGTAATAACGGCATCACTATCGGCAGTGAAATATATTTTACCGTCGTCTTTCATTTCGGCATTGAGCCAAACTTTTGACTGACAACCGGATATCAGATGTTTGTCGTCTTTATATTTCACATCAATCGGGGGAAGTTCTTTACCCAATTCTATAAGATAAGAGTATTTATCCATCCAATCGTCAAACATGGAAAACTCATCAATAACCTGCTGTTGTTTTTCTTGTATTGTCATTTTTTGTTTTTTTATGCTGAAATTACCTTAACATTTTCAATGTTTTGGAAAGTGCGTCAACAAAGACATCAACCTCCTGCTTGGTGTTATATACCGCAAAAGAAGCTCTTACCGTTCCGGGAATGGACAGATAATCCATAAGCGGTTGAGCACAATGATGTCCTGTTCTTACTGCAATTCCCATTTTATCTAGCAACATGCCCACATCGTACGGGTGAATACCGTTTACCAAAAAAGAAAGTGCGCCGGCCTTTTCTTTTGCCGTTCCTATTATTCTCACCCCTTCTATTTCCGATACTTTTTCTTCGGCATATTTCAAAAGTTCAGTTTCGTGTTTTTTTATATTTTCAATCCCCGTTTCCTCAATAAACCTGAGAGCTTCTTCCAAAGCCAACACACCTTCAACATTGGGAGTTCCCGCCTCATATTTATATGGTAATTCGTTAAATGTTGTTTTTTCAAATGTAACGGATTCTATCATTTCACCACCGAACTGGTAAGGAGGCAACCTCCTCATCCAGTTAAATTTACCGTAAAGAACCCCTATTCCCATGGGAGCATAAGCCTTATGACCGGAAAATGCATAAAAATCACATCCCAAATCCCGGACATCAACTTTTTCGTGAGCTATTGCCTGAGCACCGTCAACAAATACCGGAACACCTTTGTCTTTGGCAATGCTTATAATTTTTTTCAAAGGGTTAACGGTTCCCAAAACATTGGAGACATGTGCTACGGCTAAAAGTTTAGTGTAAGGATTCAACAGTTTTTCCAAAGTTTCCAAATCAAGTTCCCCGTTACGTTCCAAAGGAACAATTTTTAATCTGGCGCCTCGCTCTTCACACAATTGCTGCCACGGGACAAAGTTGGAATGGTGTTCCATAACGGTTACCACGATTTCATCGCCTTTTACAATCCATGGACGCAAAGCCGTTGCCAGAAGGTTAACCGATTCGGTGGTTCCTTTGGTAAAAATTATCTCGTTGGTTTCTTCGGCATTGATAAATTTTCCGACATATTCGCGGGCATTCTCGAATTTTCCGGTAGCTTCGGCACTTAACGTATGCACTCCTCTGTGAACATTGCTGTTTTCCTCCAAGTAATATTTTGAAATACGGTTTATCACACGCAACGGCTTTTGAGTAGTGGCACCGTTATCAAAATAAATTAATTGTTTACCGTTTACTTCTTTTTTAAGTATCGGAAACTGTTCCCTTATTTTTGCAATGTTCATTTCTTAAATTTTTAAATACTACGCGTATTATATTTTACTCAAGTCAATATCGAATTCAATGGGCTTGTCGGGAGTGGTACAATGCAAAACACATCTGTCGCAAATTGACAACTCGCCGCGCAAACGTTTTTTAACCATATCTTCGATATTGGTTTTAAGCGCTTCAATTTTAATATTACCAGTCACTTCGGCAACAAAAGCATACATCAACAACATATTGGCATCCTTAAAAGGTATCCCCCTTTGCATCAGATAAAACAATGCTTCGTCATTGAGTTGACCCACTGTAGCACCATGGCTGCATTGAACATCATCGGCATAAATTTCCAAAAACGGCATTGTGTTTATCTTGGCTCCTTTTGTCAACAAAATGTTGTTGTTTCTTTGAAAAGCGTTTGTATGTTGCGAATCACGCGCAACGTAAACATAACCGTTGAAAACTCCTGTTGCCTCATCATCCAAAATTCCTTTAAACAGCTCTTTACTGTTACATTCCGGAGCATTGTGATTGACGTAAACCTGATTGTCAATGTGTTGTTTTTTATCCATGAGATAAAAACCGTTTATATCCGCTTCTGCACCGGGTTTATTCAGGTTTACATATAATTCATTCCTTATGGCTCCGCCATTAAACGACAAAACATTAACATTTAACCTCGAATAGTTATTCAAATCGAAAAAAGTATTGTTAATAAGTGCGGTGTTGTCATTTATATTTTGTAATTTATACAAATCCAATGATGCATTCTCGCCAATCACAACTTCCGTTAAAGTGTTAATAAAAGTTTCGTCGTGGTTAATGGAGTCATCACAATGCAAAAAAGTCAGCTTACTGTTTTTACCCATAACAATAAAGTTACGGGTGTTCACCATCAAGCCTTTTTTGTTCACCAGTTTGATAAGTTGCAATGGCTTTTCAACCTCCACATTATCAGGAACATAAATAAACACACCGTCTTCAGCAACAGCCATATTAACGGCAATAAACCCGTTTGTATCACTTTTTGCGATTTTGTTGTAATATTTTTCAAAATACCCGTGATATTTATTCCTTGCGGCTTTAAGGCTGCCCATTATCACACCGTCAGCAGTTTCAATAAGCATTGAATCCTCAGGTGCATAATAATGACCGTTAAGAACCGAAACCACCCTCGTATCGAAACCTTGAACGGTGCATTCGAAAATATCATTAACCTTCTTAGTAAACTTCTCTTGATAAGTTTCGGGGGTAAAACTTTTTTGATACCATTCCCAAAGGTCGGTATAACGCCATCTTTCCAGACTTTTATCCGGCAAACCTTTTTCCTTGAAAAATTCAAAAGCCTTTTTTCGTTCTTCCCAAAATTCCGGTGGTTCGGAATTTTTCAGTTCCTCAAGTCTTTTTCCGGCAAACTTTATCAATTCATTTTCAAGTACCGGTATATTTCTTTTTTTCTTCATCTTTCAAAATCAATAGTGATTATTCTTCGCCAAACTGTTCTTTCACCCAATCGTAACCTTTTTCCTCCAATTCAAGGGCAAGTCCTTTACCTCCCGATTTAACGATTCTTCCGTTATACATAACATGAACAAAGTCGGGAACAATATAGTCGAGCAAACGCTGATAGTGTGTTATTACGATAAAAGCATTTTTATCCGAGCGCAAGGCGTTTACACCTTTTGCAACAACTTTCAAAGCATCAATATCAAGTCCCGAATCGGTTTCGTCAAGGATGCCGAGAGTAGGCTCAAGCATAGCCATTTGAAATATTTCGTTTTTCTTTTTCTCTCCACCCGAAAAACCTTCGTTAACCGAACGGTTGGTAAGTTTTGCCGTAATATCTACAAGCTTTTTCTTTTCTTCCATCAATTTAAGGAACTCGGCTGCTTTCAACGGTGGCAATCCCAAATATTCGCGTTTAGCATTTAAAGCGGTACGCATAAAATTTGTCATACTTACCCCCGGAATTTCCACAGGATATTGAAAACTGAGAAAAATACCTTCCTTAGCTCTTTTATCGGGAGGCCAATCATTAATAACCTGACCTTTATAAATTATTTCCCCTTTTGTTATTTCGTAACCCTCTTTTCCCGTAATGGCAGCAGCCAACGTACTTTTTCCGGTTCCGTTAGGTCCCATTATTGCATGAACCTCACCTTTGTTCACCTGCAGGTTAAGCCCTTTAAGAATTTCTTTTCCGTTAACCGCAACGTGTAAATCTCTTATATCAAGTAACATATCTTTTTTCTTTTATTTGTTCATAAATTTTATCCTACACTACCTTCAAGTGTTATTTCCAAAAGTTTACGTGCCTCAACGGCAAACTCCATAGGCAATTTGTTTAAAACCTCTTTGGCATATCCGTTTACTATAAGTCCTATGGCTTTTTCTGTGTCTATCCCTCTTTGCTGACAATAAAACAATTGCTCTTCCGATATTTTTGAAGTGGTTGCCTCATGTTCAACTATTGCAGTATCGTTGGATGATTGTATGTAAGGGAATGTATGTGCACCGCATTTGTCTCCCAAAAGCAATGAATCGCATTGGGAATAGTTACGTGCATTTTCGGCTTTTTTACTTACACGGACAAGTCCCCTGTAGCTGTTATTGCTTTTTCCGGCCGAAATACCTTTTGAAATTATAGTGCTTTTGGTGTTTTTTCCGATATGAACCATTTTTGTTCCGGTATCGGCTTGTTGGAAATTATTAGTTACCGCCACCGAATAAAATTCGCCTACGGAGTTATCACCCATAAGCACACAGCTCGGGTATTTCCAGGTTATTGCCGAACCGGTTTCCACTTGGGTCCAGCTTACCTTTGAATTAACACCACGACAAGCAGCACGTTTTGTAACGAAATTATAGATACCGCCTCTACCCTCTTTATCGCCGGGATACCAGTTCTGAACAGTCGAATATTTCACCTCGGCATTGTTCATCACAACAATTTCGACAACGGCGGCATGAAGTTGGTTTTCATCACGCATCGGGGCCGTACATCCTTCAAGATAACTTACATAAGCATCATCATCGGCAACAATCAACGTTCTTTCAAACTGTCCGGTGTTTGCAGCATTTATTCTGAAATATGTTGAAAGCTCGATAGGGCAGCGAACTCCTTTTGGTATGTAAACGAAAGAGCCGTCGCTGAAAACCGCCGAATTGAGAGCAGCAAAATAGTTATCTGTATAAGGAACCACACTTGCCAAATACTTTCTGACAAGATCGGGATGATTCTTAACGGCTTCCGAAAAAGAACTGAATATTATACCGTGCTTTGACAAAGTTTCCTGAAAAGTCGTTTTTACCGAAACACTGTCTATCACCGCATCAACGGCAACTCCCGCCAACACTTTTTGCTCTTCCAAAGGTATCCCCAACTTGTTAAAAGTCTCCAACAATTCGGGGTCAACTTCATCAAGACTCGAAACTTTTTTTTTCTTTTTAGGTGCCGAATAGTATATAATATCCTGGTAGTCTATTTTAGGATATTTAAGCAATGCCCAATCGGGTTCTTCCATTTTCAACCAATGACGATATGCTTTAAGTCTGAATTCCAGTAACCAGTCAGGTTCGTCTTTCTTTTTCGATATCAGTTTTATTATATCTTCATTCAAACCCTTTGGGGCCGTATCATTCTCTATATCAGTTACAAAACCATACTTATAATCACTTTCCGTCACCTCTTTTAACACTTGATTTTGCTCAAGTTTTTCATCTCTTTCCATATTATTTAGATTAATTTTAAATAACAAGGCAAAGGTAGTAAAT
>WFZS01000134.1 GCA_015489465.1 Bacteroidales bacterium | reverse complement strand
CCTCCGCACACACGGTTCGACTTACCTGCCATTCGGCAGGCTGCTCAGCGTGACAATCCTTACGCTCTGATATACAGTTATATAAAACAACGTCATTGGTAGAGGGAAGAAAATAAATTTTCAACAATCATAAATGACGCCATATGGGGGTGAGTGGGCTGTCACCCTGAGCTTTGTCGAAGGGTGGCGGGGAAGCCTCCGCACACACGGTTCGACTTACCTGCCATTCGGCAGGCTGCTCACCGTGACAATCCGACCACGCTTATTACAGTTTGATTTAAAGGTATTTAAAAAGATGTAATTGGTAGAACAAAGAAAAAATTTCAAAAATTGATAAATGACGTTGTATCAGGGCGGGAGAGGCAGGCGGTCACTCTGAGCTCCGTCGAAGAGTGGCGGGGAAGGGAGATTTATAAATCATTACAAACAATCTTTACTTCTTACTCTTACTTAATTCACGCAAAAGTTCATAATCACCATTTATCAACGCTTCTTTTTTCCGTCTTGTCCATTTTTTTATCTGCTTTTCTTTTGCTATTGCCATTTCGGGCTCCGTAAATTCTTGTAAAAACACAAGTTTTACCGGTCTTCTTTTGTAAGTATATGATTTTGGATTTATACCTCCGTTATGTTCAAATAAACGACGTTCAATGTTATTAGTTATACCCGTGTAATATGAATCATCGGAACATTTAACAATATAAACGTAGTAATACTTCATAGCTTTAAAGATAACAAATTGTAGAAAGCATTTATGAAATTAATTGCCCTCTCGCTATCACACTGAGAAAAAAGAAAATTTATTCTTTTCACTAAATTTCATAAGTCTTTCCCTCCTCCGACAAAACCGTTTCAGGAAAAACTTCGCAGGCTTCTTTCAAAAGAGGCGAGCGGTCTTTCAGTCTTGCCGAATAATGCCCCAAAAGCAATTTTTTAGCTTCCGCTTTTAAAGCTATCCTAGCGGCATCAGCAGCTGTAGAATGATATTTTTCCGTGGCTATATCCTGCTGTGAGTTATCAAAAGTGGCTTCATGATACAGTAAGGTTACCCCTTTAATATAAGGAATAATCTCTTCATAATAGGCGGTATCCGAACAAAAAGCATAAGAGCGTGAAGGTTCCGGGGGATCGGTTATTTCATCATTTTTTATAACATTACCTTCAGCGGAAATAAAATCGGCACCCTGCTTAATTTTATGCATCTGCTCAATTGAAGGGGAATATTTTTCAACAAAAGATTTTTTTAATTTCCTCTCTTTTTGCTTTTCCCTGAAAACAAATCCGTAAGCAGTAATCCTGTGGTTCAGAGGAAAATGCTCAACTGTAATATTGTTATCTTCATAAATAACACCTTCAATTTTATCGGTAAAGGTGTATTTAATTTCAAATTTCAGTTTTGTATTTGCTGCCGACAGTTGTACATCAATTATCTCTTTAATTTGTGAAGGTGCGTAAATATTCACCGGCTTTGTCCGTCCGAACAGATGTAAAGTATTTAAAAACCCTATCAATCCGAAATAGTGATCACCGTGCAAATGACTTATGAAAATATTGTCAATATGTTTATGACCCGTGTTGTATTTAATCATCTGCATTTGAGTTCCTTCACCGCAATCAATCAAAAACCTTTTACCATTATAATTTAACAATTGTGATGTAGGATTTTGAAAAGAAGTAGGCACGGCGGAACCGTTACCCAATACGGTAACATTGAAAGGAACCATGAAATCGAAATTTATTATTTGTAATAATCTACAACAGCTGTTTTTTCAACAATGCCTTTCATAAAATCAAGGACTTTAACGTGTGCGGGATGCTCGCGATATACATTAAGTCCTTTTTCATCGTCAAAATCTGCAACCAATACAAGGTCGAAAGCCGAAGGACGTGTATTGATGTTCAAACCCACTTCCATACTTTTCAAATCATCTATAACAGGCACCAAATCTTCAAGCATCTTTTTCATTGTTCTTGACAAATCTTCCGCTTTCTCCCTGTCGGTAAATTTTACCATTACGATATGACGAAGCATAGCTTAACCTTTTACATTTGTAACTTTAATTCCTTAACGGCAATTTTAAACCACTCGGTATAATCTTTGGGATTTTTCTTTATATCGGCCAGCACATCTTCCAAGGTCATATATTTCCAGTCGCTAACCTCTTCGGGATTCGGATTGGGTTTTTCATCCGAAGTACCGATAAAAACATGGTCATATTCATGTTCGGTAAGCCCTTGCCCGACATTGGCTTTATACTTAAAAGAAAACAACTCTTTCAAATCACAATCAAAGCCCATCTCTTCCATCAAACGTCTGTGTGCAGCTTCTTCGTTTTTTTCACCCGGTCTCGGATGACTACATACGGTATTTGTCCACAAACCCGGCGAATGATACTTGCTTTCGGCTCGCTTCTGTAAAAGCATTTCACCTTTATTATTAAAAACAAAGACGGAAAAGGCTCTGTGTAACTTACCTCTTTCGTGGGCTTCCATCTTCTCCATTGTGCCCAATGGCATGTCATTATCATTGACCAAAACTACATATTCTATTCCCGGCATAATCTGTTAAATTTCTTATACTCAACTCACGAACAAATATATAATAAATAACCAATCTAAATAAAAATTCAAAAATAATAAGGGATTTTCTGACAAAAATCCGGATTTGTTTTACCAAACCCGGACTTTGAAATAAAAATGAAATTACTTTTTATGTATTTATTTTAATTTATCCGCATTAGCTTCCAAAAACCCCAATACAAATACCACGGGAGCATTCCAGTTTATCGCCGTTTCATTGGATGCAAAAGCAGGTTCATAATCCACATAACTTTTTGCAGGTTCTTTATGAGGATATTTTACACCGGCTCCCTCATCTTCCCTGTTTACATTAGGACCTCCCACAACAAATCCCGGTAACGGTTCTTTAATATTATCTCCGCCCGAAACTCGATGATGAACATGCATAGGTGTTTTACAACCGAAACCCGTCATAAACGAGTATCCCGTTGCATTTTTCCCGAAAATATAATCAACCGTTAAAACAACACCGTTAAGGTAATCCTTTTTCCCGGTAACCTGATAAGCAACTGCAAGAAACATGGCTGCGTTTGCCACGTCGCTATTTGAACCCCAAACAAATTTATCAACAGGTATCATGTAAGGATTATTGTTTATTTCACTCATCAAGCTGTCGGCTACCGACACCAGTTTGTTTTCCAAAGTTTTGCGCAAGCCGTCAGGTAGTTTCTCATTTGACATCAGCAATGAAAAACTTCCCAGATTACCCAAAAACATCCTCCACGATTCACTTACTTCAAATTTAAGATAAGGTTTATGTGTTGTTAAATAATTTGCATATTCGTCACCTTTTGTAGCAAGATAAAGTTCGGAAGCCGCCCACCAAAATTCTTCGGTAAAATCGGTGTCACCATATTCCCCGGTCGTTATATCCTCGGGATTTTTATATGCAACATCCGGATTTTTAACAGCCCATTTCCATGCTTTTTCGGCAGAGATTAAACATTTTTTTGCAAATTCCGGATCAATGTCTTTATAAATACGGCCAGCCATTGCCATTGATGCAGCCAGATTCAATGTGGGAGCTGTTCCTATTCCCACAAAATATCTGGCGGTTTTATCTTTATCGGGCATAATGAAACCGGTAAACTTTTTTGAAGTGAGTTTCATATTGGCTGCACCGTATGAAGTCTGCATCGTAATCATCCAATCAAGTTCGTATTTTACCTCATCCAAAAGATCTGAAATTTTGTTACCGCTTTCCGGAATACCTGTAAAGCCGTCTTTAACCAAATCCGGAAACATCTCGTAAAGATTTAATAATGTGCCTACCGTTACACCTCCGTTGACAACATATTTATTATAATCTCCGGCATCATACCATCCTTTTGACGAAGAGGCTTTTCCCTCTCCCCTGCCTGCCGAGGGATGAAAATAAGCCATACTGTCGGGATGACCCTCTTTTCGTGCGAATTTCCCTGCATATTTTTTCTCTATCGGCATGGAGGCTCTTATCAAATAATAACTTTTCAGTGCCGCCTTAAACGGTTTACCGTAAACATCTTCGCTTATTTTAAAGGGACATCCTTTGCTTATTTCCTCAGCATAAAAAACATATTTTCCCGGTTTTGTCAATTTAGTAAAATCGGCTATTCTAACCTCCTCTCCCGATTTTTCCCAATACCCGGGTTTTGACAATTTACCTCTAAAAACAACGGCTCCGCCAATATTTTTTATAAAAAACCCGTCTTTTTTCACGTCAACCACTACCGCCTTTTTCACGGAACCCGGGAAATATCCCACTTGGTTTATCCTTATATGTTCAGTGGGGTCGATGCTCTTTTCTTGTGCGATTACGCTGTTCGTGAACAGAACAAGCAACAGTAATCCCGTCAAATATTTATACTTAACCATAAAAATCTTTTTTAACCGGCCGAAACCAATTCTTCTTGTTTTCTTCTATTATTAAGTTCCTCCGTTATTTCGGTAATTTTATCTTGATCAAGAGGATAGAAATACATAAAGAATACACCGATAAAAGCAACTATTGCCGGAATCCAGCTCATAAGCATTATTATTCCCGGAACGGCACCTTCAACGGCAACGGCATTTTGTCCGTTGTAATTGAAATATGCAAGCACGAAACCTATTATGGCACCGGCAATACCGCCACCCATTTTCGTTGCAAACGATCCTGCTGAATATATTAATCCCGTTGCCCTGCGACCGTTAATAAATTCCGAGTAATCGGCCGAATCGCCGAGCATTGCAAAGAAAAGGGTCGGGAATATGGCTGCACCGAATTCCGAAACAATACCTATTGTAAATATCCAAATCAAATCTTCGGGACCGCAAAACATTAATAAAGCATTCACACCTCCCGAAAAAATCAAGGCATAGATAAACAGGTTTTTCTTACCCCACTTTTTACCTAACGGCGATGTAACCATAGCTCCTACTATGGAAGCTAAAGTCAATCCTACCATATAAGATGAGGCAAGAAGCTGATTGTGTAAATAATGGGTAAAATAAATAACCGTAATACCCTGTTTTATTGAATTATAAACATTGAATATCAAACCTATTGCAAGCAAAACCAACCACGGTTTGTTTTTAATAAGGTCTTTAAAATCCTGTTTAAGGTTACTTTTTTGCTGTTTAGGAGGCTTTATTCTCTCCCTGGTACTCAAAAATGTTATAATCATTGCCAAAGACAATATTACGGACATAACATAAATAGAGTAGCTGTAACCTTTTTTCTGATCTATCAATTTTATACTTTGAGGTACCAGTCCGGCTTCACCCTCTATTAAAAAGGTATAAACAGTGTTGGCTTTTAAATGAAAACTTTTACCCTTTGTGGGATGATTGTTTTTTACGGTGTCACTTTTCCATGTAAAATATGCTATGTTATTTTCAGTGCTTATATTGGCATTTTGAACATCGTAAGGTGAAGTTATTGTAACTTCATACTTATCCTTAGCCAGCTGTTTCAAAGTTATCTGAGGATCAACACTGCCAAAATGTGCAACAAGATACAACAATGCTCCTTGAACCAGCATTCCGCCTGCAAAAGCACCTACCATTCTGTATGAACCTATACTTGTCCTTTCTTTGTCGTCACCTGTCATAACAGCCATAAGGGCTCCGTAAGGAATGTTATTAGCGGTATAAATCAGAGTAAAAAGAATATACATAGTATAGGCATAAACAATCTTACCGGTAGGACTTAAATCGGGGGCGGTAAAAAGTAACGATAAAACAACGCCGAACGGTATTGCGGTCCATAAAATCCACGGTCTGAATTTTCCCCATCTAGTATTCGTCCTGTCACCTATTATCCCCATGAAAATATCACTTATCCCGTCACTGAACCTGGCAACAAAAAACAATACTCCAACCGTTGCAGGTGTTAATCCGAAAACATCGGTATAAAAAATGAATAAAAACGTAGCGACGCCTCTCCATGCAATGTTAGCGGCAGCATCACCCAATGAGTAACCTATTTTTTCACCTACCGAAACTTTTGCACCGGGGTCCACCTTTGCCTGAGCCTCCATAATTCAAATATTATTTGGTTTTAAACTCGCCGAATTTTCCCGGTAATTTCTCCAGATATTTTTTCAAAAGAGCCCGCATCTCTTTTACATAATCCTGATATCTGGGATTATTATAAAGATTGTTTTGTTCTTTCGGATCAGCTCTCAAATCATACAGTTGATCCTTATCATAATAATGGGCATAACGTTGTGTGGAAGGATATTCAGCATCACCTCCCCCTGGAATCAACATCAGATGTGAAAACGGTAATGACGGATCTTCGAAATGATAACGCAATTTATTACGTTTTCTAAAGTCATTCCATTTGTCAAGTACTTCTTTTCTCTTTTTCAAATCCCATTTTTCGGCAAATTCGGGAAAACGCAATGCAATATATTTTATACCGTCTTTCAAAACCGCTCTTGAAAATCCCATTTCAAAATAAAGAGACTCGTGAGTTTTGCATTTTTCATTATTCAAAATGGGTAAAAAACTTATTCCGTCAAATGATTTTTCTTTTGAAGGATCCCCTCCCGCCATTTCAAGAATAGTAGGAGCAAAGTCAATATTGGAAACGTATGAATCACATACTCCTTTTAAAGGGAAACCTCCGTATTTCCAAACTACGGACGGTGAGCTCACACCCCCTTCGTAAACGGAACCTTTGGCATACTGGCCGTGGTCGTTAAAGAAAAATATTATGGTATTTTCAAGTTTTCCCTGCTCCTCAAGCTTCTTTATCAAAGCTCCCAAAGCATCGTCTATCCACAACGTATTAGCCTTTGCATCGGAAACTTTTTTGCCGGGTTTTGCCAATCCAGCTTTTATAAGTCTTTCGGGGATGGTTTCTTTAGGCGGTAAAACAGTGGGAGCTTTATCCAATATACCTTCAGCCGTTATGCGTCTGTCGGCATTCCACGAATGTTCGGCATCGGAGGGACCGTGAGGAACCGTTGTGGCATAATACAAGAAAAACGGTCTATCGTCATCTTTTACGGTATCCAAAAACTGCAAAGCATGTTCGGTAATCCAATCCAGATTCTGGTATCTCAACTTTTCGGGACCCAAATAACTCGGGTTATCTTGATATAAAGCTCCGGAATAATCAAAACCGCACTTTTTTAGATTCTCTTGAATAATTTCCTGGTCCTTTTTTAATGCTGCTACAACTTCAGGGTCTTTAGGATTGGCTTTTAGAGGAAGCTTTTTCCAACCCGGCGCTTCAATAGCATGATTTTTTCCGTAAAAACCGGTAACATAACCCAACTTTTTCAACATAGATCCTATGGTAGGCTGACCGGGAACAATATATGTGTTCCACTGAACAACCGCTTGTCCGTCCATTTTTTTTGTAAAACGGGCAAACTCGTCACACTTTGAACGGCTGGCATATTGCCCCGTAAGACAAGAGTAACGGCTTGGGGTACAAACCGACGAACTAACATGCTGTCCCATCATTACAACACCTTCTTTTGCAAGCCTGTCGATATTGGGAGATAAATTCTTGCCATGGCCTTCAGGTAAAAAATTAAACATATACCTCTGCATATCATCGGTTATGAAAAAGATGATATTGGGTTTTTTAATTTTTTTGTTGTCTCCGGGTTTCTTACTTGACGGATTATCTGCATAAGAATTAACAGCTGCAAATGCAAAAAATAAAAATGCAGCAACACTTAATGTTTTTAAAAACTTGTACATAATATTATGATATTGATTTTCGGTTTTTCGAAACAGTTATTACAAAATAACACAAAAATAAATAATTAGAAACCTTATTTCAGGTATAAATCCCTTTTTTTACAAATTTTCATTTTAATAACTTGCTATTACACAATAAAAATATTTCGTTAATTACTATTGTTTGGGTAACTTTGCGCGCTAAATTAATTACAACCGGTTTATATTGGTATAATTATTGACAAAGTAAAATTTCAAGAAAAAATTATATAACCATGTTAGGATTTCTAAAAAAGATAATGGGAGACAAAGCTTCCCGCGACATGAAAGCGTTGAATCCTATTGTTCAAGAAATACATAAAGCTTACGAAACAATAAAAAATCTGTCAAACGATGAACTTCGTGCCAAAACACAGGAATTCAAAAAAAGGATAGAAGAGTATATTTCGGAAGAAGAAAATAAAATTGCCGAACTTCAAGATAAAATAAACAACAATCCCGATCTTGAAACCGACGAAAAAGAAAAATTATACAACCAAATAGACAAGCTTAAAAACAGAAGCTACGAAAAAAGCCAGGAAATACTCGACAAAATACTTCCGGAGGCTTTTGCAGTGATGAAAGAAACCGCCAAACGTTTCAAAGAAAATGATGAAGTTATTGTAACGGCCAGTGATTATGACGGGGAACTTGCTTCCAAAATGGATAACGTTTACATAAAAGACGGTAAAGCCCATTATAAAAACGAATGGATGGCAGGCGGTAACCTTATCAAATGGGATATGGTTCATTACGACGTTCAGCTTATAGGTGGTATCGTACTCCATCAAGGGAAAATTGCCGAAATGGCAACCGGTGAAGGAAAAACGCTTGTTGCCACACTACCCGTTTATCTGAATGCTTTACCCGGAAAAGGTGTTCATGTTGTAACCGTTAACGATTATCTGGCAAAACGTGATGCCGAATGGATGGGTATGTTATTTATGTTTCACGGGCTTAAAGTGGATTGTATCGACAAACATCAGCCCAACACCCAAGACAGACGCAATGCATACCTTGCCGACATAACTTACGGAACAAACAACGAGTTCGGGTTCGATTACCTTCGTGACAACATGACATCAAACCCCGAAGAGATGGTTCAACGTGAACATAATTATGCCATTGTCGATGAGGTTGACTCCGTATTAATTGATGATGCCCGTACTCCTCTTATTATTTCGGGACCTACACCAAAAGGCGAAAATCAGGAGTTTGACAACTTGAAACCCGATGTGCTTAAACTATATAACGCTCAAAAATCCCTCGTAACTAAAATTATTGCCGAAGCTAAAAGATTACTTCAAGACAAATCCAACCCTGAAAATGTTAAAAAAGCCGGAGAACTCCTATTGCGTGCATACCACGGCTTACCCAAAAACAAAGCTCTTATAAAACTTCTTTCAGAAGAAGGTAACAAAGCCCTGATGCAAAAAACGGAAAGTTTTTACTTGCAAGAACAGGCAAAACATATGCATAAAATAGACGACGAGCTTTATTTTGTTATTGATGAAAAAAACAACTCCGTTGAACTGACCGAAAAAGGTATTGACCTGTTAACAGAATCATACAACGACCCCAATTTCTTCATAATGCCCAATATAGGCGAAGAAATTGCAAATCTGGAAAAACAAAACCTTCCGGAAAAAGAACTCCTTGAAAAGAAAAGCGAGCTTATCAACGATTTCTCGGTAAAATCGGACCGTATCCACACGGTTATCCAACTTTTAAAAGCTTATACGCTTTTTGAAAAGGATGTGGAATACGTCATAATAGATAATAAAGTTAAAATTGTTGACGAGCAAACCGGACGTATTATGGAAGGTCGCCGTTATTCGGACGGATTGCACCAAGCCATTGAAGCCAAAGAGAATGTAAAAGTAGAAGCCGCAACGCAAACTTACGCAACCATTACTCTCCAAAACTATTTCAGAATGTATAAAAAGCTTGCCGGTATGACAGGTACCGCCATCACGGAAGCGGGAGAGTTCTGGGACATTTATAAACTCGACGTTGTTGAAATTCCGACAAACAAACCCGTAATACGTAAAGACCACGAAGACCTTATCTACAAAACAAAAAGAGAAAAATACAATGCCGTTATCGACGAGATAGAGAACCTTGTAAATCAGGGCAGACCTGTTCTGGTGGGAACAACATCGGTAGAAACATCGGAACTTTTAAGTCGTATGTTAAACAGAAAACGGATTAAACATAACGTGCTTAACGCCAAATTACACCAAAAGGAAGCTCAAATAGTTAAAGAAGCCGGTGAAGCCGGAACCGTTACCATTGCCACCAACATGGCAGGTCGTGGTACCGACATTAAACTCGGTGAAGGTGTAAAAGAAGCGGGAGGTCTTGCCATTATTGGTACAGAACGCCATGAATCGAGACGTGTTGACCGTCAGCTGAGAGGTCGTGCCGGACGTCAAGGTGATCCGGGAAGTTCGCAGTTTTATGTTTCTCTGGAAGACGACTTGATGAGGATGTTCGGTTCGGGGCGTATTGCAGGACTTATGGATAAACTGGGACTTAAAGAAGGTGAAGTTATCCAGCACAGCATGATATCAAAGTCCATCGAACGTGCCCAACGTAAAGTTGAAGAAAACAACTTCGGTATCCGTAAAAGATTGCTGGAATATGACGATGTCATGAACTCGCAACGTGAGGTAATATACAAACGCCGCCGTCATGCATTGTTCGGCGAACGCCTCGGTGTTGACATAGCCAACATGATTTACGACCTTATAGAACAAATAGTTACCGAACACCACGAAGCCGGAGACTTTGAAGGTTTCAAACTCGAACTTTACAAAACCTTGGGTACGGAATCTCCCTTTGACGAAACGGAATTTCTACAATCGGCAACTGACGATCTTACCGAAAAACTTTTCAATAAAGTTTATAAAGAATATACCGAAAAGCGTGAACGTTTGGCAAAAAACGTTTATCCCGTTGTAAAAGATGTTTATGAAAATCAAAAACAGTATGAAAATATAGCCATTCCGTTCTCCGACGGCTCAAAAGAGGTACAAGTAATCGCAAACCTTAAAAAAGCCGTTGAAACGGAAGGCAAAGAGATACCTCTTGCTTTTGAAAAAAGTATTGTTCTTGCCACAATAGACGATGCTTGGAAAGAGCATCTACGTGAACTGGATGATCTTAAACAGTCTGTTCAAAATGCATCGTACGAACAAAAAGACCCGCTTTTGATATACAAATTCGAATCTTTTGAACTTTTCAAAAAGATGATTCAAAAGATCAACAAAGATGTGGTTTCATTCCTGCTAAGAGCGGATATTGCCGTTGGTAATAATAATCCTCAAAATGTTTTGCACGAAGCCAAAATACCTAAAGGTATAGACCGTAGTAAAATGAAAGAGGAAAGAGGAGACTTGCTTTCGCAGGCACATAGCAACACTCAATCGCAGGAAGAGATAAAAACACAACCTATAAAAGTTGAAAAGAAAGTGGGAAGAAACGACCCTTGTCCATGCGGCAGCGGTAAAAAGTACAAGCACTGCCACGGAAAAAATGCTTAATTTTAGACCCGAAAGGTTTAAAATTGATTTTATGAGAAAACTTTTACCCGGTGGTTTCTTGTTTCTTTTCCTGTTAACGCAGAATATTGTCTTTTCTCAAAATACTGCAAATAAAACGGTTAAAAAACGCCCTAAAGTTGGTCTTGTTCTTAGCGGTGGCGGAGCAAAAGGTTTTGCATACATAGGTCTTTTCAAAGTACTCAAAGAAATAGGTTTACACATAGACTATGTGGGAGGAGCAAGTATAGGTAGTATTATGGCCGGATTTTATTCCGCCGGATATGACCCCGATACATTGACCGATATAGTAAGCCGTGTTAACTGGGACGAAGTTATGCAAGATAAAGTTAAAAGGAAATATATTCCTTTTATCGATAAAGATATGGGTAACCCGTTGATAGTGCAACTGCCGATAGGTAAAAAAAACAATTCCAAAGGGGATAAAGGAAACATCATTTCTCTAAAAAAATCCCTTTTTAAAGGGCAAAATGTAGAAATGCTTCTTAACAGGTATTTTGCAAAATTTTATAAACAAAAGGATTTTACCAAAATGCCGGTACCTATGTTCTGTACCGGAACCGACTTGTTAACGGGCGAATCCGTAGTTTTGAAAAGCGGAAACCTTGAAAAAGCCATCAGGGCAAGTATGTCTATCCCGGGTTATTTCGAGCCTGTTCATTATCAAAACAGATATCTTGTTGACGGTGGCGTGGTAAACAACTATCCGGCAAAAGACATGAGGGATTTGGGAGCCGAATATATTATAGGGGGTGACGTCCAGCAAGGTTTGATTAAAGACATCGACAAACTTGACAATGTTTTCTCGGTTATAAGCCAGATAATAAGCTTTTCGGCAATAAAAGCATCGGAAGAGGGAATGAAAAACACGGATCTTTACATTCATTTCGATATGGGTCCGTACGATATGATGAGTTTCAACGATTATGATTCAATAATAGCAATAGGAGAAAAGACGGCAAGAGAACATTATGATGAACTGAAAAGACTTAACGACTCCCTTAATGCAATAGAATATGTTCCCGGAAATAATTTTAATACAAAATTTCTGGACTCTATAGAAGTGGCAAATGTAGAGTTTAAAGGATTAAGCAATGTTTCGGAAAAACTTTTGGAAAACACATTCCGTAAACTGAAAAAAAAGAATATTTCAATAGATAATCTTGAAGAAGTAATTGAAAGTTTATACGGATCGGGGTTTTTTGACCTTGTTACATACGAATTTAAAGAACCTACGGAACAAGAAAAAAAGGAAGCTAACCGGATAGGGATGAAAAACCCCGTTGATTTGGTAATTAACGTTCAGGAAAAAGAGGTGGGATCTCTTGCTGCAGGTATCCATTATGACAACGATTATAATATCGGACTTCTTTTTAACGCTTATTTTAGAAACTTACTGATTAACGGCTCGAAACTTTTTGTAAACTTTAATTTAAGCCAAAATCTTAATTTCAAATTCACCTATATAATGGACAGAGGTCCGCGTCCGGGCTTGGGTATAACAGGACACTTTTATAACTTCAATTTCGGGGATTACGAGGGCGATAAAAAAATGAACGAGCTTAAGTTTACAAATTACAAAGGTTCCGTTTATGCTTTAAGCAATATTGATAATCAATATAATTTAAGTCTGGGAATCGATTACGAATATTTCAAAATAGATCAAAACATCCAAAGCGACACGGCTTTTGAACAGTTTACGGATTTTAACAGTTATCTTACCCCTTTTGCAAGTTTTAAAATGGATACCCGTAATAAAGACTATTTCGCAACAAAGGGTTCAAAACTTAATGTCAGAGCCGAATATGTAATGCCGGTGTCAAAAACGTGGGTAAAAGATTTTTTCAAAAACACATTTATCATTTACGGAGGCTGGGAAGGAAACTTTTATCTTGACAAAAAAGAAAAATTCGTTTTGCAGCCATCGGCATTTGCCGGATTCACATTGAATTCCGACAAATATAAAGTGCCTCCCGTAAACCATTGGTTCGGTGTGGGTGGATTGAATAAGTTCAACTATCAAAATACAATAGTTCCGTTTATGGGAACCAAGTTCATTCAACGTTTCGGCACCAATATGGTAAAAGCCGGCATGGCTATTCAATATAACGTTTATAAAAAATTATATGTTACTGTAAAAGACGACATCGGAACCATATGGGGATTATTAGACAGTTATGACGATAACGGAAATCCGGAATTGGATCTTATTAACGGATACGGTTTAACCGTGGGATACGACAGTTTTATAGGACCCGCGGAAATAACTATTATGGATTCCAATATTTACGGATTATCGGCTTTTCTTTCCATAGGTTACTGGTTCTGATAAAGAATTTTGAAAATCATAAAAAATCAAGTTTAAAAAATGAAGTACAAAAAAGTATTATTAAAACTCAGCGGCGAAGCAATAATGGGCAAAAAAAATTACGGTATAGACCCTGAAACTTTGACTGTTTACTGCAAGCAAATAAAAGAAGTGGTTGATGAAGGTGTGCAGGTCGCAATTGTTATCGGGGGAGGAAATATTTTCAGAGGTGTGCAAGGTGCGGCTCAAGGTTTCGACCGTGTTCAAGGAGACTATATGGGAATGCTTGCTACGGTAATAAATTCCATGGCTTTGCAAGCCGAACTGGAAAAACAAGGTGTAAATGTAAAACTTCTTTCAGGTCTTAACATCGACCCCGTTGCCGAAAGTACCAGCGGAAGAAAAGTCAAAGAGAACCTTAAACAAGGTAAAGTCGTGATAATAGCGGGCGGAACCGGAAATCCTTTTTTCACGACAGATACGGCATCAGCTTTGCGTGCAATAGAAATCAATGCGGATGTGTTGTTGAAAGGAACACGTGTTGACGGGATTTATACGGCAGACCCCGAAAAAGATCCCGCGGCCGTTAAATACGACTCCTTAACTTTTGACGAAGCTTACTCAAAAAACCTCAAAGTAATGGATATGACGGCTTTCACTCTTTGCCGGGAAAATAACATGCCGATACTTGTTTTTGACATGAATACCGAAGGCAACTTGCTTAAAGTTGTGAAAGGTGAAAAAGTAGGAACAATTGTTTCAAACGAATAATTTTATTTCTTGATAAGATTTTTTAAAAATACCGAAAGGTTGCTGTTGGTAATAGTTATTATCACTGCAACCTTATTGCGATTTTGGGATTTTACGTCAATTCCTTTTATGCACGACGAATTCAGTGCCATTTTCAGGGCGCAATTCGGAACATTCAAAGAATTGATATTGAAAGGGATTATCCCCGATGCACATCCTCCCGGAGTTCAAACTTTCATTTTTTTGATAATAAAATTATTCGGGGTATCGGAACCCGTTCTCAAATTCCCTTTTCTGCTGACAGGTGTAGGTTCGGTGATATTAGTTTATTTGGTGGCGGAAAAATGGTTCGGTAAAATTACGGCATTGATGTCGGCATCACTGATAGCCGTTTTACAATACAATATTTTTTACAGTCAGTTAATAAGGCCGTACGAACCGGGACTTTTTTTCAGTCTTGCAACGGTTTATTTCTGGACAAAAATTGTTTTTGATGACAAGATTAAAACAAGTGACTGGATTTGGTTTATACTGTTTTATACCTTGAACGGATATATACATGCCTTTACAATATTTTTTGATTTATTGGTGTATTTGACAGGTCTTCTATTCATAAACAAAAAAAGAGTAAAAAAATACATCTTTTCGGGATTGACGGCTTTTATGTTAATGCTGCCTTCATTGATAATTTTCATTATTCAATTTAAAAGAGGCGACATAGGCGGTTGGCTGGGCAAACCCGAAAAAGACTTCATAATTGAATACTTTAAATACATTTTTCATTTTTCCGGATTCTTCTTCTCGGTAGTTTTATTCATAACACTCTATTTTTCTTTTAAATACAAAAACGATAAAAAATTTTCAAAATTCAGGATTATCGGTATCAGCTGGTTTTTGATAACTTTTCTAGTAGCATATTTTTATTCCGTATTTAGATTTCCCGTTATTCAAAACTCAACTCTTTATTTTGTTTTTCCTTTTTTGGTAATGGTATTTTTTTCTTTCATCGGAAATATGCCGTTAAAGATGACTTTATTATCACTTTCGTTAATACTTTTCACCGGAATTTCAACATTGATATTGGACCGCGAACACTACCGACTAATGTATCATCAAGGGTTAAACGAGATACCCAAGCAAGTAATTGAAGATATCAAGAAATACAATAATCCGGCTGTTGTATTACAAGCACCGCAAACACGCATGTTCGATTATTATTTTAAAAAATACGGCAACACACCCGCATATTTTAAACTGGAAAAAAATGATGAAATAAAAAACGTTCTTAATTATGTAACCGAAAACAAAAGAGACTTTTTAATAGTAGGTATTGCCGATTATGCACCTTTCACCTTTCTTGAAACGGTAAAATCAAAATACGGTTATGTTGCCGAGCGCATAACATCACAAAATATGGAATACTGGGTTTTATCAAAAAAATATTTTAAAGGATTTAAAAAAACCGCTGAATTTTCCAAAACCCTGAAAGAAATTCCCGGTTTTGAAATAAACCGTAATGAAAAATATAAAGGCTCAATAACCATATATCCCGACAGTACTAAATTTGACTACTATGATGTTCTTAACGCTAAACTCACCGTTAACAAAACATCACAACATTGTCCGGATGCAATTCTGGTAACCGACTGGAATAAAAAGGACAATAAAAGATATTACTGGTCCGGGAAATATTTTTGTAATTTTTACACGGAAAACGATTCGGTTTATTATGTTACTTTCTCTTCAAGAATAATGAACTTTAAAAACATTCCCGGAAATTCCCGTATAAAATTTTACGTTTGGAAGAGAGATTCCTCCGTGATAAATATAAACTCTTTAAAAGTTTATACCACCCGCATGGACCCGGTAGAAATAGGATTATACAAAAAAATACATTAATCCGGTTTTTTCAACGGTATCCAGGTCTATATAAAAATGCGTCAAGCGGATATTTCTTGCGGGTGAAATCTTTACCGGAAAATATTACGCGAATTTAAGGTTATCATCCTTTGAATAATATAAAATATTAAATTTGCATAAATACAAAATTGTACGACTATGACCGACGAAGCATTATTTTTATTGGAAGAAGCGGAAGAGCATATGCAAAAAGCCATTATGCACCTTGAGCACGAGTTTACCAAAATACGGGCCGGAAAAGCAAGTCCTCAGATGTTGCACGGCATAATGGTTGATTATTACGGGGTTCCTACACCCATCGAACAAACCGCTAACATCAACACACCGGATGCACGGCAAATAATTGTCCAGCCTTTTGACAAAAGCACTATTCATGAAATAGAGAAAGCCATAGTAAATGCAAATTTGGGATTCAACCCATCAAATGAAGGCGAAATATTAAGAATCAATGTTCCGCCTTTAACGGAAGAAAGACGTATATCCCTTGTTAAACAGGCTAAACATGCAGCGGAAGAATCAAAAGTAGGTATTCGTAATGCACGTCATAAAGCCAATAACGAAGCAAAACAACTTGAAAAAGAAGGTATGGCCGAAGACGAAGTAAAACGTCTTTTGGATGAGATTCAAAAACTTACCGATAAATATATTAAAAAAGTTGACCAATTGCTTGAAACCAAAGAAAAAGACATTTTGACAATATAAATTATAAATACACAACAAAAAAACGGGAAGGTTTTACTTTCCCGTTTTTTTATTTATCATTTTCTTTTCTTCTTTTTTACTTTTTTTCCTCCTCTTTGTAAGCATCTTTATTGACGTGTATGTCAATTTGGCTAATGTGGCGGTACTGATTATTTTTTCTTTAAAAGAATCAAAAACAGCTTTTGTAATATTTGCCAGGTCAAACGTTTCCTTTGCCTTCTCGAATTTATCTTGTAATAACTTTTCTTTGTGCTTAATTTTAGCAAGTTCCATTTCCTTGGCAAGTCTGAAAGTAGCGGGGTCCGAAAGATCAAGAATCGTTTCTTTTAATATTATCTCCTCTTTACCCGATTCGTTTATAGCTTTTTTTATTTTTTGTTTAAATACCGGTTTATCTTCATCAAAAAAAACCCGGGTGCTAACTCTTTTAAGGGGTTTGTAAATAAGTTTTTCTCTGAAAAGATAAATAACCAAACCCATTAAAAAATAAAAAGCCATAACTATCAAAAAACCCTCATACCTGTCGGCAGGATTATTACGCGAATACCACCAAACAAAGCCCAAAGATGCCATGAGGAGGAAAAAAGCCCCTAGTATTGCCACAATGACAAAAAGGGCAAGAAAAGACGAGATTTCTCCCGTCTTTTTTGCCGCAATAAGCTTGTTATACCTTATTTGGAGATCAATGTAATCTTTGAACTCTTTAAAAGTATCCTGAATAAATTCGCTAATTTCACTATTGGATTTAGCGTTCATAATAAAATTTTAAAATTAAGCTTTAGTGGCGCTTTTTACTTCTTCTATCTTGGCTTGAGCCACCTCTTTCACTTCTTCTATTTTTTCTTGAGCTGCACCTTTAACATCTTCCAATACTTCGTTAAAAGTTTCTTTGAACTCATCAAATTTATCGTTAAAGTCGTTTGCCAAATCTTTTGACTTTTCGGATAAATATGCACGTGTATCATCGCCTGCGGTGGGTGCAAATAATAAACCTGCTACGGCACCTACGGCAACGCCAATAGCAACACCTGCTAAAAAGGCAAATCCGCTTCCTGAACTTTTTTCACTCATGGTTGTAATTTTTTTAGTTTAACAATTAACTCTTTATAATTTCACCCGTCATATTTTCCTGCTTTTCCATTATTTCTTTGTCGGTTCTATCAACCCTGTCTTTTATTTGATTGACAATCACTTTAATGACGGTATAAGTAGGTATTGCAAATATCATACCAACAACACCTGCAAGCCTGCCGCCTATAATAATAACCAAAAATATTTCTACGGGATGTGCTTTTACACTTTTCGAATATATCTGCGGTTGTAAAATTACATTGTCAATAATATTGGCACCTATAAATGTTAACGCCACATAAAGAACCGAACTAAACACATGATCATAAGAGCCGTAAGCCAATTCGGATAAACCCGCCAACGTCATACCCAAAATAGCTCCCATCAAAGGTCCCAAATAAGGTATTGTATTCAAAAGACCTCCCAAAAAACCTATCAACAAAGCATTCGGGACACCCAATATCAACAAGACCGTTGATTCTATTGTCATCATTATACCCACCTCTATCAAAATACCGTAAAAATATCTCACCAACAACTCTTTGGAATGATGTAATACGGCACTGACGTCCTCCAATATCGACTTGGGGAATAACGACAAAATAAAGTTTTTGACCAACTTTTCGTCAAGTAAAAAGTAAAACGTAAGAAAAAGCACGATAAAAATTCCCATTACTACCGAACCGGTAGTAGAAACAAACGATGCAAATATGTTGGTAAACTTGGCAACATTTACCAGGTCTCTCAGTTGTTCCTGCATCCAAGCCACAAAAGAACTTTCGGGGTTAACAATATTATATTTTACAAGAAAACTGTTTATATCCTGTAACGAATCCTTATAATACTTTATCAATTCTCCGAGATCTATCGATGAAATTATGTTAGCCTGGTAAATAATAAGCGGCACTATAAACAGTATAAATATTACAAAAACCAAGATAAAAGCAAAAAACGTAATGAATACACTAACGGTATGTGATAAGCCGTGTTTATTTTCAAGCCAATGTGTTAAAGGATAGCCCAATATCGATATAAATGATGCTATCAATATGTATATCATTATATCGGTAAACAAAATAGCAAATACCAATATCAAAACAAACCATAATAACTGCTTCCAATAGTTAGCAAAAAAACTTTTCATCCTGCAATTTTAATCTTTTTCAAATTTAATAAATATCACGGATTTTAAAGACCGTAATAAACACTTAATTTATAAGCAAAATTATCGCTTTGTTTATCAAACGAATAGGGACCGTAACGATACAAAATCCCCGCTCCTAAATCCATTATTTTAAAATCAATCAGTTTTCTAATAATAAATCCCGACTCGTAATACCCTTTTTCCATGGTTCTAAAATCAATGTTTTTATGATACTCGGGGTTTTTTAAATAACCTATTCCAAAGTTTGTTACCAACATCAGCTGCGGAGACCAATTACCCCATCCTACCAACAAATCTTTGAAATCCCATGTCAAAAAGGCGCTGAAATACCTGTCTGACAAAAATTCATTAGGCAACATGGTTCCGAAAGTGTTGGGAGCATATAAAGTAAATGTCCTGTATGTTCCGCGCAAAAAATAGAGTTCCGGAGCCGGTGCGTCACCAAATAAATATCCGAAATTCAACGACCATATAAAATCTCCGTAATATTTTGTTTCCAGCCTGTCTGTAAATCTCAAATCCAGTTTATTAAAGGAAAAATTGCTTCCTGCAAGATTTTTTACATTGGTTGTCAATTTAAAATTCAATACCGGAAATCCGGATTTTACAGGAACCACTTCATCACCGGTTTTTATGTTTTTTTCACGAAAGGCAAATCTGAACCCGAACACCATTTTGGAAAAATTATATCTCCCCGGTACCGTTTCGCTATCAAAAGGTACATAATCATAATTCCGAAATGCATATTTTTCCTGTAAAACAAAACCTAAATTCCATTTAAAATCACGTATAGGTTTTAACCGGAAACTGTAATTGAACTCAAGTCCTTTTGTAAGATTTTCTCTTTCTATGAAAAAATCACCGAAATTCTCCGGGCTCCATTGCTTCATTCTATCGGAAAAATATCTTACCTCGCCACTTTCCACCGGTTGTTTGTAATATTCCACGTAAACTCTAGACTCCGTAGGTTTATGTATTAATGCCGACACATCTACCCCGTATTTCCAGTCTTTATCATGAAATCCGTAACCTGCAAATCCTCCGATGCTGAAAACACCGGAAAATTTTTGATTGGTGTGCGCTCCCAATCCAATATAAAAACCTTCGTAAACATTATATCCGAAAAGTTTGTCCATGTCTATATTCACAAAACCCACAGGCAGTTTACCGGTCATCATTGTTTTAAAAAAAGCAACTTTTTTATCCAACCCTTGTGCTTTCCCCACCGAATCTATTACCCTGTACGTTTCTTTATCCCTGTCAGTTATTTTACCTCTGTACCTTTCCCAAAATTCATCTTTTCTATTTGCGGCACCATTACTTACTTCGGTTTCGTAAAGTCCGAAATTTTTTCTTTTTAAACCTGGATTTACCTCTATATCTTTAATTTTACTTACGCCGGTAGCAATTAAAGGGTACGCTTTATCACCAACAGTGACTCTCATATTTTTAAAAACAATTACCGTTTTAAGCTGAAAAGGAAACCATACCGGTCCCGTTTTTTTATATGCCCGGCTTATTGAAATGTTCATTCCGGGATGTTCCTTTGCAGGTGTCGCTTCAAAATATCGGACAGCCCAATCATTATTATTTATGTAAAGCAGCCCTTTAAGTCCGTCAAAATTCTTTTTAAAACCGGGCATAAATGAGATTATATAAGTTGTATCGGCAGGACTTTTTACAACCGTGTCTTCTATGCGAAAAAAATATTTTGAGGTGCTGCCTCTGCTTACAGGATTTACATAATCATTACCGGCTATTGTTATTTTATCATCGTAAATAGATTCCGACTGTATTCCGGTAATCATGAACAATATTAAGGGATCTTTTAGACCCGAAACCCGTGTGGCCAAAATCCGCTCTTGTTGCAATCCCGGTCTTTTAAAACTTCTTTCCCTAACCGTTTCCATCAAAAAGAAATCCTGTTTTTTAATAAACCTCGCCAACTCCATTTGAGCCGAATCGTTAAAAACAGTGTCTTTTAATATCCGTTTAACATCCGGCGATACGGTCAGTTTATCATAAACTATGTACCTGTAAGATTCAAGATTATCGGGGTCGTTAACTTTTTTGTGTTCAACGGCAAGTTTTATAATACGGTTTGCGGGATTTATTCCGGGTTTTACCGTAACTTCATCCAAAATAAGAGGTTGAGGCTTTAATGCAACAATAATATACCTTTTATTATTGCTAATTTTATACGTTTTCCTTTCGTAACCAACGTAAGAAAACAGAAAGCAACTGTCATAAACTTTTGTTTTTAAAGAAAAATTACCTTTAACATCCGAAACCGTTCCCTTGCCCGATACACAACCGCTTATGTTAACAAAAGCCAAAGGAAACCCTGTTTTAGCATCAACAACTTTACCTCTGACAATAACGTTTTGAGCCACCGTAACAAAAAACAAAAACACAAAAAATACCGATATTGAAAACCCCTTTTTCATTTTAAAAACAAAATTTCAAAGATATATAAATGCCCGCGGCAACTTAAATAATTAGCTACTTTTGTATTGTGATTTTTATCGACAGAAATTTAAAAAATCCTTTTTTCAACATTGCCGCCGAAGAGTACCTTTTAAAAAATTCGCCGGAAGAAATTTTTATGTTGTGGCAAAGCTCCCCTTCGGTAATAGTGGGTAAACATCAAAATGTTTTTAAAGAAGTAAATGTGCCCTATGTTATCGAAAACAATATTCCCGTGGTAAGGAGAATATCGGGCGGAGGTACGGTTTACCACGACGAAGGCAACATAAACTATTCGATGATAACAGAATCATCACAAAAAAACAGCCTCATAAACTTTAGAAAATTTACTGAAACCGTTATCGAATTTTTAAAAACATTCGGTTTGGAAGCTAAGTTTGAAGGAAAAAACAATATTACCCTTAATGGAAAAAAAATTTCCGGTAATTCGGCACACATATTTAAAAACAGGATAATACACCACGGAACATTACTTTTCGATACACGTTTGGACGAACTTGAAAAAACAATATCTCCGCAAAACCATGATATTGACGGCAATTCACTACCTTCGGTAAAAGCAACCGTCACCAATATTTCCGGTTACATCGACATTAGCCGTGATGAGTTTATAAACAAATTCAAAACATTTGCACTTAATAAGTTGAATGTTATTGAAACCGAACTACTTACGAAAGAAGACATAAAAAACATAAGACAACTTGTCGAAAAAAAATATTCGACACCTGCTTGGATATACGGTTATTCGCCCGATTATACATTTAAAAACAAAGCTTACGGAGAAGAGATAAAATTACACGTAAAAAAAGGTATGATAACCTCGGTAAAACTTACCGGAAAATTGAAACCTTTTGAAGATCTTATAACGGGAAAAATACATGAACCGGGAATTTTGAATATTTTTAACTCAACAGTAAACGAAGAAATGAAAACGGTTCTGAAAACATTACTGGGATTTTAATTGAACATGAATACTAAAGATCTGGAAATATTAAAAAAGTCATTCGACGGCGAAGTTTATTGGGACGACCCCATACGGCTGATTTATTCGACGGATGCTTCAGCTTATAAAGAGATACCTGCAGCAGTAACTTATCCTAAAACTACAGACGATATAAAAAGGCTTATCGACTTTGCCAAAAAACATAAAACCGGAATTATCCCACGCACCGCAGGAACATCATTGGCCGGACAAGTGGTTGGTAACGGAATAATTGCCGACATTTCGAAATATTGGGGAAAAATATTGGAAGTAAATAAAAAGGAACAATGGGTAAGAGTGCAGCCCGGGGTAATTTTAGACGAACTAAATAAACATCTTGAACCTTACGGACTTTTTTTCGGTCCCGAAACATCAACGTCAAACCGCTGTATGATAGGCGGGATGGTGGGAAACAATTCGTGTGGCGCACGATCGTTGGTTTACGGAAGTACCCGCGATCACACTATGGAAATTAAAGCTATATTAAGTGACGGTTCGGAAGCGGTATTCGGTGAATTAACAAAACAGGAGTTTGAAGACAAATGCAAACTCAACAGTACCGAAGGTAATTTATACCGGAATATAAAAACAATACTTTCGGACAAAAACAATATAGAGGAGATAAAAAAAGAGTACCCCGACCCTGAAATAAAAAGAAGAAATACCGGCTACGCCATTGACTTGCTGGCAAACAGCGAACCTTTCGGGGGAGATGAAAAGTTCAATTTTTGTAAACTCATAGCGGGTTCTGAAGGCACATTGTCTTTCATTACCGAGATAAAGCTTAATCTTGTTCCGGTTCCTCCCAAACATACCGGACTGGTTTGTGTACACCTTGAATCGGTGGAAAAAGCACTGGAAGCAAACCTGGTAGCTTTAAAAACCAATCCGCGTGCCGTTGAGTTGATGGACGAAACTATTCTGGAACTGACAAAAAACAACATCGAACAGAACAAAAACAGGTTTTTCATCAAAGGTTCACCCAAAGCCATTTTAATAGTGGAATATGCCGAAACTTCGGAAAGCAAACTGAAAGAAAGAGCATCGGAGCTTGAAAAGATAATGAAAGCCGAAGGTTACGGTTATCATTTTCCGTTAATAACGGGAGATAAAACAAAACGCGTTTGGAATTTAAGAAAAGCCGGGCTCGGTATTTTGAATAACATGCCCGGGGATGCAAAACCCGCACCGGTTATCGAAGATACGGCGGTCAACCCCAAGGTCCTTCCTGAATATATTGCCGACATAAACAAAATGCTCAAAAGATATAATAAAGAGTGTGTTTATTATGCCCACATCGGAACCGGGGAACTGCATTTGCGTCCCGTTTTAAATTTGAAAGACCCCGCCGATGTGGATGTTTTCTATAAAATAGCCCGAGACACTGCCGGTATTGTGAAAAAGCATCGCGGTTCATTAAGCGGTGAACACGGCGACGGACGGTTGAGAGGTGAATTTATCCCGTTAATGATAGGTGAACACAATTACAAACTTCTGAAAGAGATCAAAAAAGCGTGGGATCCGGAAAAAATTTTTAATCCCGGAAAGATTACCGATACTCCGCCCATGACAAGTCATTTAAGGTGGACTCCCGGAACTCCCACACCCGAGATAAAAACATATTTCGATTTTTCAAAAGACCCGGGCATTGTTCGCGCCGCCGAAAAATGTAACGGAACGGCAGCATGCCGTAAAACGGAAAAAACAGGCGGTGTTATGTGTCCAAGCTACATGGCTACCAAAAACGAAAAAGACACAACCCGGGCAAGGGCTAATATGTTAAGGGAGTTTTTTTACAAAGACTACAAAAAAAGCCCTTTTAACCACAAAGAAGTTTATGAGGCTCTCGACCTTTGTCTGTCATGCAAAGGATGTAAATCCGAATGCCCGTCAAGTGTGGACGTGGCAAAAATGAAAGCCGAATTTTTGCAACACTATTACGAAGTTAACGGCACACCTTTTCGTTCGTTACTTATTGCAAACATTTCCAAAATTAACGCTTTGGGGAGCCTTATGCCGGGTATATACAACTTTTTTCAAAAAAACGGATTTACCTCGGCGCTTTTCTCTAAAATCCTGGGATTTTCACCGAAAAGAAAATTTCCGTTGTTGACGGGAACAACACTTGAAAAGTGGTACAAAAAAAACAAACCTGCCATACCCGAAACCTTCCCCAACGGAAAGATTTATCTTTTTAACGATGAATTTACGCGCTTTAACGATACCGATATCGGCATAAAAGCCATATTGCTTTTAACAAAACTCGGTTACCAAGTTGCTATACCCAATCATTTGGAAAGCGCCCGGACGTATCTTTCCAAAGGTCTTGTTAAAAAAGCAAAAGAAATAGCCCGGAAAAATGTTACACTTTTAAAAGATATTATTAATAAAGAAAATCCCCTTGTGGGTATAGAACCTTCGGCAATACTTACTTTCAGGGATGAATACATTGACCTTACGGATGATGCCCTTAAAAAAGATGCCGAGAAGTTGGCGGAAAATGTATTTACAATAGAGGAATTTTTAGCTTCGGAAATAAAAAAAGGAAAAATAGACAAAGAGGCTTTCACCAAAGAAAAGAAACATATCAAATTACACGGACACTGTCACCAAAAGGCTTTGTCTTCAACAAAATACACCTTGGAAATACTGAACTTTCCCGAAAACTACACTGCCGAAGAGATTCCATCGGGATGTTGCGGAATGGCGGGAGCTTTCGGGTATGAAAAAGAACATTACGATATTTCGATGAAAATAGGCGAATTGATATTGTTTCCTGCCGTACGAAACAGCTCTCAAGAAACAATCATTGCTGCTCCCGGAACATCATGCAGACATCAGATAAAATATGGAACCGGCAGGGATGCTCGACACCCGGTGGATATTTTGTATGATGCTTTGGCAACTTAAAAAACAAGGAAATTGTGTTATAATTATGAAATTGTTAATATTGTAAATGTTTAACACCGGTAAAAACATCAAAAAATGGCTAAAACAAAAGAGAGTTGGGGGTCGAGGATAGGTCTTATCCTTGCTATGGCCGGTAATGCCGTAGGTCTCGGTAACTTTTTAAGGTTCCCTATTCAAGCCGTCCAAAATGGAGGCGGAGCTTTTATTATTCCTTACCTCGTATCGTTTTTATTGATGGGTATTCCCCTTCTGTGGGTTGAATGGGCAATTGGCAGGTACGGCGGAACACGGGGGAACCACTCTACACCGTTTATTATGGGAAGCATGCATAAGAGCAGGTTATGGAAATATATAGGTGCTTTCGGTATTTTTACCAATGTGGGAATAATCGCCTATTATACTTACATTGAATCCTGGACTCTAACATATACATTTAAGTCCGTAGTTTTAGGTTTCAGCGGTATGTCGGCGGAAGAGATAAGCGGTTATTTTGACAAATACGTCGGGCTTGTAGCCTCAAACGGTGATTTAATAACAATCAACATACCGTTTTGGGCAATATTGGCATTTTTGATAACCTTGTTCATCAATATTTATATATTATCCAAAGGTTTAAGCGGGGGAATAGAAAAAGTTGCCAAAATAGCAATGCCGTTGCTGTTAATAT
>WFZS01000133.1 GCA_015489465.1 Bacteroidales bacterium | reverse complement strand
GTAATATCCCGTTACGTCAACCGAAACAACAAGTTTACCGGAAAAACTTTTATAGTAATTTAACCCGGCATCGTACTCCGTCGCCGATTCGGGTTTAAGATTCGGGTTTCCACCCGGATACCAATACAAATCGTTTAAAGTAGGCAGATGAAAATTTTTTGAAGCGGTTGCCCTTAAAAACAACCCTTCGTTAGACAGAACTTTGTAGTTTATCCCGGCAAAAAACATGGGAGGTAAAAACACCCCGCCGGCAACCTCTTCTCTTAAAAGCAGATTTACAAATAGACGCTTATTAAAACTCTTTTCAACACCGGCATGTAATGACCCCGTATTTCTCCTTTTTACATCTTCATAGTTATTGCTTTTAACTTTATCAAACGACAGGTCAATACCTGAAAACACCTTCCAACCGGGAAAAAGCTCTCTTTTAAAAGATGATTTTAAATAAAAACCGTTTGTTTTATTTTTGGAATCAATTAACGAAACCTGAGATGAATCTTGGGTTGTGGTTCGCAAAAAGTAGTGCTGATTTTCATAAAACCACGCTGCTTTTACGGTAAAGGCACTTTTGTTTTTAAAATACCTCCAATTAAGGATGTTTCTGGAGAAAAACGAATTTTGATACTCTTCGGGATTACCTCCTTTTAAAACATTGGTCATAATAGGCGGTATATTCCTGTTATTCCATTGATTCCACGTGATAAAATCAAACCTTCCGTTTTTGTATTTTGATGAAAAATGTTGCTGAAACCCCGTGTTCAGGTAAGAAGCATTTTCCTGCTTCATATATTCCGGAGGTATGACTCCGTTGTTATAATATTTAAAATCGTTTTTTGAAGTTTGAAAAATAATTCCCGTTTCGGAACCGAAATTACCTTTGCCCGCATTTACATTTACAGCCGTGTTGAATGTTTTAAAACTTCCGGCGGATTGATTTATATGAAAAAGAGGTCTTTTAGTAACATCGGTAAAATTATCAAGCAAAACGGCTCCCCCCAAAGCTCCGCCCCGTTCAAACAACGAGCCGCCACCGAAAAGAAGTTTTATTTCGTTAAAAAACGAATCGGGGATATAGGAGAAATCAACTTGTCCCAACATCGGGGAATTGATGGAAAATCCGTTCCATAAAACCTGTGTATGCGATGCCGCCGTGCCCCTGAACGAAGCTGAGGAAATACTACCTTTTCCGTAGGATTTTATAAAAACCGGTGAAAATGCCGTAAGCAACTCACCCAAATCATAATGTTCGAATATTTTCCGTTCAAGAGTGTCTATTTCCGTTTGTTTGTACGTTTGGGAATAGTCGTCTTTTATTCCGATTACTTCAAACTCGTTTAAAAACAAAGTATCGAAAACAGCTTGTGAAAACATTTGTTCAGGCAAAACAAAAGCAAGCACCACAAACAGTAATATTCTCACGGCGGTTTTCAAATCAAACTATCTTTTAATTATCTTAACACGATTAATAGTGCCGTTTTTGTATTTCACCTTCACTAACAACATTCCGGGATTACAACCCGAAATATCAATACGGTTCACCTCTTTCTTTTCTATCAATACCTTTCCGGAAATATCACATACCTCAACCGAAGACACATCATCTTGCAGATATATCATTTTATCCGCAGGATTGGGATAAACCTTTATTTTGTTTTCATCTTTTCCGGTAATGCCGCTATTTGAAGTGTTGTTAATAACACCGACGGCATCAAGGTCAAAACCACCCGTGTTAAAAGCGGTAGGCCACGGATCGTTAACCTTATGACCCTGACTGTCGTAAGTGGCAAAGTTGTCATCTACGGAGCCTATAACATCAACAACTTTTATAGCAATAATATTATTTACATCAAGTCCTTCTTGATTTATAAGTTCCTCTAGGTCGAAAGGCGTTCCGTACAACACCCTGTATTTTCCGGCAAGGTTGTTTATCTTGGTGGCATCCACTGTCCCGAATGTAGGCACTTGTTCGTCGTCAGGTGTTAAAGAAACGGAAGGAAACCTGAAAAAGTTCTCACCGTCGGAACTAACCTCCACAAAAGCCAGCTCTAAAAATTGGTCGTCGAAAGCATTTTCAAAAACGGCAAAATCCCAACCTTCTCCGTTTACTACGGGATGATTAAATGTAAGTATTGCCGTTCCGCCGTCGCCCAAACTTACAACAATATTATCTGCCTGACCTTCGCCGTCCGCAGCTTCTCCGTAAGAGGTTTTTCCCAAGGTGGTATCTGCAATATCAACCCATCCTCTCTCAACAACACAACCGTTTGCCCATTCCACAAAAACATCACTGTCATAAGGTATTGCAGTGCTGCCTTCCTGTCCCGCAGGAGGAGCAAACTGAGCTTTCAAAAGCAACGATGAAAAAATGAAAATTGTTAAAAAAAGTCTCTTCATCATGGCAAAAAGTCCGCAAGGCTGGCAATATCACCTTGCGGACTTCATTTTAAATTTATTTTTTAAAAATTTTAACCGTATTAACACCGTTTTTATCATAAACCGAAACAAGATACATTCCGCTGTTCAAAGTAGAAACATCTATTGTTGCCGATGAAGCATAACCGTTAAAATCATATGTTTCCACAACTTGTCCGGCAATATTTCTTACAACGGCTTTTTGTAATGAATTGTTACCTCTATAAGTAAGGTTTAAGACATCGTTAACGGGATTCGGGTAAACACTAACAAAATTGTCAGCCTTGTTCTCTTCAACAGACTCTATTCCGTAATAATCAACAGCCAAAGCCTCTGCGGAAATTCCCGCTTCAAAATTGTTTATCGAATCTCCGTTCATGTCATAAACAATTCCTGCTCCTGTTGAAACGTAGTCGGTTGTTGTTACATAAAACCTTCCTCTGGCAAAATCGAATACGGCATCTGCAATTGTCATGGAAGGTGCGGCTACAACGGTTGTATCACTTACCTCCAAATTATTAAGAGAAATTGCTCCTATTCCACCATTAATAACGGCATACAATTTTGAAACATCGGCATTTAAATCCAATCCCACTCCTTTACCCAAAGAAACATCAACTTGCGAGTGGGTTATGGAATAATCGTCAAGATTTATTTTTGTTATATAACCGGTATTCTCCCCCCAAGCCGATTGATTAACGGTAATCAAATAATTACCGGCAATACCGCCTTTAACTTCCTGGTAAAAATAAATATCGCTTATCCTGGCAGCCTCTTCACCAAGGTTAACTTCCGTAAACAGCGTGTTATCGGTCATATTTATAACCGCAAGACCACCGGTAGTACTTCCGTAAGGTCCGGGTACCGCCACAAAAGCATAATCGCCATAAACAACTATTCCCGAGCAGTCGCCCGAAATACCTTCAATATTAGCTATTAAAGACAGATCCTCACGATTGTAAATTTTTACAAAATCTGATGTGTCGGGATACCAAAATGAAGCTACAACTTTATCATCGGTAACGGCAAGTTTATTAACCCCAACAGCTTCAACGGCAGCAACTCTTTGATATGTTTCGATATTGTAAGCCACAATGGAATCCTGGGCGGCTACATAAACATAAGCTTCGTCATAATTCCTGTAAATAACGGCATCCTGAACCGATTGTGTGAAAATGGTCCCGAATTGACCTGTCGAATCTTCAAGATTAAAAGATGCCACGGTTACATAATCATCGGGATTAGAATAATTTCCTCCAGATGCAACAATAAGTTGTTTTGAGACAATACTCTGTGCTAACACTGTGCTAACACCAAAAACAATCAACAAGATTGATAAAAAGTAATTTTTTTTCATAAACATAAAGTTTTAAGGTTAATAATTAAATTTTTAAAAAACCTCAAAACTCACAGGATTAAATTGATGGAAAGATTTTTTTGAAGATTCCACCCAGCTTTTATCCCGAAAGCTTTGACCGGTTATCGAAAAGGCAGGTCTTCTGACTTACTCGCTTCCGGACAGCCTTCCCATCGGTTAATTTAACGACAGTGGCAAAAGGATTTCCGGAAGATTTCTATGAGCTTACAGCAGCGGGAACTGTGCAGGATTCTCACCTGCTTCCCTATTAAGTCCGTGTAAAACAATTTACATTGGACACCTTTTCAGTTGCAAATTTAAAAATTTTAGTTTTACAAAAAGTTATATTTGCATTAATGGTTACCGTTCCGAAAATAATAAGAGCTTTTTACCCCGATTTGATTTGGCAAAAAAACGAACAAGGGATATTTCTGACTTTTGATGACGGTCCGCATCCCGGTATAACACCTGCAGTTTTAAAAATCTTGAAGGATAGTGATGTTAAAGCAACTTTTTTTTGCGTAGGCGACAATGTAAAAAAGTATCCTGATATTTACAAAAATATTATTGATGAAGGTCATAAAACGGGAAATCATACATTCAATCATCTAAACGGGTGGAAAACACCTACCGAACCATACATTGACAATGTTTTAAAAGCGGATAACCTTATTGACTCAAAACTTTTCAGACCTCCGTACGGAAAGATAAAACGGAGCCAAATAAAAGAGTTAAAAAAAGATTTTGATATTATAATGTGGAGTGTTTTAACGTATGATTTTAGTAAAAAAACTTCACCTGAAAAATGTTTTAAAAACTCACTTAAAGGATTGAAAGACGGCTCGATTATAGTTTTTCACGATAATATAAAAGCTGATAAAAACCTTTTTTATGCACTTCCGAGGTTTATAAAAGCCGCAAAAGAACAGGGATTTGAATTCAAAACCCTTTAAAAGAAAAAACAAAACTACTGCACAAAGCTTTCAGCATGGTTCAAATACAACAACTTTAATTCATCTAAAAATATTTTTTTATCACAAGTAATACTCTATTCAAGTAAAGGTTTAAATTTGTAACAATCATAAAGAATGTTTTACAATTCCGGATTTTTAATTATGAAAAAAATTATCCTCTTGATTCTGGCGGTAGCCGGATTGTCACCGGCACTTTTTTCACAAAATAAAGAAACCAAAGAACAACGCCTTGAATGGTTTAAAAATGCCAAACTCGGCATTTTCATGCACTGGGGTGTTTACTCCGTTAACGGCACCGTGGAAAGTTGGCCGTTGAAAAACAAGCAAATGACTTGGGAAGACTATTTTAAGCAGGCAAAAGGATTCACTGCAGCAAATTACAACCCGTCGGAATGGGCTGAACTTTTTAGAAAAGCCGGTGCAAGATATGTTGTCCTTACCTCGAAACATCATGACGGTTTTGCTTTGTGGCCTACAAAATATTCAAAACTTAACTGTGTTGACTATTCTCCCGCCAAACGCGATTTAATAGGACCTTACGCTGAAGCCATGCGTAAAGAGGGGCTTAAAGTGGGATTATATTTTTCATTAATAGACTGGTCGCATCCCGACTACCCTGTTAACTTCAAAAGACCCGTTAAAGAACTTAAAAAACTTTATCCGCAACCAAACTGGCAAAAAAAACACCTTAACGCTCATGAAAGGTTTATAAAATTTCTTTTCGGGCAAATGGACGAGATTGCCAACAACTATAAACCCGACCTGTTATGGTTTGACGGCGGTTGGGAACACGATGCGGAATGGTGGAGAGCCGGCGAGCTTAAAGACTCTTTGTTAAAATGGGATCCTCATATTATTGTCAACGGAAGACTTCGTGACCATGGTGATTACCGTACACCGGAACAAGGAATCCCCGTAACACGCCCCGGCGGCATTTGGGAACTTTGTATGACAACCAACGACAACTGGGGTTACAGACCTTCGGATACCAACTACAAGCCCTTAGCTCAAATTATACGAACTTTTGTGGAAGTTATCTCGGAAGGAGGTAATTTGTTATTGGATATAGGACCCAAAGCAGACGGCACATTGGATAAAAAACAGGTTGAAATTTTGGAAGGTTTGGGTAAATGGATAAACAAACACAAAGAAGCTGTTTACGACACCAAAGCGGGACTTCTTCCCGGCCACTTTTACGGTCCTACACTAATCTCGAAAGATGATAAAACATTATATCTGGCAATTTACGGTATCCCGAAAAATTATATCGGTCTAAAAGGATTAAAATCCAAAATCAAAGATATAAGAGTTGTAGGGACAGACGAACATCTCGGATGGGTCAGAAACGGAGGTGCCGTATGGAGCAGAATACCGGGAATCGTTAGAATCAACGTACCCGGAAAAGAAAATATTGACAAATATGTAACTGTCATTGCCGTTGACCTTAAAGAACCTTTAAAAGTTTATCGCGGAGCCGGTAATAATTAAAAGATGAAAAAGGTTGTTAACATAGGCGGACAAAAGTTTCTGGTAATCGATTTGATGAAGACTTTTACCCTTGACATCGAGGTCTATCCGGGAGACCCTCCGCCCGTCAGGAAAACCATAGCGGAAATTGAAAAAGACGGATACAACCACTACGTTCACGAGCTTGCCGACCACCATTTTCAGCCGCATGCCGATGCTCCCAACCATCAAAATCCCGAACTGCAACATTCGGGAATAGAAAGTTTCGGGATTGACTACGTTTTCAACGATGCTTTTGTGATAGACCTTTCGCAAAAGCCTGAAGCACAAAATGTAAACGGAGTTAAATTTTTAACGGAAATAAAAAAGGAGTATTTAACACCTTTTACCCGATATTTTGAAACAAAAGAAGCCGTGGTGTTACGGACCGGTTACGATGTTTGGCTTGAAAAAAACCTGCCGCACAACCTGCAACTTTTACCTTATCTGACACCGGATGCAGCGGAATTTATAGCTTCTTTTGAAAATATTAAAGTTGTTGCCACCGATTCCATGACCGTTGACCCTCCGGATACAAACATTGCCCATAAAACTTTTAAACACAAATTGCTTGTGGAATCGTTGGTGAATTTGCATGAAATACCCGAAAAAAACAGGCTTGATTTTACGTTGCAAACAAGTCCGTTAAAAATTAAAGGAGCTACCGGAAGTCCTGTTACGGCGTATGCTTTTGTTAAGATTTAATATAATCTATTAAAGCCAAATAATCCCTTCAACATTTTGTCTATCTTAGCGGCAAATTTAACCTTTGTACACCCGTATGCGGTTTAGTTTAGTTCAACAAATAATGTTTAAAAATCCATAATCATTTTTTAAAAATCATATGTCCATCAAAAATTTAATAAAATCTATCCTTGTATTTGCCCATTTGGACATTACAAAGAACATGAAATATGATAGATTAACGGAAACAATAATGCAACGTGTATTGAAAGAGGATTCAAATTGTATTGATATAGGTTGCCATAAGGGTGAAATTTTAGATTTAATGTTGAAATATTCTCCCAAAGGACAACATTTCGCCTTTGAACCTATTCCTGATTTATATAATCAGCTGAAAGAAAATTACAAGAATAAAGCAAATGTTTATCCCTATGCCCTTTCCGACAAAGCGGGAAAATCAACATTCCAATATGTGAAAAACGCTCCTGCTTACAGCGGAATTAAAAAGAGAAGATATGATATTGAGAAACCTGATATTGAAGAAATTGAAGTGGAACTTAAAACCCTTGATGAAGTAATTCCGGAAAACATAAAAATAGATTTTATTAAAATTGATGTGGAGGGTGCTGAATTCGGTGTTTTAAAAGGCGGAAAACAGTTGCTTAAAAAGTCTCTTCCCGTTATAGTTTTTGAAAGCGGATTGGGGGCAAGTGACTTTTACGGAACAAAACCCGAAGATTTATATAAATATATTACCGAAGAGATCGGACTCAATATTTCTTTGCTCAAATCATTTGTAAAAAACGACAAACCGTTAACCTTAAACGATTTTGTTAAGCATTTTAACACAAATGACGAATATTATTTTGTAGCACATAGATAGAAAAAATATCGATTTGAAAATGTAAAATTAAAAGAGCCTCCGGAAGTCCTGTTACTGCATATATTTATGTAAAAAATCACCGAAAAAATTGAATAATAAAAAAACTCTTCGTTAATTTGCTTAAAAATTAAAACATGACAAACATTAATACAATATGGTGGTGGCGTAATAGACTCTATAAGAGTTGAGCTGCCCTGTTTGTATTAAATTGAAATATAAAACGGTTTGTTCAACTCTGGGCAAACCGTTTTTTTATTGTAAAACCGGAAAAATAATTTAAAATGAACGATATAAACATAACAACAACTTTCGTAAAAAAACTTGCCGACACAATAACACCGGTAAGTCTTTATTTAAAGCTCCGCGACATCTATCCGGAGTCGTTGCTGCTGGAGAGTTCCGATTACCATTCCAAAGAAAATTCATATTCATTTATATGTATCAACCCGTTGGTATCGCTTAAAATAGACGGCGATAAAGCGGTGATAGAACAAAAAGGTAAACAACATGAAGAGTTGGAGTTTGAAAACAACTTCACCGGAATTCTGGAACAGATAAAAGAGAGCCTTAAAATAAAAAACGGCGAATCCGTGGAAAGTTTTAACGGATTTTACGGTTATATCGCCTACAATTCAGTGCAATATTTCGACACTATAAAATTCAGCAATCCCAAAACCGAATCGGCACAAATCCCTTCCATACAGTTTAGCTTTTTTAAAAATATAATAGCTATCAACCATTTTAAAAACGAGATGACCGTTATTGAAAATCTTGTGGAAGGGGAAACTTCCAAACTCGACAAACTGATGTCGCAGATAAACTCGCAAGGATTTGCCGTTATGCCTTTTTCCGTTGAAGGCAGGGAAAGCTCAAACGTTACCGATGAGGAATTTATGGAAATGGTGAAAAAGGGAAAATACCACTGCCATCGCGGTGATGTTTTCCAAATAGTCCTTTCCCGGCAATTCAAACAGTCGTTTAAAGGCGACGATTTCAATGTTTACAGGGCTTTGCGCTCCATAAACCCCTCGCCTTACCTTTTTTATTTCGATTACGGCGATTTTCATCTTATGGGTTCGTCACCCGAAGCTCAAATAAAAGTTTCCGGAGGAAAAGCTATTATCAATCCCATTGCGGGAACTTTCAGGAGGACAGGCAACGATGCCGAAGACAGAAAGCTGGCAATAAAACTTTCAAACGACCCCAAAGAAAATGCCGAACATGTTATGCTTGTCGATTTGGCAAGAAACGACCTGAGCAGAAGCTGCAAAAACGTTAAAGTGGATACTTTTAAAGAGGTGCAATATTTTTCGCATGTTATACATCTTGTTTCCACGGTTAGCGGTGACGTGGAAGGTAATCCTTTAAAAGTTATAGAATCCACATTTCCGGCGGGAACATTGTCGGGAGCTCCCAAATACAAAGCCATGGAACTTATCGACAAATATGAAAACCGGGACAGAGGTTTTTACGGAGGCGCCGTGGGTTACATAGGAATGGACGGCAATATAAATCTTGCGATAGCGATACGCTCGTTCGTAAGTAAAAACAATACTTTATTTTATCAAGCCGGTGCGGGTGTTGTGGTTAAATCGGTAGAAGAAAACGAACTTCAAGAGGTTAACAACAAGCTTTTCGCACTTAAAAAAGCTCTCGAAAAAGCCGAAACAATATAAAAATTCAAAAATCAAGTTAAAAATAAAATTATGAAAACGGTAGTTATCGACAATTACGACTCATTCACATACAATCTGGTTCAGATAATAGAAAAAATAACAGGTGAAAAAACAGATGTGTTCAGAAACGATGAGATTGCCCCCGAAGAATTGGAAAAATATGATAAAATTATCTTGTCACCAGGTCCTGGGATACCTGATGAAGCGGGCATTTTAAAAGATGTTATTAAAAAATACGCTCCTTCCAAATCAATTTTCGGGGTGTGTTTGGGCGAACAGGCAATTGGTGAAACTTTCGGTGCAAAGCTGGAAAATATGGATGAGGTTTATCACGGCGTTGCCACAAAAATGAAAGTTATTTCCGATGACCCTGTTTTTGAAGGATTACCCCGCGAATTTGATGCAGGCCGTTACCACTCTTGGATAGTCTCAAAAGAAAATCTGCCCGGAGAACTGGAAATAACTTGTGAAGACGAGCAAGGTCGCATTATGGCATTAAAACATAAAAAATACGATGTTTGGGGTGTTCAATTCCATCCGGAATCGGTTCTTACTCCCGAAGGTTACAAGATTATCGAAAACTTTTTGAAAAAATAAAACAATGAAAGATATTTTACAAAAACTGACTGCAGGTAACAGGCTTTCACGCGAGGAAGCCAAACAGGTAATGATGAACATAGGCAACGGAAAAGTTAACAATGCACAGTTGGCATCGTTTCTTACGGTTTACCTGATGAGGGAAATAAGTGTTGACGAATTTGCGGGATTCCGCGAAGCGTTGATAGAAATGAGCTTGCAAGTTAACCTCGACGATAACTGCGAAACCATTGATATTGTGGGAACCGGAGGCGACGGAAAAAATACTTTTAACATATCGACGGCAAGCTGTTTTGTTGTTGCAGGCAGCGGATACAAGGTTACAAAACACGGAAACTATGCATCATCGTCGGTAAGCGGTTCGTCAAATGTTCTTGAGTTTTTGGGGTATAAATTTACCAATGATGAAAACACCCTCAAAAAACAACTTGAAACGACAAATCTTACTTTTTTGCATGCCCCTCTTTTTCATCCCGCACTGAAATCGGTAGCCCCGGTTCGTAAGGAATTGGGACTGAAAACCGTTTTCAACATGCTGGGACCTGTTGTAAACCCTGCACGTCCCAAGCATCAGCTTTTGGGTGTTTTTAATGAAAAAGCCGGCGACCTTTATTCGGGACTTCTCCAAAAAGCCGGTGTAAATCACATTATCGTTTATTCTTTTGACGGTTACGACGAGATATCTTTAACGGGTGACTTTAAAATTATTGAAAACGGCAAAACGTCGATTTTATCACCTGAATCGGCAGGGTTCAAAAAAATATCTCCCGAAGAGATTTGGGGTGGCAACAGCATAGAACAAGCTGCCAAAATATTATTGAACGTGCTTAAAGGCGAAGCCACCGAAGCCCAAACCAATGTTGTACTTGTAAATTCGGCGTATGCCATAAAGACCATCAGCGGAAAAAGTTACGAGGAAGCCCATGAACTTGCCAAAGAGTCGTTGTACGGCAAAAAGGCTTTGGAAATATTAAAAAAACTAACAAGGTAAAATGACGATTCTCGATAAAATAACGGATTATAAACGTGAATTTGTAAAAGCGGCAAAAAATAGTGTTTCCGTGGAAGCTCTTAAAGACAAAGCGCTTTTTAACAGGACACCGTTACGGTTGAAGGAATTTTTGACATCACGCGGAAAGACCGGAATAATCGCCGAATTTAAAAGGATGTCGCCTTCTAAAGGAATTATAAACGACAAAGCTACCGTGAGTGATGTTGTCAGAAATTATGAAGTTGCCGGGGCTTCGGCTGTTTCGGTCTTGACCGATGAAAAGTTTTTCGGAGGCTCTTTGAAAGACCTGACGGAGGCAAGAAAAGTATTGAATATTCCTTTGTTGCGCAAAGAATTTATAATTGACGAGTATCAAATTTATGAAGCAAAGGCTAACGGTGCCGATGTTATCCTGTTGATTGCTGCTATATTGACTAAAAACGAGATAATGAAATTCTCCGATGTAGCATCTACGCTGGGTTTGAGCATACTTTTTGAAGTTCACAACGAAGAAGAATTGGAAAAACTAAACGACAAAATAGAAATAGTGGGTGTTAACAACAGAAACCTTAAAACCTTTGAAGTGAGCATTGAAAATTCCATCAAATTGTCCGGGAAAATACCCGTTGATAAAGTAAAAGTTTCCGAAAGCGGGATTTCGAAGATTTCAAAAATCAAAGAGCTTAAAAGCTATGGGTTTCGGGGCTTTTTAATAGGTGAAAACTTTATGAAAACCGCCAACCCCGGAAAAGCTGCAATTGAATTTATGAAAGAGTTGAAATAAAACCCCGGAAAAATGGTGATAAAAGTTTGCGGAATGCGCGACAGTAATAACATCAAAGATTTGTTGAAACTTGACATTGACTATATGGGCATGATTTTTTATGAAAAATCTCTCAGATACGTTGAGCGACATCCGGTTTATACATCAACGGACAAGGTTAAAAAAGTCGGCGTTTTTGTTAACGAGAATTTTCAAACAATAATGGAAAAAGCAGAGGCATTTAACCTCGACATAATACAACTACACGGTAACGAAACACCCGAATTATGTGAAAAAATAAAAGCAACTGGACTTGATGTTTTTAAAGCTTTCGGTGTTGATGATAATTTTGACTTCAAAACCACCGTTCCTTTTTCAAAAAGTTCTTCTCTTTTTATTTTCGACACCAAATCAAAAGGTTACGGTGGTTCGGGAAAAAAATACAATTGGGGTAAATTAAGTGAATATAAAGGTAAAACGGGGTTTTTATTGAGCGGAGGAATATCCCCCGGTGATGCGGATCAAATAAAAAGTTTCGAACATCCTCAGTTTGCCGGCGTTGACCTTAACAGCGGATTCGAGACATCACCCGGCGTTAAGGATATTAAAAAAATCAGACTTTTTATTGAGGAAGTGAAATAGTCCGTTTGAATTTTTAAAAAATAATAGTTACTCTCACCCCTTCAAAAACATCAACTCTCATCCCTTTTCAATTAACTTTTAACTTTGTACAACTAACAAAAAACTCTGCCCTGTTAACCGTTAACTTCTTTCAACTTCACCAACTCCTCCGACTTACCAGACTTTTCGACCTTTTAAACTTTACGACCTTCAGACCTCCCCGACTATCGCGCCGGCATTGTCACACTGAACTACGTTGAACGTGTGACAGCGGGCGGGTAATCTTCTTGCACTGCCACCCTTCGGACAACCCTGCCAGTATTCGACAAGCTCATACCGACACCTACCCGCAGCTCCGATACAACGTCATTTACTTATTTTATTGTTGAAATTTTTTTCTTCCCCCTAAGTGTGCCACCCCTCCTTACCT
>WFZS01000132.1 GCA_015489465.1 Bacteroidales bacterium | reverse complement strand
CTTAAATCGTTAATCGATATTCGATATTCGGCGTTCGATATTCAATTCGGCGTTCGGCGTTGTTCAGCGTTGTTCAATATTGTTCAAAGTAGTTTAAAAGTTAACAGTTAATCGTTAAAAGTTTTGCGGGCTCGCGGGGTGTCACACTGAGGCTCTCGAACGTGTGACAGGGTAAGGAAATTGCCTCCCCACATACGCTTCGATACGATGCTCCCTTGGGGTCGCATCACTCAGCGTGACAAGCCCGGGCAGAAAGTCAAAGGTCTGAAAGTTTGAAAGTCAAAGGTCGGAAGGTCTGAAGGTCACAACGTCTCAATTTTCCAATCAAACATTCAATCAATCTTAAATCGATATTCGACATTCGGCGTTAGATATTCAATACGGTGTTCGGAGTTGTTCAGAGTAGCTCAAAGTTGTATTTAAAGTTAATCGTACATAGTTAAAAGTTTTGCCGGCGCGGGTGGTGTTACTATGAGCCTGCCAAACGGCCGGCAAGCAAACTCTGAATTATAATATAATCCTTAAGCTCAACAATACAGGATTATAATGAAAAATAGGTTTTGTCGTGATTTTTTTAAAAATAATGACAAAACCTGAAAAATAATGTTATGTTAAAATTGCAAAGTAATCTCGTACGAAAGATACACAAGGTAAAGAAAAATCAGAGTTATTCCGGTTGATTTTCTTGTTTCCCACCTGCTGAATATCAGCATGGCTAACATTATGATTATAGACCCGAATAAAAACCCGAATGCAACAATAAGGTCGTTTGTGGATACATTTACGGCTTTAACGGGTTTCACTAAAATCATAAGTAAAAAAGGAAGTCCCAGTCCGATCAAAATATCAAAAATGTTTGAGCCTATACCGTTTACAATTGCCATTCCCGCTCTCCCTTGTTTTGCAACGATAGCCGACGAAACGAGGTCGGGTATGGACGTTCCAACGGCAAGTACCGTCAATGCTATTATAAATTCGGGAATGTTTAAAAATTCGGCAATATGTATTGCACTGTCAACCAAAAGCCAGCTTAAACCGCCGATAATGGCTATTGATGTCAAAAACACAAAGTAGATATTGAAATCCAGTAATTTATCCGATAATTTTTCGTGAAATCCTTTCAAAATATCTTCCTCTTCATCGAGCAGTTCCCTGTCTTTGTAAGGAAATATTTTTCTCCAGAAATATAAAGCGAAAATATAAAAAGCGTAAAAGCCTAAAAATCCTAAGGCTTCAAAAAGCGAAATATGTCCGTCGGAAAATGCAAAAATCAAAATGAAAACGGAAACGGCATAAAACAATAAATCCCTCACCAAAGGTTGCCATGTCAGTTTGAAATTACTTTTTATCATCATCACAACCCCGGTAATGATAAACAGGTTAAATAATGCCGAACCTACAATTGTTCCTATACCTATATCCTGATGATTACCTTGTTTGAAAACCGATATTATCATTACGGCAAGTTCCGGTGCCGAAGAGCCTATAGCCATAAGGGTTGCTCCTGAAATATCCGACGACATCCTAAGTTTTTCACCTATCCTGTCAAGGGACGGGATGAAATAAAATTCCGAAAACAGGTTAAGCAGATAAAATGCTAACAATAAAACTACGATGTAAAACAATATCATATTAAAAGTCTGGATGAGGCTGCAAAAATAGATAATATATAATTATCCTTAACAAATTTTAAAATGGGCTGAAGCCTCCGAAAGCGGGATTACGGAAACCGCCGTTATACATTCCCGGAGCAAAACCTCCTCCGAACGGAGTGTAATACGGGTTATAATTTCTTTTGTCGTACGAAAATCCGGCATTAATTTCCATTTTGTCATTTATCTTGTATTTCATATTGAAGTACATTCCTTGGTTTCCGAGGTCGAGAGCGTGTGGATTTAATTTTTCTTTTTGAGGTGCCGGATTTAAATCGAATGTTTTATATCCTGTAGCCGAAATGGTTAATTTTTCCGAAACCTTGTAAATACTTTCAATATATACTGTTCCGTAACTTTGCGGTTTGTTGTTGAGTAATGAACTTTTACCTCTGTGACCGGTAAAAACCGTTGAGTAACCGATACCTGCCCTTACGGATACTTTTTTGTTTACAGGCATTGTTAAAGACGGCATTATGTATGTTCCGAATACGTTGTATCCCGGATAAAATGTACTGAAAGAACTACCCAATGAAATATTTACTTTGGGATCAAAACCTTTTCTAACGGTTTGGTTACCCTCTTTGCTTAAAGTGTCTTTTTTAATTAAAATATCATCGCCTACCGTTTGGGCATGTAAAATTTTGCCCGTGCCGATTGTTATCAAAAAAACGGTTATGATGATTTTTATTGTTCTACTCATATTGCAAAGGTAAAAAATTAATCGTTAAATGATGAAGGTCGGAAGGTCTGAAAGTAAAAGGTTGGAAGGTCGGAAAGTCAAAGGTCTGAAGGTCAAAGGTGTGAACGTCACAACGTCACGATTTTCCAATCATCCAAACATTCAATCAATCAAACATTCACTCAATCTTAAATCGACATTCGGCTTTCGATATTCAATACGGTGTTTGGAGTTGTTCAGCGTTGTTCAATATTGTTCAAAGTAGTTTAAAAGTTAACAGTTAATCGTTAATAGTATTTCCCGGCGCGCGAGGTGTCAGTATGAGGGGGAAGAAAAAATTTTCAACAATCGGTAAATGACGTTGTAAAATGGTGGGATAGGCAGTCATGGTGAGCTGGTCGAACCATGGCAGGGGAAGCCACCGCACACACGGTTCGATATGATGCTCCCTTGGGGTCGCATCACTCACCGTGACAAGCCCGGGCGTAAGGTCTGAAGGTCGGAAAGTCAAAGGTCTAAAGGTCAAAGATGTGAACGTCCCAGCGTAACGATTTTCCAATCATAAAAACATTTAATCAATCAATCTTAAATCGATATTCGGCGTTCGATATTCAATACGGTGTTTGGAGTTGTTCAGCGTTGTTCAATATTGTTCAAAGTAGTTTAAAAGTTAACAGTTAATTGTTAATAGTATTTCCCGGCGCGCGAGGTGTCAGTATGAG
>WFZS01000131.1 GCA_015489465.1 Bacteroidales bacterium | reverse complement strand
GATATGGAATATAAAGTTTACGGTTTACGAAATTACAAAGATATACCTCAAGTAAAAAAATATCTATCTGAAGAGGAGAAACATGTTATTGAGGTTGTGGGTAATGTTTTGCCGTTTAAAGTCAATAATTATGTTTTAGATAATCTTATTGATTGGACAAACATTCCCGAAGATCCGATATTTCAATTGACGTTTCCTCAAAAAGGAATGTTAAATACCGGACATTTTGAAACGGTTGACAATTTGATAAAATCGGGTGTAGATAAACAAACATTGCGTAACAATGTTAATAATATAAGGTTATCATTGAATCCGCATCCGGCAGGGCAAAAAGATAATGTTCCCGTTTTTAACGGTGTTAAACTTACCGGCGTTCAGCATAAATACAGGGAAACGTTATTGTTTTTCCCGTCCAACGGTCAAACATGTCATGCATATTGCACTTTTTGTTTCCGTTGGCCGCAGTTTACCGGAATTGATGAACTGAAATTCGCTATGAATGAAGCCTCCCTTTTGGCAGGTTACGTTAAAAGTAAACCCGAAGTAACCGATATTTTGTTTACGGGTGGGGACCCGATGGTGATGTCGGCTAAAAAGTTCGGTGCATATATCGAACCTTTAATAAACAACAATATTCCTACATTAAGGAATATCAGAATAGGAACAAAATCGTTGAGTTATTGGCCCTACAGGTACACTTCCGACAAAGATGCGGATGACATGCTCCGTATATTTGAAAAGATTGTTAATCAGGGTTATCATTTGGCTTTTATGGCTCATTTCAATCATCCGAACGAATTACAGACAGATGAAGTTAAAAAAGCGATAAAAAGAATTCAAAATACCGGTGCTGTTATCAGAACACAGTCCCCCGTAATGAAAAACATCAATGATAATTCCGAAGTTTGGCGTGATATGTGGAAAGCACAGGTTAAGCTGGGTATTGTTCCTTATTACATGTTTGTTGCAAGGGATACGGGTGCTCACGATTATTTTGCCGTTACTTTGGACAGGTCGCTGGATATATTCAATGAGGCATATAAGCAGGTTAGCGGAATAACACGGACGGTTAAAGGACCTGTAATGTCTTCTTATTACGGTAAGATACATGTTATTGGAACAGCAAACGTTTTGAACAAAAAAGTTTTTGTTTTGAATATGGTTCAAGGACGTGATCCGGAATGGGTAGGCAGACCTTTCTTTGCTGAGTACAATGAAAACGCTTACTGGATAAACGATTTAAAACCTGCTTTTGATGATCAATTCTTTTTTGAGCAAATAGAAGATTTTAAATCGGTAAAATAAAATTTAAAGGTGGAATTTTCCACCTTTAAATTTTTCTGTTTGTATCCCAGTTTTCAAGTATTTCTTTTACTTTTTTAAGAAATAAACCTCCCATAGCACCATCGACAATTCTATGATCATAAGCCATGGATAAAATGACGATATGCCTTATTGCAATAACATCACCCGAATCCGTTTCCAAAACAACCGGTTTTTTCCTTATTGCACCGACTGCAAGAATCGCAACTTGAGGTTGGTTAATGATAGGAGTCCCCGTTAGCGAGTCAAATGAACCGAAATTCGTTATAGTGAAAGTTCCGCCCATTATTTCATCGGGTTTTAATTTATTTTCCCTGGCTCTTGATGCAAGGTCGTTAACATCATGAGTTAGACCCGAGAGGCTTTTCTTGTCTGCATTTTTTATTACCGGAACTATAAGGTTTCCGTTGGGTAAAGCCGTAGCCATACCAATATTTATATCTTTACGGAGAATTATTTTATAACCGTCAACGGCAGCATTTATTCTGGGGAATTCTTTTAATGCCAATGCAGCCGCTTCAAAAAATACCGGAGTAAAAGTAAGTTTAACGCCTTCTCTTTTGAAAAATTCATCTTTTACCTTATTTCGCCAATTAACAATTTTTGTAACGTCAACGTCAATAAAAGAGGTTACGTGCGGAGAAGTCCTTACGGAATTAACCATATTATCGGCTATAAGTCTCCGCATTCTGTCCATTTCTATAATCTCATCTCCTGCACTACTTACAATAGAAGGTGATGAGTTTTCTTTATGAGCAATTTCCGGAGCATGACTTCTGTTTTTTAAATAGTTTAAAACGTCATCTTTTGTGACTCTGCCATCTTTTCCGCTACCTTTTATTTTATCGAGTTCTTCAAAAGAGATATTTTCTTTTGAGGCTATGCTTTTCACCAGAGGAGAATAAAATCTTCCGGATTTAGATTTGTTTGAAGTTTCCTCACCGGTATCTTCGTTAGCAGGTTTGCTAATTACGGTATCATCAAGCGAAATGGTGTTGTTGCTAATTTCTTTGAGAAAATCTTTTTCACCGGTTGCTTTTGCAGGTAATTCATCATCTTGCTCAGTTGTTATTACAGCCATTACCTTACCTACAGGGACAATATCCCCTTCTTTGAAAAATACTTTTGTTAAAATTCCGTCAACATCACTGGTTATTTCCGTATCAACTTTGTCGGTAGCTACTTCGGCGATAGGTTCGTCAACTTCTACCGTGTCTCCCACATTTTTAAGCCATTTTGTTAATGTTGCTTCTATAACGCCTTCACCCATTTGGGGTAGTAATATTTCTTTTTTCGCCATATTTTTATTGTCTGAATGTTAACAGCTAAAATATGCAAAAAAAAGAAAACTGATGTTATCAATAACATATAAGGTGGTTTATTGTATTGTTTTTATTTTTGAAGAAAACTTTAGGGTATGAAATTATTAATGATTTACTGTAATAAATTCGGTTACGAACCTCGAAATAAAACTTTGGAAGATTTCCCCGATTTCGAAAGCGGGAAGACATTTGAAAACGTGTTGGTTGCATTTATTCATGCAGAACTCCGGGATGAGGAAAATTTGAAAAATGTTGAAACCAAGCTTGTGAAAAATTTAAAATGGGCGGCTAAGAAAAACGATACAGCCCGTGTTGTTTTGCATTCGTTTGCTCATCTTTCCGATTCAAAAGCTTCGCCGCATATAACCAAAGAACTTTTTGATAAGGTTGAAGCAAGAATGAAAAATGCAAACTACGAATGCGAGCAAACTCCTTTCGGATATTTTCTTGATATTGATGTAAGAGCTCCGGGAATATCACAAGCCCGGATTTTTAAGGATATTTAAAATATTCTTTTAATTACTCTCAGTTTGTGTGAATAATTACCGGTTTCTTCATTAAAGATTCCGAAATGGTCTATTTTATCTATTCTTACCTCACCCGATGCGTGAATGATTGTTTTGTTGTCAATTAATATCCCGACATGAACTATATTGCCTTCGTCATTGTCGAAAAATGCGAGATCGCCTGTTCCGGCTTCTTCAATAAAAGAAATTTCCTTACCGATATTAATTTGTTGTGAGGAATCGCGTGGCAAAAGGATGCCGTTTATTTTAAAAACCATTTGAGAAAAACCCGAACAGTCAATACCGAAAGGAGATCTGCCACCCCAAAGGTAAGGAGCTTTTAAATATAGTTTTGCCGTCTTAATTATGTTCTCTTTTGTAACTTTACTTGTATTTTCTAATGTTCTGCCTTCAAAAGTGAATTTATCGTTTTCAATGGAAAATTCAGTATTATCGAGTAAAGGTATTGATGCTCCCATGGTTACGGGAATTTTAGTTTTGTTTCCGGAAATGATAAATCCACAATAATCCGCAACAAAGTTTCTTTGTGAGTTAACAGCTTTTTGGAACCATGTTTCCGATACCTTATTAATCTGTTTAACATCAACCCAACCTTCGTAGTTATCATCTGTTGTTGTAATTAAAGCCCAACCGCCGTTTATATCGTTTATTTTAAACAGGTCTCCGAAAAGTAACTGATTAATCATTTGACTTTTGTTGTAGGGAGTTTCACGAACGGGAACAGTTGCCAAAGTACATATACCGTATTCCATATTACAACGTTTAAGGTGGATTATTTCAATATTAAATGTTTAACTTTGCAGTAACATAAAAAGTTATGAATTCATTTTTTTCAAAAATACAACAATATTATTACGAGTTAATGAAAGTGGTTGTGTTTATCATAGCCATTTTCGTTATATTGTGGATGAGTCCCAAGGAGAGCATATTTAAATATGAGTTTCAAATAGGAAGCCCTTGGAAGCATAACGATTTGTTGGCTCCTTTTGATTTCCCGATTTTAAAGACCCAAAAACAGCTGGAAACGGAAAAAGAAAAACTTCTTAAAAATTTCGAACCGTTTTTCACTTTTGATACAAAGGCAAAAGAGGAAGGCTTGAAAAAATTGGAAGAGGATTTCAAGTTAGCCTGGAAGTCAAATTATGAAAAAAAGAGAAAGAGTAAAAGGGATTCGTTGAAAACAATTAACTTCCTTAAAAATCTTTATAACACTATAGAGGATAAAGGTGTTATCAGGGTAGAACCGGTAATAGAAAACAAGTCGCCTTACGATAAAATAAAGTTGATAAAAAATAATGTTGTTTCCGATGTCCGTTTGGGTGATGTTTTTACCATTCATTCGGCTCTTAATTATGCCGGGAAACAAATATCAAAGAAAAAACTGGCCGACAGCATTCTTCTATTGAATCTCCTTGGTGAGAATATGGTGCAAAATATTATTTATGACAAAACGAAAACCGAAGCGGCGAAAGAAGAGTTGATTTCAAATATTTCTCCCACTTTCGGGATGATGCAAAAAGGGGAAATGATAATATCGAAAGGAGAGCTTGTAACACCCGAAAAATACCAGGTTCTCGTTTCATTAAAAAAGATGTATGAGGAGGAGTTCGGTAAATCGAAACAATCAACGTTTGTGCTGTTGGGGATAGGACTTTTAATAACGTTGTTGTTTTTGATTGAATATCTGTTTATCAGAATATTTAAACCTGCCGTTTACGATGAGTTAAAAAACCTTGTTTTGATACTTATTTCGCAAGTGGGTATCGTTTTGCTGTCTTTTTATGTTTTTGAAAAATTCCCGGGATATGTTTATGTAATTCCGTTTGTTATTTTACCGGTTTTGTTAAGGGCTTTTGTAGATTACGGAACGGCAATAGTGGTATATCTTATCACCGTTTTGTTAGTGGGATTTTTTGCTCC
>WFZS01000130.1 GCA_015489465.1 Bacteroidales bacterium | reverse complement strand
GAATTTAGCAGCGGGTTGAACATTATTTCCCTGTAAGGCGGATTAAATTGGTTCTTATTATAATCAATAAAAGCACTGTTATCCTTTACCACAAAGCCACCGAATCCGGGCAGTATAACACACTCGTAATCAAACAGTAAATCTTTTATGTATTTTGAAATTCCCATATTTTAAAATGAAAATTAATCCGCTTCTAAATTTATAAAATTTTAATCGATTTTATCAATTGTTTTTAAAATAGTTTTCAAATCCTCCGGAGTGTCAACCGACAGGCTTTCATGTTCAGTGACCACCATTTTTATTTTAAAACCGTTTTCAAGCCATCTCAACTGTTCAAGTTTTTCACTTTTTTCCAAAGGTGTTTCTTCCAGCTGCACGATTTTTTCCAAAACACCTCTTTTGTAACCGTAAATGCCCAGGTGTTTGAAATATTCAATTTCTCCCGCGGGGTTGTTGATGTCCCTCGCAAAAGGAATTACCGATCTGGAAAAGTATATGGCAAAATCAAACAGGTCTTTTACAACTTTCACCGTATCCGGACTTTCCAATTGTTCAACATCTTTTATCCTCTTATACATGGTAACTATTTCGGCATTTTCGTCATCAAACAAAGAACAAAGGTTATCTATTTGCGACGGTTTTATAAACGGTTCGTCACCTTGAATATTAATTACGGCATCCGGTTTTATGTTTCGGGCTCTTTCTAATTTATCAACCGCTTCCATAACCCTTGAAGTACCGTTAATATGATTTTCGGATGTCATAATAACCTCACCGCCGAAACTTTTAACATGGTTAAAAATGCGCACGTCGTCGGTAGCTACGACAAGCCATTTTAATTTACCGGATTTCAGGGCTTGCTCATAAACCCTTTGAACCATACTTTTACCTTTTATATCCGCCAAAGGTTTACCCGGGAACCTCGATGACCCGTATCGCGAAGGTATGACACCCAATATATTCATCATTAAAACAAACCGTTTATTTCAGCATTCACTTTATCGATAACGATACTCAGATCTTCGGGATTGTTAAAATCAAGATTATCGACGTCAATAAACAACAATTTTCCAAGCTTGTAATTGTTTATCCAATTTTCATATCTTTCGTTCAGTAATTTAAGGTAATCCAGTCTTATGGATTCTTCATACTCCCTTCCACGTTTTTGTATTTGCGAAACCAATGTAGGTATTGAAGCTTTAAGATAAATCAATAAATCGGGCGGTTGAATAAAAGAACTCATCAACTCAAACAGTGAAATGTAGTTTTCAAAGTCACGTGTTGACATCAGGTTCATTGCGTGAAGGTTGGGAGCAAAAATGTAAGCATCTTCGTAAATAGTTCTATCCTGGATGACATTTTCACCGCTTTTCCTGATTTCCAGAACCTGACGAAACCTACTATTCAGGAAATATACCTGAAGATTAAACGACCAACGTTGCATATCTTCATAAAAGCTGTTCAAATACGGATTGTTTTCCACATCCTCGAAATGAGGTTTCCATTTAAAATGTTTAGCCAACAACCCTGTCAATGTTGTTTTTCCCGAACCTATATTTCCGGCTACCGCTACATGCATATCAATAAATTTTATTTGTTAATCATTTTTAATATATCATCAAGATACGTTCTGTCGTTATATATTCTGGGGACTTTATTTTGACCTCCCAGCTTGTTACGTTTCTTCATCCAATTATAAAAAGTTCCTTTCGGGACTTTTCTAATCAATGGAGGTTTCAAAACAAGGTCTTTATATCTTTTTGCTTCATAATCGGAGTTTAATGATTTTAAGGTATCATCAAAAACCTTTTTAAACATTTCGAAGTCCTCCGGTTCTTTATCAAATTCCACCAACCATTCATGCCTCAACTCATTTTCATTTTTTTCGTTTTTAAACACCGGACCTCCGGTAAACTCTCCTATTATAGCCCCTGTTTTTTCCGAAGCTGCAGCAAACGCTCTTTCGGCGTTTTCTATTATCAATTCTTCACCTACAATATTAATGAAAAGTTTTGTTCTCCCGGTTATTTTAATGCGAAAAGGAAAAACTGATGTAAACGTTACCGTATCACCTATCATATATCGCCACAACCCTGCATTTGTAGTGATTATCATGGCATAATTTTTTCCTGTTTCAACATCTTTCAGCAATAATGTTTCCGGATTTTTATCATTCAAATTTTCAACGGGCAGGAATTCATAAAATATTCCGTAATCAAGCATTAACAACAATTCTTTGCTGTCTTTTCTGTCCTGTATCCCGAAAAATCCTTCGGAAGCATTGTAAGTTTCAATATAAGCTATTTCTCCGGGCCGGATTATTTTATCGTATTGAAGTCTATAAGGCTCAAAACTGACTCCCCCGTGGAAAAAGACTTCCAAATTGGGCCAAACGTCTTTTATATTCTCTTTTCCCGTCTTTTCCAAAACCCTTTTCAGCAGAACCAACATCCACGAAGGTACTCCCGAAATGCTTCTAACATCGTGATTTACAGTTTCTTCAACCATCAGGTCCAATTTTCTTTCCCACTCATCCATCAAAGCTACTTTTAAAGACGGTGTTCGCATAAATTCAGCCCAAAAAGGTAAGTTTTGCATTAATATAGCAGACAGGTCACCTTCATAATAAGATGTATTGCTAACTTCCTGTATTTGCCTGCTCCCTCCCATTATCAAACTTTTACCCTCAAAAAGTTTAGATTCCGGAAACAGGTTAAAATATATTGATATAAGGTCTTTTCCCGCTTTAAAATGGCAATCTTCAAGTGACGATTTACTTATAGGAATAAATTTGCTCTTACTGGAAGTTGTTCCGGACGATTTTGCAAACCATTTTATCTCTTCGGGCCAAAGAATATTTTTTTCTCCTTGCCTCAACCTGTTAATATAAGGTTCAAGATCCTCGTAAGTGCTTATAGGTACCGCTTTTCTAAAATCATCAACAGTTACAAATTTATCGTAATCATATTTTTTACCCCATTCCGTATCTTCACCCGAAACTATTAGTTTGGACAATAACTCCTCCTGGACTTCCACCGGATATTTTTTAAACAATTCTATCTGGTGAATCCTCTTTTTAATCAACCAACTTATAACCGAGCTAAAAACCGCCACTAAAAACTTTTTTAAGTAACAAAAATAAAAATTAAACCTAAATCTTTTTAAAAGATAAAAAAAGGTTGCCGTAAAAACCGCGGCAACCTTTAAACAACCGGATATTAAATATTCTATCTATTTAACAATAAGTTTTTCAGCTTTAAAATTATTTTCCGATGTTTTCAATATAACGAAATAAACACCCGGGTGTAAATTCGATATGTTCAATCTGTTTTCACCTTTGTTAACAGCCTCGGTCATAACCGTTTTACCAGTTAAATCGGCTACCGAAACAACACCTTCGGCATTGGTGTTAACATTAATTACATCACGGGCAGGATTCGGGAATACGCTTATTTCGGCATTTTCAATATCATTGACGCCCGTTGTAATATTTTTAAACAACATGGTATTATCAATTTTCCACGTTGATGAAGCTTCATCCGTTGATGTGTATTTAAACGCAAGGTATATTGCACTTCCGCCAAAGTTTGACAAATCGATATCACCCGAGTTGGCCCAAGTATAGTTTCCTTCAGACCAAGTAGCCTCATCACTCAAATCCGTCCATTCAAAGTCGTTAGGATTGCCCGAACCGTCATAATTTGTTGAAACGTAAAATTTCAACGGTTCACCGTCATATTTATATGAATTGTCAAAATTGAAAAATACCGGAGTATCCGTAGGCAATGAATAAGGACCCGAAATCAACCAGTCTTCATTTGCATGACTACCGCCTTGATAACCCGACATTTTAGCAAATTTATTTCCGTTATACTCTTTAACTTCCCAATGTTGCTCGCCTGCAACGTCATATGCATTCCAAGGTCCGAACTCATCATCAAAGTCCCAGTATTCAATTAACTCCACATTTTCTGTTGTTGCTGATGCCGTTGGAGGTGTTCCGTCGGTTTTATAATCGATATTTTCTCCTGCATTCGTGAAAGGATAAATTACAAAATGATATGTTGTATTGGCATCCAAACCGTCAACCCTTACACTGTTCATCCCGAAAGGAACATTACCACTTGCAATGCCGTCACTCCAATCGTCATCATCTTCAACAGGAAATCCGTCTGTCGGTACAGGCATATCCACACCGTCTTTATAACCGTAAATCAGATAACCGGTAGGCAACTGATCGCCTGCAGCATCTGTCCAGGAAAGGTCTATAAATACTTTATATGCCGTTGCCGTAAAATCAGTAGGATAGTTTGAAGGTTCGGGTAAAACCTGTTCTTCGGTACCGAAGTAAAAATCGTCGTAATAAACTTTTCCTCCTGTATTTCCCGATTCTTTATAAGCTCTTACTTCAAACCTGAACTTGGCGGCACTGTCGGGTGCAGTAACCTGAACAACAAAATGTTGCCAATCGGGGTTATCAACCGAAAAAGTACTCGGACGAAGTTCTTCGGCATTATCATCCAAATAACTTCCGTCGGCCTTTAACCAGTAAGACCAGATTCTGCACTTGGCAGCCGGGTCATTGTCAAGGAACCAAAAACTTACGGTATAAGTTGTTCCGGGTACCACTCCTTGAATGTTTTGACGGAATTTTTTAGAACTTGATGCCGAAATTTGAGCGGCGGAATAACTACCTTCGTGAACAATAGTGGATTCTTGTGAAATGTTTTCATATTTATTCCAACCCGTCGGGGTATTGGCATCATCCCACTCTTCCAAACCCGCATTATATACCATATTTGATTGGGCCGATGAAAACAAAGGCATCATAAATACGGTGGCAATTAATGTTAAAAAGTAAATTCTTTTCATAGTTTCTAATTTTTAATTTTTAATTTCTTTTATGCAAATATCGTAAATAAAAAACGAGAAAGCAAAATTGTTATATTCTTTTAACAAATTCGGTTTAAACTGTTAAAATTACAATTAACCGGTTAAGCGGAATCAAGTAGTAAATTTTTTGTTTCCCGCAAAAAACATTATATCAACAAAACCTCAGGTTTACCTTACAAAACACTGTTTTTGTACTTTTTAATTTCCTTTTTAAAAAATTCTTCAAGATTCTCTTTACCGTATTGCGGAGCAACATTGTCAATCGTTGCCACGCTGAGAAAAAACTCTATGGGTCCGTAAAATTTCGAAGATGTAAAGGTTCTCAAAAGAAACAATATTACATTACGGAAAAAAACCGGAATATGAATAATTTTTCCTTTTATATTCCATGCTTTAAAAGCTATTTCGGCTAATTCGTTTTGAGTATAAATCACAGGTCCGCCGACTTCAACTTCATGTAAGTTGTTTTCAATGGAGTTAACACAAAATTCAGCAAGGTCTCTTCCCGAAACGGGATTTAGTTTGTAATTACCATCTCCTAATAAAAACACCTTTCCCGATTTTGCCATCATCAAAAACTCCTTCATATCGTTGAAAAAACCTGTAGGCCGTATTATGCAACTTCGAATACCGGAATTTTTAAGCTCTTTTACAAACTTTTCTTTAGCTTGAATTATTTTCAGATTGGGAAATTTGTAGGCATTAAAAACCGAAACATAAGTAAAATGCTTTACGCCCGTTTTCAGTGCTTCATTCAAAATATTTACATTACCTTGATAATCCACATCCATGTATGTCATACCATCTTTTTGTCGAGTTATTCCGACCGAACTGAAAACCAGGTCGATTCCTGCGGTAATGTTTTTTAAAGTATCCGGTTTTGTTATATCTCCCAAAAAAAACTCGTCAACATCAACATCGGTAAACTTTTCTTTTTGGTCTTCTTTTCGTATTAAAACACGTACCGGGTAGCCTCTTTTTTTAAACTCCCGTACAACAAAACCTCCAAGGTATCCCGTTCCACCGGCAACCAGTACTTTTTTCATAAATAACTATTTTATTTCCAATTTTTATACGGATTATCTTTTAACATTGAGCACTGTTTTGGTTTCGTCCTCCGGGATTTCCTTTTCCCTCTCAAAACGGCCAATAGCGGATTTACCGCCTTTTCCTTTAAATGTTAAAAATCATTTATTATCCTTTAACATTACCCTTATGGTACATTCGGGAACAGAAGAAAGGTATTCTTGTATTATCCTTTTCTTTTCCGTTACAAAAGGTTTAAAATCAACTTGACCCAAAAATTTTCTTTCTATTTCACTTGCCATTTAATAATTTACGTTTTCAGTTTTTTGTTACCGGTTTTAACAATTCTTTTAAACACTTCCGTTTCAAGCAAAACGCCGGTACTTCTTTCATATATTTTTCGTATTCTTCCCCGAACTTTCTTATTGCTTCAGGTTCTTCGAAAATTTTAATCATAATAACCATAAAAATCATCTCAACAGGGGCAATTATAAAAATGAACGAGGGAGAATATGACAACAAAGCTACTGCCAACGGCATAAATAAAAGACCCAAATGCATGGGATGGCGCATATATTTGTAAGGTCCTTCTTTAACAAGGACATTCGTTTCCATCCCTTTAAGCTCTCCTTTTCTACCGTATTTGGCAAGGGTTCTTCCCGTATTCTTACTAATTCTTACCACAATAATTATCAAAGTCATTCCCAAAATAATCGAGATATCATGGAACCAAAGGTTATGTCTTATTTGCGGAAAAAGTATATCATCCAAAGCCTTTCCGGCTATAAGTCCGCCGAAAAGCATTATTACCCATATTAATAATCTGAAAATCATTTTTTAATAAATTTAACGGTTGCCCGGTTTTTTATTCCTCTAAACATTATTAAATATATACCCGGTTTAAAATCACCTATATTTATCTTTTGTGGATTATTTTCCAATTCAAATATTTCAATGGTTTTTCCTTGACCGTCTATTATTTTACCAAAATCAAATACCCGCTCCTCAGGAAAGTTAATATTGATATAATCTTGTGCAGGGTCAGGATAAATTTCAATATTAAAATACTTTTTTTCGGCTATACCGTATGTTCCGTTAAAAGTATCGTAAATTACCGTTAACAAAGATGTTTCATCATCATGTGTATCTTGTGCTATTTCCCAAATCATAATTCCGCAACCTCTTTCCACTGCAAGTTGTGTCTTTTTATGAATAGTATTTTTTCCGTTGTAATAATAGGTACCGACATGATCGGTATAAGGAGCTTCGGGATATTGATAAACTATTTGATTATATCCTTTGTAAGGGGAATAACCGTAAAAAGGAACCCCCAAAGCTGCTTTTACCGGCGGAACGTTACGGATATCAAGCCAATAATGTAAACAAGATTCGGCATATGAGAAAGTAGAATGATTTTGTTCGTCAAAATTATCGTAAGCCATTATATTTATCCAATCCACGGCATTGAAAACACTGTCGGGATAATCAACTTCATTCCATACTGTTCCGGCAACAGCCGTTGTCAAAAGTTTTCCGCTGTTGTGTAAACTGTCCGAAAGAATGTACATCATGTTAACATAACCACCTGAAGTTTGAGGAGAAGGATATTCCCAATCGATATCAACACCGTCAAGAGAATATTCTCTGATAAAATCCATTAAGTTGTGAGTAAAAGTTTTGCATTTATCGGTACTTTCCGAAATAGATTCGAATGCACTGTCGTCACCGTCATTCCAACCTCCCACGGCGATTGATACCTTAACGCCGTTTTCATGAGCTTTAGTTACCAAAGATTGTAATTTGTATGTATTTTCAACAGGTTGCAAGCTACCGTCATGGTTTGGAAGTAAAAAACTGTAATTTATATGCGTGAGTTTATCAAATTGAATTTCAGAAACATTGCCGTGCCAGGAAGGAAAATAACCGACCGTTTTTGAACCTGTTGTATCGGTTAAACTTTTTTGTGCAATTAAATTGCCGCCGGTTATAATCAAAACACACAAAATAAAAATAATCTTTTTCATCAACTCAAATTTTTTGTATCAATACAAATCTAAATAAATATTTACCCGAATCCATCCATTAAACAAAAAAAGGTTTCGAACATCATTATATACAATCTTTTTAAAGATTCACAAACCGTTTTATTTAACAGTATTTTTAGAATTTATTGTAACAACCGGTATTCGTAAAATATAACTTCATTTATGAGAATATTGAAAAAAACTGTTTTATAAATTCTAATTAGAAACGGATAAAAAATTTTTATACCTTTGGCCATGTGAAAAAGGCTGTAATCATAACCACATTACTTGTTTTGGTAATAACTTTATTGTTTTTACCGAACTATCCCGCCCTTCACTATTATATTGAAAAAATTACCATATCGAATGCCGACAATGATATAAATTTGGAAAATACCAACTCGTTAATCGGTGATTTTAAATATATTGCAGCTATTTCAAAGAGGGCATCAGACATAAACAATAAAAAAGAGTCCGATAATACACCTCCTAAAACAAATAAAAACACAAGTAACATAATTTATCTGTTATTTGAAAATAATGCACTTATTGATGTACCCGGCAGTTCTCTAAATTATTTCGATATCGCACAAAAAATACATATAAGGTATATACCTGTCAATACTCCGCCTCCTGTTTCCTAACTGCCAGAGCGTTTTTTATTTCCACTTTATAGGCGGAAATAAAATATCATTTTCATGAAAGTCCTTTAAAAGGGAAATTTTCATTATTAAAATATGATTTACCCTGATTAAGCTTTAATTTATAAAAGGGTAATTGTTTTGAAATTTCGTAACATCATATGATTAATTATTTGTAACAAGGTTATTAAATTTCACCGGCTTCATATCGGGGTAAGTCATATTTACTTTCAATTAACAAACAATTAACGGCAGTTAGTTAAACAAAACACATTTAAAAAATGAAGAAAAAATTATATATATTATCGGTTATATTATTCTTCCCGGTTGTTATTTTTTCACAGGTAACAGACACTTTAAACATTGAAGAAATATTAATTACGGGATTTAAAAATAACGACAATTTCAGCACGGCGGTAACAGGTGAGAACATACAAATAACAAATCCTCACGACGCAGGTGAGATTTTCAAATTCAGTCCGGGATTCAGCATATTGAAAAAAGGTAACTATGCTATGGAACCGGTTTTACGGGGATTTAAGTTTGAACAACTTAACGTACAGTTCGACGGTGGTGTTCACACCACAAATGCCTGCCCCAACAGGATGGATGCAGCCATTTCACAAATTTCCATAGAAGAAATTGAAAAAGTGGAAGTTATTAAAGGTCCTTATAATGTAAGATTCGGACCTTCTTTCGGCGGCATTATAAATGTTATCAGCAAACGACCCGTTTATAACGGAAAAACCGTATCAGGCCGGGTTGAAGGAGGATACCTTTCCAACGGTAACAATTGGTACACCAGTATGTTCACGCAAATTGTTCAAAAAAAATGGGATTTCGGACTCAGTGCGGGATACAAAGATTACGGAAATTATAAAAGCGGTGACGGTACCGAAATAGCATCATCTTTCAAACGAGGAGGATATACCGCCAAAGTTGGTTATAACATAACCGGAAATCAAAGAATACAAGCAAGTTTAAGACAAAGTTTTGCAAAAGATGTAATGTATGCCGGTTTACCTATGGATGCCGAAAAAGATAACAGTACGATAGGTTCTATCGATTATGCGGTAACCGATATTTCGGACAAATTGATTTCCCTGAAAACGAAATTTTACTATTCTTATGTCGATCATTTAATGGTAAATAAACACCGTCCTTCGTATAATATGGTACATGCCGAAACACCGGTTAACGCTCAAAATGCAGGCGGTAGATTTGAATTGGGATTTAAAACCGGCGGTAACAACGAAATTTACACAGGGATTGATTATCAATATATTAACAAAGACGGTTCACGTAAAAGAGAAGTTTATATAAACGGATGTACAACTCCTCCGACTCACTTTGATCCACCAAAAGTTTTTTATGATAAGGTTTGGCAAAATTCGAGCAAAAGTAATACGGGTATTTATTTGGAAGACAAATGGAAATTAAACAGTAATTTGCTGTGGCAAGCCGGATTAAGACTCGATATCGCATCTTATACCATTAAAGATCCTGAGAATGATTTTAAACAACTCTATTCGGGAAATATTAAACCGGATACAAAATACACACCTACAATAAACAGTGTATTAACTTATAAAATCAATAAAAACTGGAGTATTCAATGGCCGGTTGCTTTTGCTTCCAGAAGTCCCGAACTTACGGAATTGTTTATAAACCATTTAAGTGTTGGCATGGATGCTTATGAATACGTCGGAAATCCCAATCTGAAATCGGAAAACAACTACCAAACGGATTTGATTTTACAAAAATCCGGGAAAACAGTTACTTTTTACATCGACGGTTTTTACTCGTATCTGCACAATTATATAAGTGCCGTTGTTGATACTACAATTAACAGGAAATTTATGCCTTGCAAACCGCCTGCTCACGCAAAACGCTTTGTTAACATCGACAAAGCGGTAATGACGGGTTTTGAAGCTGTTGTAGATGTTTATTTTTCAAACAATTTCACATTTAATTTCAATACTTCATACACTTACGGACAAAACATTACTCTTGACGAACCGTTGCCTGAAATTCCACCGCTTACTTTTAACACGGGTATAACTTACAAAACCGGTAATTTGTCGGCAACGTTGAATACCCGGATTGCTACAAAACAAAACAGGGTTTCAACAAGTTTTAATGAAACTACCACTCCGGGATTCGAGGTATTTAATCTATACCTTTCATATTCCCCATGGAAATTTATGGATATAAATGCATCGATAACAAACATTTTAAATAAAAACTATTACGAACACCTGAGCAGACCTTATAAAAACATGGATGTTCAGAGTCAGTATTATGAACCCGGAAGGAGTTTTAACTTAAGTCTGAGGTTCAATTTTTAACAATGATGAAAAAGTTTTCATTTATAGTACGGCAATATATGTATGGATATAAAATATATTATATATTTGGAGTGGAAACCACATTGTAAATTCTACTATAATGGAAAAACAGAATAAAGACCTAAACCGGCGTCAATTTTTGAAGTCAAGTGCCATAGCCGTAAGTGCACTGGCTGCAGTTGGTGCCGGTGTGGGTTATTTACAAAAGGTAACCGCTGAAACCAGGATAAACCGGAATTTTCTTCGTCCTCCGGGTGCTATAGACGAAGACACGTTTATCTACGGTTGTATTAAATGCGGCCTTTGCGTTCAGATTTGCCCTATACAGGCTATCAAACTTGCAGGTATCAAAGAAGGTCTTGCCTACGGCACACCTTACATTAACGTAAGGGAGCAAGCTTGTGACTTTTCTTGCGACTCGCTTCAATGTGTTGAAACATGCCCCACTGCCGTGCTTTATTTCAAGCAGTTTAAAGATGCGGGGGAAAAGGCGGTTGAAGAGTATGTTAAAACACATAAAACCGATGAAAATTTCAATCCTTTTCCGGTTCAGATAAAAGCGATGAAGTCGATTGTAAAAATGGGTATAGCAAAGTTAAACCCCGAAACATGTTTGGCATATCAAGGAAAAGGTTTTAAAGGTACACCCAGAGGTAAAGATTTCAAAGGCGTTAACAGGTCGCCTTATACCAACGATGCCAAAGCAACTCCCGTGGCTGAAAAGTATTACGATGAGAAGATTTGCGACATATGCGTTAAAGAATGTCCTATCGGCGATACAGCAATAGTTATGACCGATATCGGCGGCAAAACCGTTCCTAAAGTTCTGGACGGTTGTACCGGTTGTGGTGTTTGTGTTATGGTTTGTCCTACGGAAGGACCGAGTATTATTGTGGAACCTATTAAATCCTGAGGCTATGTTCGGAAAAAATAAAAAACAACCGCTGCCTTCAAAGCCTAAGGAAGAAATGCCTTATACAAAGGAAGGCCTCACTTTAAAAGAGTGGAGAAAAAAACATCAAAAACCGCATAAATGGAGAACCCGCCGGTGGGCTGTACTTATCGGAATACATACTTTGTTTTTCCTGTCATTCACATTCGACCTTTCAATACTTGAAGGTTCTTTGAGCGGTTCGAGACTGCTGGGATTTTATTTGATGGATCCTTTTAACACAGCTCAGGAGTTGGCAATATCTTTCCTTACGGGACACTGGAAAATGCTGACAATGAACTATGTTATAGGAATTATCACTATCATTATTTTCTATTCGTTGGTAGGCGGAAGAAGTTTTTGTTCGTGGATTTGCCCTTATCATCTTTTGGCGGAATTATCCGAAAAACTCCACAATTACCTTGTTAAAAAGAAAAAAATAAAAGAACATACATTCGACATTTCATTGCGCTGGGTTTTCTGGGTCGGATTTATTCTGTTGGCTATCTTTACGAAAAACCTCGTTTTTGAAGATTTAAACCCGGTTGGAATTTTATCCAGGGCTATTATCTATGGACCCGGATTGATTTTGCTGTGGATATTAATACTGATAACATTCGAAATAGTTTACAGTAAACGTTTTTGGTGTAGATATGTATGTCCGGTGGGAGCTACATACAGTATAATAGGACATGTTACACCCGTTACCGTAAAATTCGATTTGGATAAATGCGCACACTGTTTGGACTGCCAGCAGGTTTGTTTGGTGCCGCATGAATTGTGGTTTGTTAAAAGAGGTGCCGCAACCGATAAACATCACACAACAGGTTCGGATTGTACCCGCTGCGGATTGTGTGTTGATGCTTGTCCGGGTGACGCTTTAAAATTTACTGTTAAAGGAATTGATAAATTAACATGACGGAAAATATAGAGAAAGAGATACTAATAAAATCCGGAGGACTTAAAAAGTCATTCGGAAAAATTGAAGTTTTAAAAGGTTTGGACATAGAGTGGAAAGCAGGTGACAAAATAGCCCTTATCGGGCAGAACGGTGCCGGTAAAACAACTCTTATCCGGTGCATTTTAGGACAATATGTGTTTGAAGGATCATTGAATGTTCTTTCGATGAACCCCAGAAAACAAAGGGTTGAGATATTGAAAGATGTCGGTTTTGTACCGCAAATTCCACCACCGCTTAAAATAACGGTAAAGGAGATGATTTCTTTCTTTTCGGAACTCAGCGGGGTTAAAAAGGAAAAATTTACGGATATTGCCAACAGCTTGGGGTTGGACATAAAAGGCAGTATGTCAAAACCGTTTGTTGCACTGTCAGGAGGTATGAAACAAAAACTTTTGGTTTCTTTTGCACTCGGCAGGGAACCCAAAATCCTTTTGATGGATGAACCGTCGGCAAACCTCGACCCTGCTGCCAGGGAAATATTCTTTAAATATCTTTCGGGATATAACAAAGAAGCTCTTTTGATACTTAGCAGCCACAGAACGGAGGAAATAAAAGACCTGGTAAACAGAGTGGTAGAAATGGATTTCGGAAGGATTGTTTTGGATAAATATTTATAAATTTTAAAAAACGGAATTAAAGAACTTTTAAAAAACATGAAAAAGATATTATACTTTTCGCTTTTCATTTTGTTGGTAGCTTCGTCATGTAAGCACGAAACCGACTTTTCTCCCCGTAAAATAAATTACGACCGTGATGTATGCGCCCAATGTTTAATGGGTATTGCCGAGCAGAAATGGGCCGTTCAAGCAATAAACAACAACGGGGATGTTTTATGGTTTGACGACATCGGCTGTTTGAACGAATATATGAAAAGTGACGCCTGGAAAAAATTCAAAGGTAACGGAAAGGTTAAGATTTGGGTAGGCGATTCGGAAAATGAAGGAAAATGGCTTGATGCCGAAAAAGCATATTACACATTCGGGAAACACACTCCAATGGGATACGGTTACAGTGCCGTTGCCGAAAAAAAAGACTCCTCATATTCGTTTCAAGAAGTGCTAAAACGAATAGACGAAGGAAAAACCATGAGAGAAAGCTTTTTGAAAGAGCATAAAATGATGGGTAAAAAAATGAAGATGAACAAAAAAAAGAGTAATTAATGGGTAATAAAGACTTTACATCCATTCTAAAACTGGATTTAAATCAAAGTATCAGAACCAAAGGATTCTGGATATACAGTTTGCTTTTCGGCGGTTTTGTTGCGTATATGTTTGTGTCCGGAATTACCGAGTCGCAAATTATCGGATTTGTGGGGTTAGGACGTCTGCTTGTAACATTTATGCAAGTGTGTATGGTTATTATTCCCATTTACGTACTCATCACCGTTGTAAGGTCCATTGTGGGCGATAAAGAAAACAACGTAATGGAATATATGTTGTCGTTGCCGATTTCTTTCAGCAGTTTTTATTGGGGAAAATTTTTCTCCAAATTTATTGTGATCTATACACCGTTGTTGTTTTCATTAATTCTGGCAATTGTTTGGGGAGAAATAATAAATCTTGACATTCCCTGGGAATTTTTCTGGCTTTACAGCGCATTACTTGCCGCAATGGTATTTTGTTTTCTAGGTATTGGAATGTTTATCTCGGTTTATACGCATTCTCAAGAGTTAGCGGTTAGCTCCGCTTTTATAATTTGGCTGATTCTAGTCGCTTTCCTTGACCTGCTTTTGATGGGTATGATGCTGAAATTAAGAATGAATCCCGATGTGGTGATAGGTATAGGAATGCTGAATCCTTTGCAAGTTTTCAGGGTCGGTGTTTTGGTACTTTTCGACCCGAAACTAACGACAATGGGACCCGCAGCATACTACATTTTGGACACCGTCAGCAGAACCACGTTCATAATTTTTTCAATAGTGTATCCTATATTGTTGGGCTATCTTTTCGCTCTATTCGGTGTAAGAAGATTTAAAAGGAAAGACATTTTGTAAAATTATTATCATTATGAAAAAACAAATACTAATAATACCCGTAATTTTAATTACATTTTTAATAACCTCGTGTAAGGAGAACCGGGAAAGTTCCGGTGCAACATCTTCCGGAAATAGTTTACCGGTGCCTTCAACACCCGATTCATCGGAATATTTGAAATTAGCTAACTTTTTAAGTGAACAAGAAATAGACTCTATCACAAAAATAAAAACCCTGCTACCCGATAAAACTCCCCGTAAAAAAGGGCTGAAACCTGTTCCTATGCCGGGCGACGATTTCAGAAAACAAAACCTTGATAACGCTTATTGGCCTAAAGCCAATGTAGAAAACGGCGATTTCAGGGGAGCGAGCATGAGATCGGTAAAGTGTGTGGGGTGCAACCTCAAAAACAGCGATTTTAGAGCGGCGGATATAAGATGGACCTTTTTCGACGAGGCCGATCTTTCCGGTTCCGATTTCAGCCAAGCCCGTCTTTTTCATGTTCATGTAAACCGGGCAAACCTTCAAAATTGTGATTTTAGGGGTGCAAACATGTTCGGAATGGAAGGACACGGTACAAATCTGGAACATAGTAATATGACAAATGCATTAATGAAAGACTCGGAATTTCCATTATCGGATTTTAAATATTGTACTTTGGTTCATACAAGACTTATTAGAGCCGTTATGACAAACTCAGATTTTCAATATACCAACTGTTCTTATTCGGATTTCTCTGGAGCAGGTTTTAACGGTGTTAACTTTGGAAATTCGCTTTTAAAAAATGCCAATTTTCAAGGAGCACGACTTAAACATGCCGATTTTAGCGGTGCCGACCTGGAAGGTGCATACTTTTACGGTGCACATATGAAAGAAACAAATTTTGCAGGTGCTAAAAATATTCCGGACGTTATTAAAGAGATGATGGTTGACGGAAAAGTATCCGGTAATGTCTTAAAACGATAATATGTCGAAAATACGTTTTATAAATACCATTTCAAGTATAGTCATTTCTTTTTCGCTGATTTTTCTGGCAAATAACAACATCTTTGCCCAGAAAGATACTGTGTTATATACCGTTGACACTTCAAAAAGTATTATTTATTGGAAATGCGATGCTCATAACGGTTCCGTCATTTTGAAAGAAGGGATATTAAAAGTTTATGAAAACAAAATATATGACGGAAACTTTGTAATTCTTATGGACAGTCTGCATGATATTGAAATAGATTATGAACTAATGAGAAAGACTTTGGAAAATACTTTAAAATCCAACTTCTTTTTCGACACAAAACATTATCCGTATTCATATTTTGACATTTATTATGTAAAAAACTTACATGATAAAAAATATTCAGTTGAAGGGGATCTTCAACTTTTGGGTATAAAAAACTGTATCCGTTTTCCGGCAACAATACATTTTATAAACGATACATTAAAAGCGGTTACCGACACATTTTCCATTGACAGAACCAAATGGGGAATATTCAGTTATTCAAAAGATTTTGTTCATCCCGACCAAAAATTCATTGTCAGCGACAGTATTAAATTTCAAATAAATATTACCGCCGTCAAAAAGAAATAAAAACGTTTTACGTTTCGAATTTAATATCCTTTACCCTCAATTGAAGTTTGGTAATTCCCTGCCAGGTATTTTCAGTAATGTTATAGCAAATTTTAAAAGAGTTTCCATCTTTTATTTTTTCCACGTGATGACCCATATTAAAAGCTATTGCCGGCACGGGGTTTCCGGTATGATGCTTATGAACAACGGAAAATTTGAGATGGGTATTACCGTTTTTTCCGACAGCTTTTGCAAAACCCGTGTCAATTAAATCTTGCGACTGAAAAACAGGGTGCATGTTACCGGGACCGAAAGGTGCAAACTGCTTTAATATTCTGAAAAATTTACTGTTAATGTCACTGACATACAACTCCATATCCACATCTATTTCAGGCACCATCATATCGTCCGTTAAATGTTCTTGTGCATATTTCTCGAAACACTCCACAAATTTTTCAAAGTTCTCGGGTTTCATTGCCAAACCGGCTGCAAACGTATGCCCTCCGAAATGTTCAAGAAGATGAGAACAAGAGTCTATGGCGTCATAAATATCAAAGTTTTTTATGGAACGTGCGGAGCCCGTTATCAATCCGTCCGATTTGGTAAGAACAATAGTGGGACGGTAAAAATTCTCAATAAGTCTAGATGCAACTATACCTATAACACCTTTGTGCCAATCGGGATTAAATAAAACAGTGGTTTTTTTCTTTAAAAGTTCCTCCGACGAACTAATCCTTTCTATTGCCTCTTTGGTAATATCCCTGTCAAGGTCACGCCTGTATGAATTCATATTATTTATCTGAACACCCAATTTTTCGGCGTAATCCAGATCTTTACTTATCAATAGTTTAACCGAATCGGTAGCACTTTCAATCCTGCCTGCCGCATTAATACGCGGACCCAACAAAAAAACCAAATCACTTATCGTAATCTCTTTTTCAAAATAATTATCGCTGTCCGGATCGGTATTTTCTTTTACCCCTGCCGATTTTAACAATGTTAAAATTCCGGGCCTCGGGTTTTTATTTAAACGTTTCAGTCCGTAATAAGCCAAAACCCTGTTCTCTCCGGTTATGGGAACAATATCAGCAGCTATGCTGACGGCAACCAAATCCACCGATTCTTTTAAAAAACCGTCGTCCAATCCTTTTTTTTGCGTTATGGCTTGTGCAAGTTTAAACCCCACACCTGCACCGGATAACTCGTTGAATGGATAATTACAATCATCTCTTTTAGCATCCAAAACAGCAACAGCATAGGGAAGTTCATCTCCGGGACGATGATGGTCGGCAATTATGATATCCAAACCTTTTTCTTTTGCATATTTTACCTTATCAACGGCTTTAATGCCACAGTCAAGGGTTATCATTAATTTAGCTCCGTGTTCTACAGCCGTGTCGATACCTTTATAAGAAATTCCGTACCCCTCTTTATATCTGTCGGGAATATAAAATTCAACCTTTTTATGAAATGATTTTAAAAAAGTGTAAACCAACGAAACAGCAGTGGTACCGTCAACATCATAATCGCCGTAAACCATTATCCTCTCGCCTTTTTCCACAGCTTTCAAAATCCTTTCCACGGCTTTATCCATATCCTTCATCAAAAACGGATCATGCAAATCATCAAAACTGGGCCTGAAAAATTTCTTTGCTTCGTCAAAAGTTGAGATACCCCGTTGAGCCAACAAAGCAGCAAGCCTTTTGTTTATGTTAAGCACTTTTGATAAATGCTCAACAACCTCATTATCAGGCGCTTCTTTTATCACCCAACGTTTTTCCATACTCTCTGTTTTTTAAGGTAAAAATAATAAATATACCTCTATTACCAAATGTAAACCGGTAAAGAAAAGCCGGCTGATTTTGCCGGCTTTTTATTACTACTCTTTTAAAACAACATTCTCAATCTCTTCCATCGTATCCGGATTCAGCACTCGCAAAGTTACCTTTGTGCCCTTTACTTTAAATAACATTAAAGCATATTGTGTTGAGAATTTTTCAACGGACGGTGACCAAGGCAGTTTTTCTTGTCCGTAATAAGGAGCACCGGAAGAACCGTTGGTAATGTGCCAAAAAGGTCTTGTTATTTTAATTCTTTTATGATTCCAGTTTTCGGGATAAATATCGGTTTTACCTGTTAATTTCAATCTGCAATAGTTATGCTCGTCGCCTGTTAACAAAGCAACAACTTTAGGATTTTCATTTATTATAATATCCAAAAATTCATCCCTGCGTTCTATAATTCCTTTTTTAACAGGTTTACCCGCAATATAAGG
>WFZS01000129.1 GCA_015489465.1 Bacteroidales bacterium | reverse complement strand
CACACACGGTTCGATACGATGCTCCTAAAGTTCGCATCACTCACCGTGACAATCTCGGGCGCAATTTTTATAGATTGATTTACAAGTATTTAAAAAGACGTCATTGGTAGTGATGCGACCCCAAGGGAATATCGTATTGAAGCGTGGGTACGAAAGCAATCTCCTTCCCCCGCCACATTTGATCTGCCCCCGGTAGACGGGTAGAATGCGTGACAGTGTGGAAGCACTTTCCTTACCCTGCCACCCTTCGACGGAGTTCAGGGCGACAAACCCCAAATACAATTAACAATTACAGGAGTGAGCTTCAAACTTCAGAACCTTAAACAAACAACTTTGAACTCCGACCGCTAACCGTCAACAGCCAACAGCCGAATTGAATACCTAGCGCCGAATATCGATTAACGATTTAAGATTTAGCGAGAATGGTAAAGTTGTGATATTGTGACAAGGTGACGTTGTGATTTTCAGACTTTCAAACCTTTATGCAATCACAATAAATTACAAACTAACCGTAAAAATACTCTTCGGCACTTTTTCCTGTAAGAACAGGTTCGTCATTGGTAAACTCAATACCGGTTAGTGAAACTTTATAAAAGGTATTCGGTTTAAGTCCTTTTTCCTTAATCGAAACAGGCACATAATTCTCTCCGTATCCGGTGGCAAAACCGTTGTCATCTATCCTTTCTACCAAAACCACCTGTTCTTTACCAACAAAGCTTTTACGGTACTCTTCTCTCATCTTTTCCGAAAGCTTTCTTACCTCTTCGCTACGTGCGGTTTTAATTTTTCCATGAATCTGACCGGGTAATCTCTCGGCACGCGTACCCTTTCGCACCGAATATTTAAAAGTATGAATATGCCCGAACTTTATCCTTCCGGCAACTTCCAACGTATCTTTAAAATCTTCGTCCGTCTCACCGGGAAAGCCGACAATAATATCGGTAGTAATATTGAAACCGGGTACTTCCTCACGCAGTTTGTTTGCCATTTCTTCAAAAAGTTCTACCGAATACATTCTGCGCATTCTTTTCAATATTTCTTCCGAACCGCTTTGCAGGCATAAATGAAGATGTGGTGTTAGCTTTTCATTTTTGAAAAGTTTAAAAAAGCTTTCCGTAAAACCATCGGGTTCTATACTTGAAATGCGTACTCTGAAATTTCCGGGTAACGATAATATTTTTTTTACCAGACTTTCAAAATCGGTATCACCGTGCTTATATGTACCAAGGTTAACGCCGGTAAGTACTATTTCTTTAAATCCGTAATCAATAACTTTCTTTATATTGTCGATAACCTCATCTTCGGGACGGCTTATTGCCCTACCACGAACTTTAGGTATAATACAATACGTACAAAACCTGTTACAACCGTCTTGGATTTTTATCAAAGCCCTGGTATGAGCCGTAACTTTTGCAGGCTCGTACCCGAACACATCTTTCTCAAACATATCGGGGTCTGCCGACTCACCTTTAAAATGTGCTTCAACAATATCAACAATCGATGTTTTTCTATCGTTGTCAACAACATAATCAGCCTTTCCGCTTTTCACCAAATCCTCTTTATAATTTGTTGCCATACAACCGGTTACAATTTTCACGGAATCGTTATGCAAACGGTATGTATGATTCATCACCCTTTTTGATTTTTGATCGCTTTGGTTGGTTACGGTACAAGTGTTTATAATGTAAACATCAGCTTCGGCATCAATGTCATCAACAACTTCGTATCCTCTTTTTGCAAACTCCGACATTAGCGAGTCGGTTTCAAAAAGGTTGAGTCTGCACCCCAACGTTTTAAAAGCTATTTTCTTCTTTTCAAGCATACTTACGGTTGTTCAACAAGCTCACCTTCCGTTGAGAACGGTGTAGCCGAATTGATTTTAACATTAACAAAATTACCTATCAGATTATCGTCTTCCGAAGCAAACCTTACTATTATCTTTCCTTCGGTGAGAGCTGAAAGATATCCCGCTTTCCTGTCTTTTCCCCTTACAAGCACTTTTAACGTTTTACCGATCATATTACGTGTATATTCCAAGGAATATTTCATCAAATCACCGGTTAAAACATGATAACGTTTTTTTTTCACGTTAACGGGGACATCATCGGGCCATTCATGACTTGCAGCACCCGGACGCGGTGAGTATTGTGCAATATAGGCCATGTTGTATTTAAATTCACCCATAATTTTACGGGTATTTTCAAACTCTTCCTCCGTTTCACCGGTAAAACCTACTATTATATCGGTAAACAGCGTTGCTTCCGGAATAAGCCTTTTTATGGTTTTAACGATTTTACGGTAATCGTCAACGGTGTGATTTCTGTTCATTCGTTTTAACATATTGTCATCACCCGACTGTATCGGCAGATGAATCTGTTTTGCCAAACATTTGTACCGTGAAATAACTTCAATCACTTCATCGGTCATATCGCGCGGATGCGGAGAGGTAAAATAAACCCAAAAATCTTTTCCCGATTCATTACCTATTTCACCAATCCTTTCCAACAATTGCGGAAAGGATAACTCCTTCCCTTTTTTATCCAAGCCGTACGAATTAACATTTTGTCCCAACAAAGTTATTGACTTAAACCCCTTGTCCACAAGATCTTTGAATTCCCTCAATATATCTTCCGACGGGCGGGAAACTTCCCTGCCGCGTGTGTAAGGCACCGCACAATATGTACAAAATTTATTACAACCGTTTTGAATGGGGATATATGCCTCAAAACCGGAACCGTATTTGGGTTGAATATGCCAAAATTCCTCAATTCCTTTATCCGGTCTCGGCAAATCCTTACCCTTTAACCTGCCCGGAACATCAGCGGTTTTAAAAATTTTCTCTTCTTTCACCTTTTTTTCGGGAACTTTATGAATTACATCAAACTCCTTATCCAAAGTTTGCATACCTGCAGGTGTAACTATTCCGTATTGCCTTATCATATCCGGAAATCCGGGCAATTCGTTCATGGCAAACACTAGGTCGAAAAGTTTAAGAAATTTCTTTTTATCGGCGGGTAAAATACATCCGGTAACAAATGTCAACAGGTTTTTTTTATTCTTCCATTTATTCCATTTTTCTATCCTGGTGTAAACCTTGTCGATGGCTTTTTGCCTTACCGAACAAGCTATAATCCCCACTATGTTGGCTTCGTTTTCATCCTCCGTTTTCTCATATCCCAACGATTCGAGAACATTTTGCACCCTTTCACCGTCGGAGATATTCATTTGGCAGCCAAGTTGTAAAATATAGTATTTCATTACCTTCTTTAATTTTCGGACGGCAAAAATAGTGAAAACAAACTATTTAGACCGGTTTTAAATTGATAATTGTTCAAAAAAGAAAAAGTGCCCTCAAAAAAGAATAATTTTGCTTGCAAAATCGCATCTTTTAAAAGATTATGAACCGCCGAATATTACGTCTGGCTATTCCCAACATTGTTACAAACATAACGGTTCCTTTATTGGGACTGGTTGACCTCGCACTGATGGGACACCTTGACAATCCGGTTTATATTGGTGCGATAGCCTTGGGCGGTACCATATTCAACATAATCTATTCGGGTTTTGCATTTTTAAGAATGGGAACCAGCGGGCTTACTGCTCAAGCTTATGGCTCTAAAAACCGTGAAGAAATCGCTATTATTCTTCAAAGGTCGCTGTTAGTAGGTTTCGGATTTGCCGTTTTGCTCATTGCGATGATGTATCCTATACAATGGGTATCTTTTAAACTTCTGGACGGCAGTGAAGAAGTTAAGTTTTTTGCCCGCCAATATTTTTACATACGCATTCTTGCAGCACCTGCCACACTTGGGCTTTACGCTTTTTACGGCTGGTATTTGGGTGTTCAGAATTCCTTTGTCCCTATGATTACGGCCGTAACGGTGAACATTGTTAACATAGCTCTTAACTTTGTATTTGTCGTAGGACTGGGTATGAAATCAGACGGTGTGGCATGGGCTACTGTTATAGCCCAATATACCGGTTTTGCACTTGCTTTTGTTTTTTTCTTTAAAAAATACAGCCGCTATAAAATTTCGTTTCCTTTTAAAAGGATAATTGAAAAAGAGCCGTTAAAAAGATTTTTCAAGGTTAATAGCGATATTTTTATAAGGACCATTCTTTTTCTTATTGTACTTGCAACTTTTACCAGCCAGTCGGCAAAAAGAGGCGATATCATACTTGCCGTTAACACTTTGTTGTTTCAGCTGTTTTACTTTTTCAGCTATTTCGCCGACGGTTTTGCTTTTGCTGCCGAAGCATTATCGGGAAAAGCAAAAGGTGCAGGCAATAAAACCGAGCTGAAAAAAGTAATTACAGGTGTGTTCAGGTGGGGATGGGTAATTGCTTTACTGTTTACTTTGATTTACGGTTTCGGCATAGAAGGTATTATGAAACTGCTTACAAATGAAAAAACGGTTTTGGAAACGGCAAAAGAGTATTATCCGTGGATAGCCGTTATTCCGGTAATTAGTATCGGAGCTTTTACCTGGGACGGTATTTTTATCGGTATAACGGCATCAAAAGCCATGCGAAACATCAGCATCTTCGTATCGGTTTTTGTATTCTTTCCGGCATATTATTTAACATCGAATATTTTGGGTAATCATTCTCTTTGGTTTGCTTTCGATCTTTTTATGTTTTCAAGAAGTTTGATGATGTGGTATTACTCGAAAAGGGAAATACTTAACTTTTGATTTAATATCTTTGCAGCCCTTAATTTGACATTAATGAACCTTACCCGCAAAATATCAAAAAGAAATTATTATTCTTTAATATGGCATGCGGCATTTTTAGCATTGTCGAGACCTTTTATGGATGTTGACACCGTTGTACCCTCCATGATGGTTGATGCCGGAGGTACAGCAATACAAATCGGTATTTTAACAGCCATAATGATGGGCGGATCAAGTTTTACGCAAATAATTTTTGCTCCTTTTATAAGCAACTTCGAGTATAAAAAGAAATTTCTGTTAACCGGTATAAATGCAAGAATATTAGCACTTTTAGGGATGGCTCTTATGCTTTTTTATTCCGACAGATTAGCATCATCAACAGTAATCTGGCTGATTTTTGTTTTAATAACCATTTTTTCATTATCGGGAGCCTTTGCAAACATTTCATACACCGATATTTTCGGTAAGTCGGTATTACCGGAGTTTCGCAAACCTTTCTTTTCACTCAAACAAGTCATTAACGGAACAATACTTTTATTCGCCGCTTTTATGGCAAAAAAAACCATAACAATAGCCGAATATCCATATAACTACGGATATATGTTTTTTATAGCCTTCGGTGCTTTGCTATTCGCGTCCTTCGGTTTTTGGAATCTTAAAGAAGTTACACCTTCAAAAATGAGGGTTACGGGATTAAAACATTTTTTAAAACTTATAAAAGGTGAATTGAAAACCAACCCCAGGTTAAAATATTTTTTGGGATTTATAAACACAATGGGAATAAGCCTTTCCATATTACCGTTTTTTATCCTTTACGGAAAAGAGATTTATCACACGGACAGCTCGGACACGGGAGTTTTTTTACTTTTTAAATTCATAGGAATAATAGCTACGGGATTTATCCTCTTTATGATTGCCGGTAAGTATAAATACAAATACCTTTTGTTGATAAGTGCAACCATTGCAATACTATTACCTGTTTTGATGCTATTACCGTTCGATATTTCTTCTTTAATAAGCGTTTTTGTATTCGGTGGTGTAGTTTATTCAACTTACAGTATTTCATTGTCGGGTGTGCTCTTGGAAATTTCAAATACGGAAAACAGAGCTCTATATACAGGCATTGCAGGTGCAGGAAATATTATACCGGCTATATTCCCTTTAATTGGCGGATGGGTGATAAAATCATACGGTTTTACACCGTTCTTTTTTATTTACGGTGTAATAATCTTGACAGGGATATTTTTTATCTTAAAACTGAAATGTAAAAATTAACCTTGGTTAAAATTTCTCTCCACGTCAATTATTTCCACATTCTCCAAATTAAATTTCCGGATTACCTCATTGAGAAATTTATGCCTTACTGTGATTATTAAAGTACCTCTATCCAAGGCGATTATTTTTTTTATAACATCGTTCCATACGTAACCTTTTATTTCAAACATACCGACCTCATCAATAATAAACACCGGATTGCTTGCATCAAAACCTTCGTTAAGCCAATTTTCACCGGTTCTTACAGCCTTTTCATCAAACCAAAAATCACGTATTTTCAAATTTCCGGTTTCAGGTGAGTTTCTTTTACACAAAATAGCTTTTTCCAGTGAGTTTAATTTATGAATAACATATTCGTCTTTACCCGAAACATTCTCGGCATAAAACCCGAAAATATTAGTATTTTCAGAACCTAAACTTTCTACATACTTTTTTAAAAAAGTTGTTTTTCCGGAACCTCTTTCTCCCGTTATTATTTTTACTTTCATAATCATTATCGTTGCCGTTGGTAAAAATAACAACAATCCGATTAATTTTGCCTTATGAAAGTACGTACAAATTTGCTGAAAGACGTAAAAAATCACTATTTACGCGAACTTGAAAAGGTTTACGGTAAAAAAGAAGCTCTTTCTTTGTTAAATATTATTATAGAAGATTTTTTCGGATTAACAAAAACCGGACAAATTTTGGAAAAAGATTTTCGCCTTAACGAAACCGAGTTATTGAAAATACATTTTGCCGTCAAAGAGTTAAAAAAAGAAAAGCCCGTTCAATACATTACCGGTAAAGCGGAGTTTTACGGTTTAAACCTTAAAGTAAACGAAAACGTATTAATACCCCGCCCGGAAACAGAGGAGTTAATAGAAAACATAAAAAACGAACTTTCATCGTCGGCGATAAAAAAGATTATCGACTTGGGAACAGGTAGCGGGTGTATTGCACTTGCATTAAAAAAGGTGTTTCCACAAGCAGATGTAACGGCTGTTGACATAAGTGAAAATGCTTTGAAAATTGCAATGGAAAATGCAGCAATTAATAATCTTAAAATCCGGTTCGAGCAAAAAGATATGCTAAATACTGATGAACTCAATAGTTTGGAAACTTTTGATTTAATTGTCAGCAACCCGCCTTATGTAACGGAAGCCGACAAGGATAAAATGCAAAACAATGTTCTGAAATACGAACCACACGCGGCTCTTTTTGTTGACGATAACAACCCTCTGATTTTTTATAAGTCGATATCTGAATTTGCAAAGTCAAATCTAAATACGGGAGGACAAATTTGGTTTGAAATAAATGAAAAGTACGGTAACGATGTAAAAGGATTGTTGGAAGAAAAAGGATTTAAAAACGTTAATATCGTTAAAGACTTGTTTGGAAAAGACAGGTTTGTGAAAGGGAAAAGATAGTTTATTCTTTTTAACACTTTGTACTTATCTTTTAACTTAAAATCTATCGTATAGTTAAATCATGATCATATTACATT
>WFZS01000128.1 GCA_015489465.1 Bacteroidales bacterium | reverse complement strand
ATTATACCCCTCTTTTAATAACGTACCGTAACATTTTACACTATGTACGAATTTCATGCACCGGCGGGCGTATTGTTTATGAACAACACCATTTTAACAACAACTGTAACTATGTTCATTGTTGTACAAATAAACGCATCTTTTGGCTTGGGAAGAACAAGTTCGACAAACCATAGCCGTTTCCGGTTACAACATTTAAAAAGTCCCTGTCCCGGCCGGAACGGCTTAATAAATTTAAAATGTATTAAACGGGAAAACACTGGAGTAAATTTTATAAATTACGATAGTAAGGGGAAGATGAATAATATTTAGAAAATTAAATAATATTGAAAAAGATAACATGAAACATAAATATTTTTTTACTTACTTAGGTTTGGCAATTGTAATTGTTACAAGTATGATAATTTATTCCTGCCAAAAAGAAAAAACAGGTATTACTACTACATCCGGAAATTCGAACGAGCAGTCGTTAAAAGACGCGCAACTTGAAAAACGGATAATAGCATTTAGAAACAAGCTGGATTTGATTCGAGAAAATCCTACTCTTAAAGAGGGAAATGAACCTATGGAAATAGATAGTGCCGTTTGGTATATTGAAGCGGCAACTAACCTTACTTATGGTGATGCAAGTACAACCTTAGATGAATATATTATTGATTCGTCTTTTATTGATGTATTGTATTCTGACGGTAAGATTCAATGGTTGGATGTCCAAGTAGCTTACGATCAAATTATTGATAGTTTATCAAATCAATTTAATTCAATATCCGCAAATGAAAAACAACTTATAGCTGCCGATATTTCTTTAGAAAAAACTACACGAGGTACAGCTACATTTAAAGTTACATCTGTTTTTGGAAGCGAATCTGCAGTAAATAGTGTATATAGTCCTTTTGGTGAATATGATTATTGGACGTGGGGGATGGCATGGGTGAACAATGGCGGTTATTGTGATGGCCCTTATGCTGGGACTCATACCGATTCTGATGCGGCTGAAGAAATTGAATATAAAATTAACGGAAGAAAACCTGTTCCGGTAGGCAACTACTATTATACGGATATTTCACATTTAGAAGTATATGGTGATGATCAAAACAGTATAAAATTAGACGGAGTTCAATGCGATAGTTGTAGTATATTAAACATTAATGATAGTATTCCGTATGACAATATGTATGATTTATATTTATTTAGGAGCTATAGTGAATACCCGAATCATCACGGATGTTTAAATCCTGATGAAATGAATTTTTATCTTGATAAGATGGAAGACATTGTATATACGTATGCATATCAATGGTTTCCAAATGAATTACAAAACAAATCTTTTGTTTCTATTGATATAACGGGGGATGCAATTCTTAATTATACCTCATTGTATCTTCACTGGGCTACAATTGATTATGGAATAGTACATATATCAAGTAATCCTCCAAAAAACCTATAATATAAACCGCCAAGTGTCCGTTTAAATTAACAGGCACTTTTTATAAATATTTAAAAATGAGATATTTTATTTTATTATCGTTATTTCTTCAGCTGGTTTTTTTTGCTACAGGTCAAAATTCTTTTGAATATATTTTGCATGATACTACTGATCAATTGGGTGGAGCTATGGTTGAAGACAATTACGGAAATATTTTCATTTCTGTAATAAACAATCAATACTCAAAATTGATAAAGTTGAATAGTCTTGGTGCATTGGTTGATTCCATTACCATACTTAATTCCGAAAACGGAATTTGTGAGCTTTTTCATCTTTTAAAAATCGATGAAAACAAATTTATGGCATTCGGCAAGTATAACACCGAAACGTCTTTTAACCTTTGGGTTGTTACATTCGATTACGACTTAAATATTGTTCAAGATATAAAAATACCTGTCCCTGATGATATTTTTACGTTATATCAATATGCTATTATCAACTTTAACGGAAATATAGTAGTGTTATCAACTTACGGAAAATTTGGTGATTACAGCAGAATTATATTACACGAAATAAGTCCCGGTGGGAGCTTGATACGAAAAAGAGATTTTAAAGGATCTGCAATAGCATCGGATATAGTTCAACTGCCATCATCGGAATATCGTATTATAGTTTGGGGATATATGGAAAAAATAGGAGTTGACATGTATAGCGTAGATACCAATTTTGTTTTGTTAGATAATTATGCTGTTCCCTGGGATTTGGATTTTCACAATACAATAAAATTTGTGAACGATACCAATTTGCTTATTACCGGTAAAAAATTTTTTTTAGAAGGTGACTATGATGAACGCGACCTGGGTATCGTAAAAACGGATTTTAATAATAACCTTCTAAATTACGGGCACTACGGTAAACCGGATACTATTGATTATCCTGCCGTTCATAGTAACCTGGATTTTATTTCGGAAGATAATATTTACTATTACGGTATCACTAATTTGGATTTATTTAACCCATATTTTTCGCAGATACCTTCATGGTTTATTTTAAACAAACTTGATAG
>WFZS01000127.1 GCA_015489465.1 Bacteroidales bacterium | reverse complement strand
TTATTAAATTAATAAAAAATCCCGGAGCTGCATTAAGCCTCCCCGGGAATTAATAAAAATAAAAACACAAACTTATGATGTAAATACCATTACAAAAACCCTTTTATTATGTTGTCAGCGCTTGTATTCTCATCATAAAATTATTGAGTTGTGCCGCATATTCCGGCGCTCCTTCTATACTTACATAACCTTTTTCAACAGCCTGAACAAATTCCGCATCACGCAGAAGAACGGCAATTGCTCCATCAAGCCCGTTAAATCTCATAGTTACAAAAGGTCTTCTACGAGTATATTTCCCTCTGCCTGCTTTTGACTTTCCTGCTTTAACACGCAAATATGCGGCAATGTCGGTACCTTCAACTACAATTTGGTAAACTCTGTCTGGTTGTTTACTTACCCACTCTTTCATTTCAGGGTCACCGAATTTATTCATCTGGCTTAAAGCAGTAGTAGCCATATAGAATGCCATTTTTACTTTCAGATATTTTTTATTTTCCTCTTTTGGTCTGACATTCGGCATCATTATCTTCAAAGCCAAAAGAAGAGAAAACACCTTTACCAATAGAGTGATCTTGGAAAATCCTTTTATTGACGGCAAAACGGTTTTCCCTCTAAGGAAGTCATTCATCTTTTTTATTGAGGAAAATTTAAAAGTTATATCTGCATCTTTAAGGTTTTCATAATCCAACGAATATTCACCATTATCAAAACAAAGTACAGCCCCCCTGGCTTCTGCAACAAAAGCCACTCTGGCTTTAACTTTTGCAAAAGACTTTTTAAACTTATCGTCATCCTGTAAAAGAACTTTTATAACAGGAAACACTGCATGTGTGAATATTCTATTTGCTAATAATTCTTTATCCATCATATTTGAGTTTTTTATATCTCATCATCCCAATCATCATCTTCTTCAAAATCTTTTCCCATTATCTCACGCACTTTTTCAATTATTCCGTTGGAATCAAGTTTATAGTGAGAGTAAAGATCTTCGGGATAACCCACTACCGTAAAAATATCCGGAATTCCCACTTTCTCAAAGGCACAAGCTTTTCCGCTTTCGACAATAACTTCAGCAACAGCACTGCCAAGTCCTCACATAATGTTATGCTCCTCTACTGTCAGAATTCTTCTGGAATTGTTAACCGCGTCTAAAACAGCTTGCCTGTCAATAGGCTTAATGGTATGCATATTTATCACTTCAACGCTAATACCATCGTTTTCCTTAAGAAAATCGGCAGCCTCTACCGCTTGCAAAACAGTTACTCCCGTTGCAATAATTGTGATGTCCGTTCCTTCCCTCAGTTTAACAGCTTTACCAATCTCAAAGCCATAATCATCGTTTTTATAATAAGGAGGCTCAAAACCTCGTCCTATACGTATATAAACCGGACCTTTGTGTTCTTCTATTGCAGCTTTCACAGCATTTGCAGTTTCAATTCCATCGGCAGGAACAATAACTGTCATGTTAGGAAAAGCTCTCATAATAGAAAGATCTTCAAGACAATGATGTGTAGAACCGGCTGCTCCAAAGGAAACGCCTGCATGTGTAGCAATAATTTTTACATTAAGGTTTTGATAACAAATGTCGGTACGCACTTGTTCGGCAGCTCGCATCGAAGCAAATGTAGCCATAGTTGAAACCACCGGCAGCAATCCTGCTTTTGCCATTCCGGCAGCAACACCAAATAGGTTTTGTTCTGCTATACCTACATTAAAAAATCTTTCAGGGAAGACTTCATTAAACTTTCCGATTTTAGTTGATTTTGCCAAATCTGCCGTAAGAGCAACTATATCTTTATGCTTTTCACCCAGTTCGGTTAACACTTTACCGTAAATCTCAGCTTGTGTAAGAGTGTCAGCATCATAAACCGTCCAGGTTGTTCCTAATATTTCTTTTGCCATTTTTCCAGTATTAAAATTTTATAAATCCACTTTTACCGAAGCTTTAGCTTTTTCCCAAGCTATCGAATCAATACTTCCGTAATGCCATTTTGTTTCATCTTCCATAAAATCAACACCTTTTCCTTTTATAGTATTTGCTATAATAACAACAGGTTTTTCAACGGCGGAAACAGCTTTTTCCAAAGCTTTATCAAGTTCAATAAAATTATGACCATCAACTTTTAAAACTTCAAACCCGAAAGCTTCCCATTTTTTATCAAGAGGTTCTAATGACATAACCTCTTCCACCCTGCCGTCAATCATATGTTTGTTGTAATCAACAATCGGGATTAAATTTGTTGTTTTGTAATGTGAGGCAGCCATCATTGCTTCCCAGTTGGAGCCTTCATTAAGCTCTCCATCTCCCAACAGACAATAAGTTTTGTAATTAAGGTTTTTAACCCTGGCAGCTAGAGCCATTCCCAACGCCATTGAAAGACCGTGTCCTAACGAACCTGTGGAAGCATCCAAGCCCCTCACTTTAAGACTATCGAGGTGCATCCCGAATGGTGAATTGAACTTGTTAAATGTTTTCAAAATCTCCTTATCAAAAAAACCCACATTTGCCAACATCGGAGCAAGTCCTACACCAGCATGTCCTTTACTCAGAACAAACCTGTCACGCTCTTCCCAATCGGGATTTTCAGGATCTATTTTCATATATTTGTAATACAGTATGGTTATAATCTCAACCATACTTAACGCACCTCCTATATGAGCTCCACCGGCCCAAAATGTGACATCAATTATATCTTTTCTTAATTGTGCCGCTTTTTCTTTTAAATTCTTTAATTCAGAATCTGTTAATGCCATTTTTCTATGTTTTTCTTTAAAATATTTCTATAACTTTTTCAATGCATTGAATGCATCTTCTGCTATTTCCAATGTTTTTTTCAAATCATCTTCAGTATGTGCAGTACTTACAAACCAATTATGATGTGAAGTAAAATACGCTCCTCTTTTTGTACATTCGGCGCACCAATTTTGATGTAATTTCATTGTAGGATCATCAGCCAAACGAACGTAAGGCATTGCAGGATGCCCGCTTACAACAAGCTCATGTCCGTGATTTTCAGCCAGCTTTGATAGCCCTTCAGCAAGTTTTTCACCAAACTCTTTCATTTTCTCCACACCTTTTGTTTTTTTCAGCTCACGTATTGTAGCCAAAGAAGCTGCCATAGGCATAGCTGAAAACCAAAAACTTCCGGTATAAAAAACTTTGGAAGCGCTCGATTTAATTTCATTTGTTCCCACAAGAGCAGAAATGGGATAACCGTTTGCCATTGCCTTCGAATAACAGATAAGATCAGGCTTAAAACCAAATGTTTCATTTGCTCCATTTACATTTATCCTGAATCCGGTCCTTACTTCATCTACAATTATTACAATTCCTTCTTCACGGCATATTTTTTCAACTTCTTGCCAATAACCGGGGTCCGGCATTTCACTATCAAAAAATACAGGATGATGATATGGTGTTGAAATAAGTCCGGCGATCTCTCCTTTATTCTTTTTTATAATATCACGAAGGTTATCAAGGTCGTTAAAAATTCCTATTATGATATTCTCTGCATCTTCAAAAAGCACACCGGGATGATCGGGTGACTGGGTCCAAGGGTGAACACCGTGATAACCTCCTTTTAAACGAATTATCTTTTTACGTTGCGTATGTTCACGTGCCACCATCAATGAATATGTGGTAACATCATTACCGTTTTTAGCAAAAAATGCCCAGTCGGCAATGGTAATGGTATTTTCAAGCTCTTCAGCCAGATCAACCATTACCGCTGGTGCTCCCGTAGCGGTATCAACCTTTTTAAGCTGTTCAATGGCAGCTTTATCTATATTTTTATTGTGATATCCTGCAACCATAGGCCCATATCCACACATATAATCTATAAATTCATTACCATCCACATCAATAAAGCGCGATCCGTCAGCACTTTCCACATAAAAAGGATAAGCATCAATAGGTATCAGCGGTGCAGGACTGTAATGTACGTAAATACCGTTAGGGATTACTTCAACAGCTCTTTCAAACAGTTCTCTTGACTTTTTATAATTATATGTTTTCATGTTAACCGTGTATTAAAGTTTATTGAATATAAATTGGAATTCTGTCAAGTATAAGTCCCACACTGTCAAGCAGCCATGTTTGACCTTTAATCTCTAAATCACCTTTGGCAAGTGCACCGTAGATATCAACCTGTCCATTAAGGAATTTATTGGCAATGGGAATATCTTTAATAAGCATTTCACAAGTTGCTGTTGACGGGTCTTCATCAACTACTTCTATGTGATTTACATCAGTATCTATTAAAACTCCGGGACCGTTTTTAATTTTCAGTAATAGTCTTCCTTTTGTCAGGTGATGCCCTGTAAGGTTTGCTTTGGGGTCAAACTCCATAACTGTAGGCAAGGCATTTGCAGCCGTTGTTAAAGTAAAAATGGTATTTATCTCCAGATATTTGTCATCTTTAAGAAGATCGTCAGTGGGTTTCAGATAATACTCCAGTTTATCTGTAACTTTCGGAAATTCTTTACTCATAAAACCAAGCTTTGTAAAGCCTTTTAATGGAATAGGATTTGCTTTTCCGTCAAACATTTTATTAAGATGTTTGTCTGAAGTGAAAAACAATACTACATCGGTTTTACCGGGTTTTTCCCCGGAAACTTTACACTCGCCGTTTTTAAAACTTACAAAAACTTTGGGTCAGTTCTTAACACGAAACTCAATGGTAATATTCCATCTTTTTATAAGATTTTTAACTTCATCGTCAACCTTGGGTAGCGTTTCAAGATTTTTTTAAAACGGCATGCAGGTTAACCCTTGACTTTATTTTTTCCTCAATACTCATAACTCTAAAGGTTATTATTTTTATATACCTGTTTTCAGAGTTCAAAAGTATATCTACAATACCGTCAAGTCATTGATGTATGTCAAGAAATAGAAAATGCGACTAACTTTATTACAACAGGTTAGCCGCATCAATTTTTTAAATTGTCTTTTAGTCTATTAAACAGTTTAAGTTTTAACCGTCAGCAACTTTTTAATTATATGAATGATCCATATTTAATCCTTTTGAGTAATATGCATCATCAGGAGCATGGTAAAGCTCTATGTTATTAATGACAGGACACGCTTTTGCTTTGAGAATATTGATTCTAATCTTGAGGGTTTTTACAGTTGGAAACTTTAGAATTCGTTTATAGCCTATTGTTCCGCCGTAAGCTTGAAGTTCCCAATTACCGTTTACCAACGCCTCAATATTAAAAGAATCCACACGTTGACCCAATTTTATATATTCCTGTAAAACAACCCTGTTAACTTCAGTTTCACCTCCAAGCTCAATGGTCAAACTTCCTGTTTTGACAGAATCATCAGTAGCCCAATATGAATCATAATCACCATCCGTAATATTCGAAGCTTTAAAACGGCTATCATCTCCCCTGTAAGACGAAGCTGAAACGTTTTTATTTAAAGCTAAGTTAGTTTTGAACTCTTTATCTAGTGCAGTTTTAAACTCTTTTAATCTATCAACGTCAATTTTATTTATTTTTCCGGTTTCATCGGGAGGAACATTCAAAATAAGGCAACTGTTTCTCCCAACCGACCTGTAATATATTTTTAATAAATGCTCTACGGATTTAACCTTTTTATTTTGTTTTTTATCGTAAAACCAACCGGGACGTATTGAAACATCACATTCGGCAGGAATCCACTTGTTTCCATACTCATTCCCTTTGCTTAAAAATTTATGGTTTGGCATTCCGGGATATATTCCTACAGTATCAAGAAGACACCAGTTGATAGCATCAGCATAACCGTTTTCATTACCCACCCACCTCAAATCAGGACCGGCATCACTGAACATAACAGCACCGGGCTGCAACTCACGGACTATTTTCCACGTGTTAGGCCAATCGTAATATGTTTTATTATCAATTTTTATTTTTTTCTTTTTACCTCCATAATAGCCTGTACCTCCATTGGCACCGTCAAACCACACTTCAAAAATATCTCCGTAATTTGTAAGCAACTCTCTAAGCTGATTTCTGTAGTATGTAATATACTCCGGCGTACCGTAAACAGCACTGTGACGGTCCCAGGGAGAGAGGTATATTCCGGCTTTAAGACCATATTCTTTACAAGCCTCCACAAACTCTTTTACAACATCACCTTTACCGTTTTTCCATTTTGAATTTTTCACGGAATAATCAGTATATTTTGAAGGCCAAAGACAAAAGCCATCATGATGTTTGGCGGTTAAGATGAGTCCTGTCATACCGGCTTCTTTTGCAACCTTTGCCCATTGTCGGCAGTCAAGATGTTTAGGGTTAAAAGTATCGGGTGAATCATCTCCGTATCCCCATTGCTTACCGGTAAAAGTGTTCATACCGAAATGTATAAAACCATAATATTCCATTTTATGATGCTTTATTTGCCTTTCGGAAGGAACAGGTCCATAAGGTTTCGGAGGATCCGTTTTTAAAGAGAATGAAATTAATAATAAAGATGAAAAAATAATAGCAAAGCCCAATAAGATCTTTTTCATTGAATTCAAAGTTTAATTATTAATTTTAAACAACACACAAACCGGTACAGGAGAATATATTTCAGATAAAAATTTTAACAACCCTGTATCTTGATCTCGTGAAAAAACCACAAGGTTATCCGATTTCTGGTTTGCAACAACTAAAAATTTTTCATCGGGTGTTAATGCAAAATTCCGTGGAAAATCGCCCTGAACGGGAACATTATCAATCAATTTAAGATATCCCGATTTTTTATCCACTTTGAAAACCGATAAACTGTTATGTCCCCTGTTGGATGTATAAATAAAATTACCGTCGCGGGTAATATAAATTTCAGCGCTGTAACTGGTTCCTATAAAATTCTCCGGCAACGTTGAAAAAAGAGTGTCAACAAAATATTTATGATTTCTTTTCTTTACCAACACCACCGTATTGGCAAATTCATTAACCGCATAAATTCTGTTTTTATATTTTACTAAATGACGCGGACCTGAGTTTTCGGGCATTTCCAACTCATTTTGTGAAGAAGCAACAAGTTTATCCCCCTTTAACATTGAAAACCAAAGACTGTTTGTTCCCAAATCAGCTGAAATAACACTATCGGTTCCGGTCACGATTTCTGCAAAATGGACGTGTGCTTTTTCACCGGCTTTATTATGATCTTCTATAAAAACAGGTCCTGAAAGTTTTCCGTTATCATCCAGTTTTAACAAACCCAAAGTGCCGCTAGTATAATTTGAAACAAGGACATCTCCTTTTTCTCCGGCGAAAATATGACAGGGATCAGCTCCTCCGGAAAAGCATTTTGAAATTCTGATAAGAGTATCATTATCAACTTTAAAAGATTCTACTGTCCCTTTTTCATTTTCATTTACTGCCAAAAGATAATTTCCGTTAAATGCAAAAGTGAGGAAACTTGGATTTGATGATTTTGCGGCAAGCCCTTCAAAAGTGAGTTTTCCGGTTGGGGTTAACGAATATTCATAAATCCCTTTGCTTTTTTCTTTTGTGTATGTTCCAACATAAAATTTGTAAACATTTCCGCCTTCCTCCGCTTTGCAGTTATAAACAAATAATAGTGATATGACAATATAAAATATAAAATGTTTTAAATTATTCATTATGATTTTTAGAGCAGGATTAATTTTTCGCAAAAATAGAATTAATGATCTTATAACACAGTAAATATTGAACTAACTGTATAATTTAAAAATTGTTAAATCAAAAAATTGAATATTGACATAGTTTCAATAGCTATTTAATTTTACATAAAATATTTTAAAAAAATTTTAACGTTAAACAAAAAAGCGTTAGCCATGAAAAAATATTTAGCTCTATTATCAACATTATTAATTTCCTTTATTACATTTTCATCATGTACAAAAGATGATTCGAATGATGTAAAAGAGAGTATTATTACTCTAAAAGCCGAAGGTAAAAAGTTAACTTTTAAAGAGTTTAACATTAAACATGAATACGGTATAATAAGTTTAAATGCCGTTAACCATGATGCCAAAAGATTTGTCGGCTTATTATGTCCGGACGATATCACAAAAGGTACTTATGACTTGTCCGATGATGATAACGGTATTATTTTATCATATGGAACAGACAGTACGGTTGTTACAATAGACTCAACATTTCTTGTAATATCCACATCGGGAGAACTTAAAATTACCGAAAATAATACCTCAGGTAAAAGGTTAAAAGGAACATTTTATTTTACGGGAGAAGGTTTCAGCGATGAACCGATGAGCATCACCGACGGGGAATTCGACATTTATTACGGAGAATAAATCAGAATGAGTATTAAAAGTTAAAACCGGGCTGAATGTATTTTCAAGCCCGGCTTTTTAATTATTATTTGGTTTTTACTTTTCTTACAGAGTCGATTACGGTACCGTCAACCCATTTTATAACCGCAATAATTTCATCATCAAGTTCGGCTTTTTCGGGAACTCCGCATATTTCCTCGGCTTCCTCTTTCAGTTGCTCAATTGTTTTGATGGGCAAGTCCGTTTTCTTTGCTTTTTCAATAAGGTCTTGTCTTAACGGATTAATGGCTATTCCGCGTTCCGTTACGATAACGTCAATCATCTCGCCGGGAGCACAAAGTGTTGTTACTTCGTCTCTAATTACAGGTATCCTGTCGCGGAACAAAGGAATCGGAAGTATGGTGGTTTTTCCGAAAAGGGTGTTTTGCCATCCTCCTATTCCGTGCAAAAGATAACCGTCGGAATGCGTTACCACGTTTGCGTTGAAATTAAGATCAACTTCGGTAGCTCCGAGTACGACAATATCCACCATTGAAGCGAAATTACCTTTGCTGTGGTAATTATACGATGTAAACGGAGAAGTCCAAACATGGTTGGGATTTTCACGCATCGATCTAACGCCTTCAAGGTCAAAAGTTTGTCCGTCAAGTATGTAATCCACCAGTCCTTCTTCAAGCATTTGAACGGGGTATTTATTACTTCCCGCTCTGATAAACCTTGCTTTCCATCCGTTTTTTCTCAATATATCTGCAAAATAGTTACCTATCGACAAAGATGTTCCTCCCGCTCCCGCTTGATAGCTGAATCCGTTATATATAAGCCCGGTTTGCTCGCAAAATTTTGCCGTCATCTCGGCAATGAGAAGCCTGTCCGGACTTTTTGTAATTTGCGTAGTTCCCGAAACGATTTTTTCAGGAATACCCACTTTGTCAACTTTAACAACATAATCAACATAATTACCTTGTATTTGCCAAGGAATTGCCGGAAAAGGAACAAGGTTATCGGTTACAACAATCACTTTATGTGCATATTGTGAATCCCCCAAAGCAAAACCCAGAAGTCCGCATGCAGCATCACCTTCCACGCCGTTGGCATTACCGAAAGGGTCGGCGGTGGGTGCTGCAATAACGGCGATATCTATTACAACCTCACCGTCTTGTATTGCCTGATAGCGTCCGCCGTGAGAACGCAAAATGCCCAAGCCTCTCATTTTTCCTTCGGAAGCATATTTTCCCAAAGGACCGTTCATACTACCTTCGATATGATGTATTGTGCCGTCTTCGAGATATTGAATAAGGTGTTCGTGGCAAGGAAAAGATGCCGACGGAAACCAACGCAAATCCTTAACTCCCAACTCATGCGCTATATCGAAAACCATGTTGGCTATTAAATCGCCGTTTCTGAAATGATGGTGTGTGGATATTGTCATACCGTCTTTAAGTCCGGCTTTAATCAAGGCTTCTTTCAAACTTTCCACAACTTTATTGCCATCCTCCGGATAATCGGCACAAGTCGGTATGGGAGGACCGTATTTCCTTCCTGTCGGTCTATACTTTCCAACACCCATAAACGGAACATGTTCTTCGCCATTTATTATAGTCGGCACAATCCTGCCGGCTGCATTTTTTACAAGTTTATCGTATTTCTTATTTTTCATCTTCTTCCCAGTTTTTGTTAAGTTTACCAGTGGTAACAGCAAGATTTATTGTTGATACGGCACGTTTCACAACGGGAGCATCAATCATTTTGGTTCCCAGAGAAACAACTCCCAAACCTTTTGCTTTTGCTTCTTTGAAAGCGAGATAGATTTTCTTGGCTTTTTCAATTTCAACATCATCGGGAGCAAAGTTTTCATGAATAACTTTTATCTGCCGGGGATGAATACAACCCATTCCTTCAAATCCCAAGGATTTTGATTTTTTGACATTTTCAGCCAAGGCATCCATATCCGATACATCTGAAAATACCGAATCAATGGGTTGAATTCCAGCTGCTTTACATGCATTGACAAGCATGGTTCGTGCAAAAAATGATTCCGTCCCTTCATTGGTTCTTCTTACGCCCAAATCCGCCGTGTAATCCTCAAGCCCGATTGCCATTGCCACAACATTTTCGGCTGATTTTGCAATATTGTATGCTTCCATAACGCCTTTTGCACTTTCTACAATAGGCATAAGCCAAACGGGAAAATCAATATTGTTTTCACGTTTCAACCTGTCAATGGTATCATTAACTTTTTTAATATCTTCCGCACTCTCACATTTGGGAACAAGTATCAGATTGGGAAAATGAGGAATTACAAACTCCAAATCCTTAATACCGCGTTCACCTTGGTTTATTCTAACCATCCTTTCGGCACCGTAAAAATGCAATATCCGTAAAGCATTACGCACAAGAAACCTGGCTTCGTGTTTTTTATCGGGTGCCACGGCATCTTCCAGGTCGAGGATAAGTCCGTTGGGTTTATGTATTCCGGCATTTATCATCAGTTTAGGTGTGTTTCCCGGAAGATAAAGGCGCGAAAATCTTGTTTGTGATTTCCCGGAAGGTGTTTTATTTTCCTCCCTTATATCAAACAAAAATTCATTTGCCGTATCCGATACTTTTTTGACTGCCGCTTCAATTCGCGCTGCAATTACAAAATCAAGAGCACCTTGGTCTGTTATTGACAATTCCGAATTTTTTACACCAAGTTTTTCCAGAACATTTTCCGCGAGTTTTCTGATATGGTTTCCGTAATACGCTTCAACTTTACTGTCAAGTTTTATCAGGTTTCCTCCAGAATCTCGAGGAGTAAACTCCACGTAACAATCGGATTTAGCGATATTTCCCGCAATCCCTTTATTATCCATATTTCAAGCTGTTTAAGGTTTTTTAAGAAACAAAAGTAAACCATAATTACAAATTTCTAAACATAAAGAGCTAATTTTGGCACACTTTTTAAGTAGAACGGTTATAAATAATAACAAACTAAAAAAAATTAAAATTATGGAACAGAATGGAGTATTAGTATTAAAAGAAATGCCTGAATTTAAAATGGAGGCTTTTGACTCGGCAACAGGCAAATATGTAGAAGTAAACAGTGATAATTATAAAGGAAAATGGACGGTTATCTGTTTTTATCCTGCCGATTTTACATTTGTATGTCCTACTGAAATTGCAGCAATGAATGCAAAATTGGATGTTATTCACGATGAATTGGGTTGTGAAGTTTTGGCAGTTTCAACCGACACAAAATTCAGCCACAAAAGATTTGTTGAAACAGAACCATTGTTGGAAGGTCTTAAATTAACCATTGCTGCCGACCCGACAGGTGAAGTATCAAGGAAATTCGGTGTTTACATGGAAGATGCCGGTCTTGCATTGAGAGGACGTTTCCTTATCAATCCTGACGGTGTTGTTGTTGCACAAGAAGTTCAAGCTCCTCCTGTGGGAAGAAGCGTTATGGAATTTATCCGTCAGATTCGTGCTCATCAGCATGCATACAAAACAGGTGAAGTAACTCCTGCTAACTGGAGACCCGGAAAGAAAACATTACCTGTTAACACCGATGCTGAAAAAATGACAGGTAGAGTTGGTGATTATGTAACAGTTGAAGAATTGTTGTCGTAAAATATTTCACAATGTAATTATACAAGAGGCTGTCTCAAAAGGGCAGCCTTTTTTGTTTTGACCACTTTTAGGAAAAGTGTTTAAATTTTAAAATTAGTTTTAAGGACTAAAAACCTGAAAATCCTAAATATTTCTAAATAAAAAAACAGATTACCGGACAGCGATAATCTGTTTTCATTTTGTAGCGAGGGCGGGAATTGAACCCGCGACCTCCGGGTTATGAATCCGACGCTCTAACCAACTGAGCTACCTCGCCGTTTTAAGGCTGCAAAAATAACAAATTATGTTATTATGCAAACCTAAAACGATATTTTTTACATTTTTATCCTACCATGTACTCTTTTTCTTCAAATACAATTCCCAATTCTTTCAGCTCCTCCAGTACAGGCTTGTAAATCTGTTCCTCTACCGGAAGATTCACACCTTTCAAATTTATTTTTCCCAGTAATAAAAGTTTTGTCGTTATTGCCAACGGGAGTCCAACGGTCACAGCCATTGCCGTTTTTTCCTGATTTTCTCCTATGTACGCCATTGCGGATACAATCATTTTCTCTTCACCGTCTTTATTGGTAAATTTAAACTCATGCTGCATTATTATCATATCTTTGTCGTCAGGATCCATTGCCCATTTTTCTTCCAGAAGTTTTTGAAGTATCTGGGCCGGAGTAGCTCTTTTCAATCCGACTTTCCTGTCTTCAAAAATTCCCAGCCATTTCAATTTTTCAAAAACAACGGGGTCTTCGGCATTTTTACAATATTCCTGCAGTTTTATTTCCACGGGAACGTTGGGTTCATATCTCATAAAGGCATTTATAAACTGCCGGTAAGTCATATTTTCCGAATCTTCTATAATGTAACTGTCATCGGTTAACCCGAGCTGCACAAAAACATTCCAAGCCTTGGCGAATCCCGGTTTACGGATAGTCCCCCTGAAAAGTGTGGGTATATCCTTAAAACCGTATATTTCGCGATATTTTAAAGAATCACGGTTAGGATAAATCTCAAAATCACCGTATCTCAAAATTTTTCTTTTAAGTATTCTGTCAAAAACCCTGTGATAAGGTATGTATTTATAGCGGTTGTTTTGGATATACTGCGACACACCTTGACCGGCTAAAACAACATTTCTCGGGTTCCAGGTAAATTTATAATTCCATGGATTGTTATCCGACTCGGGAGCTACAAGACCTCCCGTAAAAGAATAAAAAGAATTCATATGACCGCCTTCAGAAATAATACGGTTGATTACCGATAATGCCGACATATGATCTATTCCCGGATCAAGACCCAGCTCCATTAAGATGGGAACACCGGCTTTCCTTGCCTTATCGTCCAAAGCTTTTATTTCATCGGTTGCATACGAAGCCGTGAGCATGGGTTTTCGTAAACCTATACATTTCAATGCTACAATGTGGTGAAGACTGGCAGGGAGCATCGAGATGACAACATCATGTTTGGAAATGATATTCCAACTATCCAAGTCATCATTTATATCAAAAACAATTGCGGAACCACGAGGGTTGTTTTTCACTTTCTTCTCTGCGGTTTCCAACGAAATATCACCTACCGTTATTTCCCAATCATATTTTTCCGCATTTTCAAGCAAATAGTCAATCAAAACCCCTGTTGACAATCCTGCTCCAATTATCAATATTTTTTTCATTTTCAAAGCGTTATGTGTCTGTTTAAACTATTTTAATATCCTTTTAAATATTCTTCCAGATATTTGTAAGCGGGTGTAAGTTTCCCTCTGTGAAGTATCATTGCCCTTTTGAAAGGTGCCGGAACATCAAGCGATTCAAAATCTTTATCGTAGTCCGCCGCGGCGATATCAGGGACAAATTTTACAAGCGCATTACTGAATGCGTATGACGATTCGCGAGGTAATTCGCTTGGCAAAATATCCACGGCCATAACCAGGATACCTTTTCCTTTAAAGCCCATTTCGGGTTTGCGGGTTTCGGGATTATAAACAAATACCGGATCCTCAATTTCGGTTCCCTTATGGGTTATTTCCACCGAACCCTCAGGATCGCAAGTAATATCACCGATTACGGTCAATTTGGGTGTCCCTTTTTTAAATAATTCCGCAAGGAAATCTTTGGTTACTATCCTCGGATAACGGTCATCCCAATACATACTGTTTACAAGCAAACTGAGGTGAGGTATATATTTTTCAAAAACTCCTTTAAACCTTTCGGGATGGTCATAATATTCCTGAAGCACGAATTCTTTACCCTTTTCCAAAGGTTCGGACAAATGTTCTTCTTTGAAAACTATTTTGTAAACAACTTTGTTTGATATGTCATTTCTGTTTTCCAGTTCAAGAAGTTCCGAAGGTGTTATCTCTTGCACCGGAAGGATATCCAAAATTTCTTGCGCTCCCTTTGAAACATTTCCGTAACCGGTTATACCTACTGTAAAAGGAGCCAACTGTTTAGGCAAGCCTTCTTTTTTTATTTTTTCAGACACACCTTTAACGGCCTCTTTTGCTTGTTCCAAAGAATCGTACTTATGAGTTTGTTTAAGTAACAAAAAAGGTGTTTCGATACCCATTTCTTTATACCTTAATCCGGCAGACCACAATGTATTAATCATTCCGGCCAACCCTGCAAATCTTCCGAAAAAGATCAATCTCCTACCATTTTCATCCGTAACTTTCTCATAATCCATAAGGTTAACCTCCATTTCCATCATCTTTTTCAAAAGAGGCATATTATACGGCTGTCCCTTAATAGTATGGCTGAAAAATATATATGTTTTCCTGTATTCAAAAAAGTCTAAAGGCATCTCTTTTACGCCTAAAATCAAATCGGGTTGAGTAAGTTTGTCAACCAATACCGCTCCGGCTTTTTCATACTCTTCGTCTTTAAAAACCCTTTTGGGTGATTTTTCAACATAAACTTCAATACCTTTATTTACAAGCTCTTTTACATGTTCGGGCACTAAAGGAGTGCGGCGTTCCATTTCGTACTTATCTTCGTGACGTATTCCTATTTTATGCATAATTTCAGATTTTTTTAATCAACAAAAGTAATTTAATTTTAAATTTTCGGCAGGCTTAATTTTCATAAAACGGGTAAGTGTTTTACCTATTTTTAAAAATAAAAGTTTGTTAAAAACAGTATTATCTTTCACTAAATAATTTTAATAAGCTATTATTTCATCGACAAAAATCCATGCTGGATTTCCGAAACCTTTGTGCCATTCCGGACAATTTTTAACCGAATTGGCGGTAACTTTTAAAAATTTAACATCAACGGGTTTAAATTTAAAGTCATAAGGAACACTTTCCACCGAATAACTTCTATCGTTATCTGTTGTTTTTATCTTACCTGTTTCTTTATAATGAATACCATCTTTTGAAACATCAACTTTAACCTCAACTGGCAAGAAAATCCATGAATTAACATCTTTCAAAAAATTCATTTCTACTGTTGACAGTTTTACCGGATTTTTGAATTCGAAAACCGCAATCATATCGTCACCATTAAACCCCAACCAGTTGTGTCTAAAATCCAAAGGACCAAAAATATTATCAGTCAATGCTTTGCCACCTCCGACAGGATATTTACCGCTCGGTTGTGAAAGCAGTGTAATTTTGGCATTTCCAAGTTTGTTTTGCAACAATTTTCTTTTTAACAATCCCAAAACATAGTTTCTATAATAACTTAACTTAAACCCACGTTCATTAACTACAACCGACTCATCGGTTTCCGAATATTTTACCATATTGTCAAGGAGTTTTACGATTAAAGGATTTATGACCTTTTTACCGTTCATTTCAATTATTGACGGCATGGAAGGAAAATTATTATTTACCGAAATATCAACCCATGCAAAATCAACAGATATCCTTGTTCTTTTCACTCTACTAAAAAGTACCGAATCACCACTGACTGATGTTTCGGCACTATCCATTAAATCTAAATATTTTTTCATTAATGCAGGCTTCAGAAATGTTTTAGTATAATCGGAAGGATTTCCGTAAATATTTAATGTTTCCTTATCAGAATTTTCAATCATAGCCTTGTTCATGGTGTTGTAATATTCGGCAATATATTTTCCGGCACCTCCGTAATATGCATTAATAAAGCTAATTGCCAACGAGTCGACATCAAGATTAACATTCCAAACAAGTTTGGCAAGAAGATACTGTTTTAACTCCATCAAATCGGACCAATATCTCCCGCTACCCTGCTCAAAAATCATATCAACATTATTATTTTTAAAAAATTTAAGGTTAGGTTGTAATACCGGAAAATTCGGAAACGGTGCCAGCAAATTTTTAAATTGAACTACATAATCCCATAGATAAATATTGTCTGTTAGTTTTGACCAATCCATAAAGTCGTGTGAAAAAGAGTTTTTATTTTTAAATTCCTCAAGTGGTTTACTCCTACTACATTCAATAGTGCAAAGCATTATATTTACATTACTATCTGGTTTTATATTCTTTGGTGCCTTTCGGGTAAATTGATAAGCGAGCGTGGAGATTATTTTATCTTTATAAACCCCGGCAACTTCATTGACGGTTTTTACATAAGCTCCCGATATTGCACCGTATTTTTTATATAACTTTTTACAATTTTCACACTGGCAAGGATTATAAGTGTCGTTTTGTGAAACAGACCAATATTTTTTTGAAGGATTCTTTCTTATAGTATCTCCCAAATTTTTAATTAATAATTTAACCACTTCCGGATTACTCAAACAAAGCTGGGCATCTCTCATCCTTTTTCCGTTAACAAGTGAAAAATATTCGGGATGAGAATCAAAATATTTTTCGGGAGGAATAAGTTTTCCGAAAGTATGAACATACATTCCCCACATATCCAGATTTTCAAGCTTGTACCACTCTCTGAAACTCTCATTGTCTTTTCCGGGAAAATAAACGATTCGCAACGAAAATGAAGGGTTATAAAATTTCAATGATTTTTTTAAATCAACACTTTCCTTTCGGGTAACATACTCTTCGGTTGGAGTAAATTTTATCACACCCAAATAATCCTCTAAAAACG
>WFZS01000126.1 GCA_015489465.1 Bacteroidales bacterium | reverse complement strand
ATAACGAATTGAAAATATCAGGAGATGATTACGTTTGTTTGGATGCAACGGAAATAGACAAAAACGAAATACTCATGCATTTTCCCACAATTTATGCAAAATGTTTGAGTATCGGTATCGATATTACCAAAGAGATGATACCTGTCGTTCCAGCGGCTCACTATTCTTGCGGAGGTGTAAAAACAGATAAAAACGGACAGACTACAATAAAGAACCTTTATGCTTCCGGCGAGGTGGCATGTACAGGCTTGCATGGTGCAAACAGGTTGGCATCCAACTCTTTACTGGAACTTGCCGTTTTTTCACACAGGGCGGCAATGCATTCATTAGAGAATTTTGATAACCGTGTTTTTGAGGGTGATATTCCCGATTGGGATGCGGAAGGAACAGTCCTAAATGAGGAGATGATATTGATTACGCAGTCTAAAAAAGAACTTCAAAGCATAATGAGTAATTATGTGGGCATAGTTAGAAGTAATTTACGTTTGAAAAGAGCCCTTGACAGATTGAATATAATTTACCGCGAAACGGAAGACCTTTATGAAAAGTCCATTCTTTCCAAAGATATCTGCGAGTTAAGAAATATGGTTAATGTAGCTTACCTTGTAATACGTTTCGCCATGCAACGTAAAGAAAGTATAGGATTACATTACAATATAGATTATCCCCCTGTAAAGTGATAACCTGGTATTTTTGATTAATTCCAAAAAAATTTACACTGATATTTCCCCTTTAATATGAGGGTGAGGGTCGTATCCCGTAAGTTTAAAATCTTCATATTTAAAATCGAAGATATTCTTAACATCGGGGTTTATTTCCATTTTTGGCAAAGAACGCGGTTCGCGGGTTAATTGTAATTTTACTTGTTCCAAATGATTGAGATAAATATGAGCATCACCCAAGGTGTGAATAAACTCTCCCGGTTTTAATCCTGTTACTTGAGCCATCATCATGGTTAACAGGGCATATGAAGCAATATTAAAGGGTACCCCTAAAAATATATCTGCGCTTCTTTGATACATCTGGCAAGAAAGTTTGCCGTTGGCAACATAAAACTGAAACCATGCATGGCAAGGAGGTAATGCAGCTCTGCCTTCGGCAACATTTTCAGCGAATGTTTTTCCACTTTCCGGTAGAACACTTGGGTTCCATGCTGCAACTATCATCCTGCGGCTGTCCGGGTTATTTTTAATCTGGTCTATAACGATTGATATTTGATCGATTCCTTCATTATTCCAATTACGCCATTGAGCGCCGTAAACAGGTCCAAGGTCACCGTTTTCGTCAGCCCACTCGTCCCATATGGTAACTTTGTTGTCGTTAAGATATTTTATGTTGGTATCACCTTTTAAAAACCATAAAAGTTCGTGAATAATTGACCTTAAATGAAGCTTTTTAGTGGTTAGTGCCGGAAATCCTTCTTCAAGATTAAATCTCATCTGGTAACCGAAAACACTTATGGTACCGGTGCCGGTTCTGTCGGATTTTTTTACTCCGTTGTCAAGAACGTGCTGTAAAAGATCTAAATATTGTCTCATTTAAAGCTATTCTGAATTTTATAATTTGTTCTTTCTCCTTTTTATTTCGTCTCTAATCCTTGAAGCTTCTTCATAGTTTTCCTCTTCAACGGCTTTTTGAAGAAGATTTTCGAGTTCTTCAAGAGTATTTGTTCCGTATGGATAAATTGTGTCTTCAATAGGTTCCTCACCCGAGCTTTCTATGTCTTCGAGGCTCATGTCAATACCCGCTTCTTCTATGATACTTTTTTCACAATAAATCGGACAACCGAATCTTATTGCCAAAGCTACCGCATCCGAAGTCCTGCTATCAATGTAAGTAATCTTGCCGTCTTTTTTACAAACAAGTACCGAATAGAAAATACCTTCCTGAAATTTATTGATGATCACTTCATTTATTGTTATTCCGAAAGCTTCAGCAAAGTTTTTAAAAAGGTCGTGTGTAAGCGGTCGTGCCGGTTTCATATTTTCCAGCTCGATAGCTATGGCTTGTGCTTCGAATCCTCCTATTATAATGGGCAAACGTTTGTTTTCTCCCGTAACACCCAATATTAAAGCGTATGCGCCCGTTTGCGACTGGCTGTAAGACAAACCGATAATCTCAACTTTTACTTTTTCCATAATTAGTTTAAAAAGGAGAGTAAAATTAAATATTTATTTGCATCAAAGGTTATTTTTTGGCTTTATCATACATAAAAAATAAATATTAACAATTTTAAAATGTTTAACGAAAGTGTAACTTGCTGAAAAACAAGTGTAAGCGGGATTTAACTTATTACGTAAAACCCTTAAATGTTAATTATTTTTAATGGACGCAAAAAATTAATTTGAGATTTTTATATTTTAGCGAAGCCTTAATGCAAACGTTTTCGAAAGTTGTTTAACAAAATAATTGAAAGATGAAAAAAAAGATATTTACTGTTTTATCGTTAATTATACCTTTTTTGGCTTCAGCGAGTGAAGCTAATTTGGTAATTCCCGAGGGGATCAGGAGTGAACATCTCTTGTATTGGGGATTTCTTATTACAATAGGTGGGTTTTTATTCGGATTACTGAAATTTAATCATGTTAAAAGTATTCCGGCTCACAAATCGATGTTGGAAGTTGCCGATGTTATTTATCAAACGGGTAAAACCTATTTGATTCAACAAGGCAGGTTTCTTGCCATTTTGTTTGTGTTTATCGGTGCAGCCGTGGCGTTTTATTTCGGTTGGCTAACCGAAGGGTTTGGTTTTTCAGGGGTTTTGATGATTTTAGGTTGGACTATACTCGGTATATTGGGTTCATACAGTGTTGCATGGTTCGGTATCAGGATGAATACTTATGCCAATTCGCGTATGGCATTTGCTTCATTGGAAAGGAAACCCATTAAATTGTTAAATATACCTTTAACGGCAGGAATGAGCATTGGTGTTGTTCTCATTTCTTTGGAGTTGACAATGATGCTTATCATCTTGTTATTTGTTCCCGGAAAATATGCCGGAGCAAGTTTTATCGGTTTTGCCATCGGAGAATCTCTGGGAGCATCGGCTCTTCGTATAGCAGGTGGTATTTTCACCAAAATCGCCGATATAGGTTCCGATTTGATGAAAGTTATTTTCAAAATCGGAGAAGACGACCCGCGTAACCCGGGAACCATTGCAGACTGTGTTGGTGATAATGCAGGTGACTCTGTCGGACCTACTGCCGACGGTTTTGAAACATACGGTGTTACCGGTGTTGCTCTTATTTCTTTTATTGTTTTGGCTGTTACAAAAGGTTCTGCTTGGGAACAAAATCAGGTTGAACTTTTAACCTGGATTTTTGTAATGAGAATTTTAATGATTATTACTTCGATAGTAGCTTACTGGATTAACAATGTAATGGCAAAAGCTAAATACGGTGCTGCCGATGAACTTGATTTTGAAAAACCTCTTACGTCGTTGGTTTGGATAACTTCTATTTTGTCTATAATAGTAACATTCGCAGCCAGCTACTTTATGATTGGAGATATGCCTAATAACCTGTGGGTTACACTTTCGATAATTATCAGTGCAGGTACTTTAGGTGCTGCTTTGATACCCGAATTTACAAAATTGTTTACCAGTCCCAAATCAAGACATGTTAATGAAGTTGTTGAAGCTTCAAAAAAAGGAGGTGCTTCTCTGAATATTCTTTCGGGAATAGTTGCCGGTTATTTCAGTGCTTTTTGGAAAGGTTTGGTATTTTTTGCTTTGATGTTTATCGGTTATTACGCAAGTACTTACGGTCTCAGCGAATTTATGATTTACCCGTCTATTTTTGCTTTCGGTCTTGTAGCTTTCGGTTTTCTGGGTATGGGTCCCGTTACCATCGCCGTTGACAGCTACGGTCCGGTAACCGATAATGCACAATCAATTTTCGAACTTTCATTGATTGAAGAAAATCAAAAAGAAGTAACTCCCGAAATAGAAAAAGATTTCGGTTTTAAACCCGACTTTGAAAAAGCCAAATATTACTTGGAGGCTAATGACGGAGCCGGTAATACATTTAAAGCAACGGCTAAACCGGTACTTATCGGAACAGCAGTTGTAGGAGCAACAACCATGATTTTTTCGCTGATACTGGTTATTGAACACACTTTGGGTGTTCCGCCGGAAACTATTCTTAACGTATTAAATCCTTATACTATATTGGGATTCTTACTTGGTGGAGCTGTCATTTATTGGTTCTCCGGAGCTTCAATACAAGCTGTTACCACAGGAGCAGGACGTGCTACCGAATATATTAAGGAAAATATAAATCTTGATCCCAATGCTCCTAAAAAAGCGGACTTGGCAAAATCCAAAGAAGTGGTTCAAATTTGTACCGTTTATGCTCAAAAAGGGATGTGGAACATTTTTATTGCTCTGTTCTCTTTTGCATTGGCATTTGCTTTCCTTTCCGCTCCGGTTGGTTTATTGCCGGGAATGAATGAAGCTGATACTATTCAAAATTCATTACCTGTTTCATTATTTATAGGTTATCTGTTATCAATTGCATTTTTTGGACTTTACCAGGCTATTTTTATGGCAAATGCCGGAGGTTCGTGGGATAATGGTAAAAAAGTTATAGAAGTTGATATGCAAGAAAAAGGAACCGACCTGCACGCTGCTTCAGTTGTTGGAGACACTGTAGGTGATCCTTTTAAAGATACATCATCGGTATCGCTTAACCCTGTTATCAAGTTTACGACTTTGTTCGGCTTGTTGGCAATGGAAATTGCGATATCCGAAAGTTTTAGAAGTATTGCTCCTGCAATAGGAGGAATCTTCTTAATTGTGGCTCTTTACTTCGTTTACAGATCCTTTTACAGAATGAGGATAAATGAGTAAAAGTTTATTGGTTTATTGGTTTATTGGTTGAAGAGGGGAGTGTAAAAGCTCCCTTCTTTTTTTATTTGGTAACTTTATTTAAAAACCGTTTAAAGTTGAAATAAATCAAAAAACAATGATTGAAATTTATTGCAAATCACTTAAAGATAATTACATTTGTGAACCTTACAACCGGTTTGGTAAATGTAGTAAATAAGTGAATAACAATTAAATATAAAATAATAATGATACCTGATAATTTTACATTACGACATATTGGTCCACGTCCGGATGATATTGATGAAATGCTTAAAAGTATTGGAGTCAAAACACTTAACGAACTTGTTGAAAAAATAGTACCATCCAATATCAGATTTAACAAGCAACTGGATTTGGATGACGGAATGAGTGAGTATGAATACTTGAATCATGTTAAAAAGATAGCGGGGAAAAACAAAATATATAAATCGTATATAGGCTTGGGATATTACAACACTATCGTACCTTCGGTTATTTTGAGAAATGTTTTTGAAAATCCGGGTTGGTACACTTCTTATACTCCTTATCAAGCCGAGATATCACAGGGACGTTTGGAAGCGTTATTGAATTACCAAACAATGGTTAGTGACCTTACCGGTTTGCCGTTGGCAAATTCATCGTTATTGGATGAAGCTACCGCAGCAGCTGAAGCGATGTTGATGTTTTATCATGCGCGTCCGAGGGCTAAGGCTAAAGCTGGTGCCAATGAATTCCTTGTTTCCGATGATCTTTTTCCGCAAACTATTGAAGTACTTCATACCAGGGCACAGTCTCTTGGTATCAAATTAATAATCCGAAACAAAGACGAGTTTGTTTTTAACGATAATGTTTTCGGTGTTATATTTCAATATCCCAATGAAAGAGGGGAAATTTTAGATTTAAGAAAATATATTGCCAAAGCCAAAGAATCAGGCGTTCCCGTTGCCGTTGCCGCCGATTTGATGAGTTTGGCTTTGTTAACATCTCCCGGTGAGCTGGGTGCTGATGTTGCGCTGGGGACAACACAACGTTTCGGTGTACCTTTGGGATACGGAGGTCCTCATGCAGCTTATTTTTCCACAACCGAGGCTTATAAAAGACACATGCCCGGACGTATTATCGGGATTTCAAAAGATGCCGACGGAAAACCTGCCTTGAGAATGGCTCTTCAAACCCGTGAACAGCATATTAAACGCGAAAAGGCAACATCAAATATCTGTACGGCTCAGGCTTTACTGGCGATTATGTCGGGATTTTATGCCGTCTATCACGGTAAAGAAGGAATAAAAAATATTGCTGCGGAAATACATTCGTTAGCCGTTGACCTCGATAGAAATTTGAAAAAATACGGATATATTCAGGAAAACGATAACTTTTTTGATACCCTTTACGTTAAAGCTCCGGAAGGTATATCGATAGAAAATATTAGAGAAAAGGCCGTTGAATACAAGATTAATTTCAGATATTTTGATGACGCTTTCGGTATAAGTATAGACGAAACAACTTCAAGACAGGATATAAAAGATATAATCGAACTTTTATCTTCATTGACAGGTAAAAAGATGGGTTCCGTTGATTTTACCGATCCCGTAAAAAATACTACGGAAAAAATACAACATGATTTGGTAAGGACTTCATCATTTTTGGAACATGCTGTATTTAACAAGTATCACAGCGAAACGGAAATGATGAGATATTTAAGAAAACTTGTCAACAAGGATATAGCACTGGACCGTTCGATGATTCCATTGGGCTCGTGTACCATGAAACTTAATGCAGCTACCACGATGATGCCTGTAAGTTGGCCTGAATTTACGGATATTCATCCTTTCGTTCCTGAAGACCAGGCGCAAGGGTACAAAGAGATAATCGAAGAAATGGGTGAAATGCTTTGTAAGATAACCGGTTTTGAGGGGATAACTTTTCAACCTAATTCGGGTGCTGCGGGAGAATATACAGGACTAAAAATTATCAGGAGATACTTTATTGATAAAGGCGAGGAGCAACGTAACGTTTGTTTGATACCGGCATCGGCACACGGTACTAATCCTGCAAGTGCAGTGATGGCAGGAATGAAAGTCGTTGTTGTTAAAACCGATGAGAACGGAAATGTTGATATTGATGATTTAAGGGCAAAAGCTTCGGAATATAAGGATAATCTTGCTGCGTTGATGATTACATATCCGTCCACTCACGGTATCTTTGAAGAAGGGATAAAAGAAATAATAGACATTATACACGAGAACGGCGGACAGGTTTATATGGACGGTGCCAATATGAATGCTCAAGTGGGTATAACAAGCCCGGGCTTTATAGGCGCCGATGTTTGCCACCTCAATCTTCACAAAACCTTTGGAATTCCTCATGGTGGGGGAGGACCGGGAGTTGGTCCTGTGGCAGTTGCAAAGCATTTAAAAGAATTTTTACCGGGACATCCTTTGGTAAAAACGGGAGGTGAAAAAGCCATTTATGCAGTTTCGGCTGCACCTTACGGTAGTGCTTTGGTTCTGTTGATTTCTTACGGTTATTTAAAACTTCTTGGAGGTAAAGGACTTACTACGGTCACTAAAATAGCTCTTTTGAACGCTAACTATTTAATGAAAAGGCTTGAAAAGAGTTATCCTATTTTATATAAAGGAAAGAACGGATTTGTGGGACACGAGATGATTTTGGATTGCAACGCCTTTAACAGAACTGCCGGAATTACGGTTGTCGATATTGCAAAACGTTTGATGGATTACGGTTTCCATGCTCCCACGGTAGCATTCCCGGTTCACGGAACTTTGATGGTTGAACCTACTGAAAGCGAGTCGAAAGAGGAGCTGGATTATTTTGCCGAGGCAATGGAAACCATAAGACTGGAAATAAAAGAGGTGGAAGAAGAGAAAGCAGAAAAAGGCAATAATATAGTTGTCAATGCTCCTCACACTGCCGAAACGGTCATTTCGGATAATTACAATCTGCCTTATCCTCGCGAACGTGCAGCATATCCTTTGGATTGGGTAAGGCCTAATAAATATTTTGCTCCCGTTTCGAAGATTGACGATGCTTACGGTGACAGGAATTTATGCGCATGTTTACCAATTGAGGAATATGATAAACCCGTTGTAAACGTTAAGGAAATTTGATGGAAAAAAGTAATTATTTTTTAAAAAATATTTACTTTTGCGGCCTGAAAGATGCCCGATGGTGTAATTGGCAACACGTCTGACTCTGGATCAGAAGAGTCCAGGTTCGAGCCCTGGTCGGGCAACGAAATCCTCGACGATAGTCGGGGATTTTTTGTTTTACGGAGTTGGAAGTTGTGTTTATTTATATCCTTTCGATATCGGCTCCCAGGGCTTTTAATCTTTCATCGATATTTTGGTAGCCGCGGTCTATTTGTTCGATATTATCGATATAGCTTGTTCCTTTTGCGGAAAGGGCTGCAATCAAAAGGGCAACACCGGCTCTAATGTCGGGTGAAGTCATCTTTATACCTTTCAGAGGTGGATTTCTGTCAAGGCCTATCACCGTTGCCCTGTGAGGGTCACAAAGAATGATTCTTGCCCCCATGTCAATAAGTTTGTCAACAAAAAACAAACGGCTTTCAAACATTTTCTGGTGTATTAAAACACTACCTTTGGCTTGTGTAGCCACAACAAGGACAATACTTATCAAATCGGGAGTAAAACCCGGCCACGGAGCATCGGAAATGTTCATTATGGAACCGTCGATAAAGGTTTTTATCTCGTAATGTTCATATTTTGGAACCAAAATATCGTCACCGTTTTGGTAAACTTTTATCCCGAGTTTTTCAAAAACATCGGGTATTATTCCCAGGTCGTCAAGTTTAACGTTTTTAATAATCAGTTCCGAAGCTGTCATTGCGGCCATACCTATAAATGAACCGACTTCTATCATGTCGGCAAGCATAGTATGTTCGGTTCCTTTTAATTTCTTAACACCTTTTACTACCAGCCTGTTTGAACCTATTCCGGAGATATCCGCGCCCATTCTTACAAGCATTTTACTCAGTTGAACGATATAAGGTTCGCAAGCTGCATTAAATATTGTTGTTTCGCCTTCGGCAAGTGTAGCTGCCATTAATATATTAGCCGTTCCCGTTACCGATGCTTCATCCAGAAGCATGTAAGAACCTTTGAGTTTTTTAGCACTTACTTTGTAAAGTTCGTCGGTTTCATCGTATATAAAATCGGCTCCCAATTTTTTTAAGCCCAAAAAATGGGTGTCAAGCCGCCTTCTTCCTATTTTATCACCGCCGGGTTGAGGGATAACACCTTTTCCGAAACGGGTTACCAAAGGCCCTAATATCATTATGCTGCCGCGCAGACCGGTGGCTTTTTTATAAAAGTCGTCAGAGTTCAGGTAATCCAGGTTGATTTCATCGGCAATAAAACTGTATTTATGTTTATCCAGTTTTTCAACTTTAACACCTATTCCTTTGAGGAGTTCAATCAGTTTGTTAACATCTCTTATATCGGGAATATTATTTATTACAACCTTTTCATCGGTAAGTAAAACGGCGCAAATAACTTGTAACGCTTCGTTTTTAGCACCTTGCGGAGTAATTTCACCTTTTAATTCGTTTCCACCCTTAATTTTGAATGTGCCCATGCTTGATTGTGTTAAAGTTTTTTTCAGGTAACTAAAATAGTAGAAAAAGATGTTTTTAAATGCTAACTTGTGGCTTTAATACTGAAAAAATTACAAATTGTAAATTCTTATCCGTGGTTCTCAAAATAAAGTGTTTGGTTTTTCAAATAAAAATCCGGACAATTGGAGTTTTTTAATTATTCCAAATAAATATCTATCAATCCTTCAGGAGCCTTTACGGTCATGGTCTTATTTTCCCTGTCAACGTTTATGATTATGTCGTCATTAACGGGAATAAGAACCTCTTTTTCGTTATAAAATATTTGCATGACAGCTTGATTCGGATAATCAAGAACTTCCTTTAAAATACCTAATTCTCCGAAATTTACATCAATAACTTTAAATCCCTCAACTTCATGAAAATAAAATTTGTTTCCTTTAAGTTCGGGTAATGTGGAAAGGGGCAGATACATCTCTTTTTTTATCAGTTGCGAAGCTTTTTCGGTGTCGTCAATATCTTCGAAAGATATAATGGCTTTATTATTAAGAATACCGATGTTTTTGATGAAAAAAGGTACCGGTGAATTGTTGATATTTAAAAAAACGATATCAAGTTGTTCGTATTCTAGCGGTTCGTCAACATCAAGATAAGCTGCTACTTCTCCGTTGTTTCCATGAAGTTTTGTTATTCTCCCCAAATAATAATATTCGTCAAAAGCTCCCATACCTTTTTGTTTTTAATTTAACAATTCTTTGGCAGCCTCTTTAGCGGCTCGTGTTACCGTTTCACCGGAGAACAATGAAGCAATTTCCTCCAACCGGCTGTCATTATCAAGTTTTTTTAGTTTGGTTTTCGTGTCGTTGTCCACGGTTTCCTTATAAACTTTAAAATGGTTGTCGGCTTTTGCCGCTATCTGCGGCAAATGGGTTATCGCAATAACTTGATGATTTTCAGACATCGATTTTAGAATATTGCCTACTTTTTCTGCAATGTCTCCGGAAACACCGCTGTCTATCTCGTCGAAAATTACAGTTGGAAGCATACTGCTTTCCGTTATCAAAGATTTTATTGCCAACATTAGTCTGGACAGTTCACCTCCCGAAGCTATCTTGGATATTTCTCCCGGTTCCAATCCTTTGTTTGCAGAAAATAAAAAAAACACTTTGTCTTTACCTTTACCGGTAAATTCGTCTGTGTTTTCGATTTTGACTTCGAAAGAGGCATTTTTCATCCCCAGGTTTTTCAGAATATTTTTGACGGCTTCCGAAAATTCAGTAGATCCTTTTTTTCTTATTCCGGATAATACCTTTGCTTTTTGTTCCAGTATTGAGGTTATTTCTTTTAATTTTTTGTCAGTATCGTTAATAAGTTCTTCCAGATTGTCAATACCCGAGAGTTTTTCTTTAAACTCATCTCTTAAAGCTAAAAGTTCTTCAATATCATTAACCCGGTGTTTTTGCATTAGCCTGTAAACACTGTTTATTACCTCTTCCAAATGTTGCATTTCCAACGGGTCAAACTCACTGTCGGCAAGTTTTTTTTCCGCTTCTTCTGCAATATCTTTGAGTTCAAGCCATACGGTATCAAGCCTTTGTGCATATTCTCCGGCAGCCGAAAGGAACCCGGAAATCGAAAATAATCTGTCTTTCAGGTATGCAATCTTATCCAAAACATTGGTTTCACCGGTTAATAACTCCGATGTTGTTTCATTTAAAACACCTGTAACTTCTTCGGCATGTGTTAGAAAGTTCATCCGCTCTTCATTTTCCTTAAAAGACCCGGTGTCCAGGTTAATTTTTTCGAGTTCTTCAAGCTGAAATCTTAAATAATCTTCATCACGTTTCGATACGGCTTCTTTTTCTTTAAGTTCTTCAAGTTTTTTTTGTAAGGTTTTATATTCTTTGAATATTTTACCGTACTCTTTTACTTCATCATTTATGCCCAAAAAATTATCAAGTGTTTCAAGTTGAAAGGATGTATTACCAAGTAATAATGTTTGATGCTGCGAATGAATGTCAACAAGTTTATTTCCCAGTTCTTTTAATGTATTTAAGTTAACCGGCGTGTCGTTTATAAAGGCACGTGACTTCCCCGAAGGTAATATTTCTCTTCTTAAATAGGATATGTTATCAAAGTCCAAATCATTTTCCGAAAAGAAACCTTCCAGGTTCATAGCCGTCAGGTCGAACTCTCCCTCGATTATGCATTTTTTGTTTTTATCCTTAATTATACCTGTTTCCGCTCTTTTACCCAATATCATGGCGATTGCTCCCAGTATTACCGACTTTCCCGCACCTGTTTCTCCGGTAATAACGGTAAATCCGTTGTCAAAATTAATTGACAGGTTATCAATAAGTGTGTAGTTTTTTATCGATAGTGCTTTTAGCATATTGTTGTATTTTAATGCACAAAGCTTTTTTATTTAAGAACGGCTTTATATTTTGAACTGTTTGCGGGATCTATTTGGTTCATGATTTTAACAAAGTTTTCTTTTTCCGCAGGGTTACCTTCTTTAAAAATATTTATCATTTCATTCCTTTTTGTTTCAATAATTACCTGTAATAGGTATAACCCGGGGCGTTTTTCATAAACTTTTTTAAGCAGATTTAAATCTTCGTTAATTTTAGCTCTTCCTTTTTCAGGGTCTTTCCACATTATATCCAACGCCAGTCTGTGGTAGTTATAATAAAATACCCTCAAATCGTCATAGGATTTGTTAAGAAGGTCGCTTATAAGGTAATATCTTGTTTTTTGTCCGTCTTGCGGATTCCACCCTTTACCACCTTGGTTTTGAGCGGCAATAACAACGGAGTTTGCCTTTTGATAAAATGCTGTACCGCCGTTTTTGGAAAAAGTGTCAAAGTCAATGCCTATCATTAAATATGCGTAATAGGCCAATAGCGAGGTTAAGTTGTTGGTATAGCTGTTGTCAACATAATCCATTCTTTGGGTAGGGGTATATCTGAATGAAATATTTTTGTCGAAATAATTTAACGTTGTAGTCTTGTAATTTGAGTTATAAACCGGACGTTGTAATACCACATTTAAAGATCCTTTGAACATATCACCATTTACTTCCGTAAACGTAAATACCAGCGTTGCTTCTATTCTTTCTTTGAATTTAAAATTATAGCTCGTCCATTTTCTGTTGTTCATAAATTCCTTTACGGCTTCTTTGAACGACTCGAAAATAGTTGGGTCAACACCTTGTATTCCCGGTGTTTGCACCTGAATATCACAACGCAATTCTTGAGAACGGCTTTGTCCGGCAACAAAAAGGAGTAATGCGGTAAATAATATTGTGAAAATTTTGAATCTCATAATCACTGTATTAAATTTTTAATTTTATTTACCAAATTACTTGCTACTTCGGATTTAGGCATAACGGGAAATTTGTCAATATTGCCGTTTTTGTCGATAAACGTTACAACGTTCGTATTTACCCCGAATCCGGCACCTTTATCTTTTAAAGAATTCAAAACAATAAGGTCGAGATTTTTCCTTTTGAGTTTTGATTTTGCATTTTCAAGTTCGTTGTCGGTTTCTAAGGCAAAGCCGGTAAGAAACTGATTTTCCTTTTTGTTTTTACCAAGGTGGGCAAGAATATCTTTTGTAGATTCCAATTCGAGTGAATCAATACCTTCCTCTTTTTTTATTTTGGAACCGGCTTTTTTCTTTGGAGTAAAATCTGCTACCGCTGCAGAAAGAACTGCAATATCATATTTGTCTTTGATTTTATCACATTCTTTGAACATTTCATCTGCAGTGTTCACCTTGTGAACATTTATTTCCGGATGTTCAACGGTAAGATGTGTCGGTCCCAATACCAGGTCAACCTCGGCACCCCTGTCAGCAAATGCTTTGGCAATTTCGATACCCATAAGTCCGGAACTGTTATTACCTATAAATCTTACCGGGTCTATGGGCTCGTGGGTAGGACCTGCGGTTACCAGAACTTTTTTTCCTGCAAAATCATTTTTTGATAAAAGATGCCGTTTTACCTTTTCGAAAATTATTTCCGGTTCTTGCATTCTGCCTATGCCGTTAAGTCCGCTAGCCAATTCACCCGATGCAGGCTCTATAACTTTATATCCCAGTTCTTTGAGTTTTTTGACATTTTGAGTTGTAACCTTATGTTTATACATGTCCATATCCATTGCGGGGACAGTAAAAACATCACACCTAGCCGACAGTACCGTGGCAAGCAAAAGGTTGTCGGTAATGCCCGTAACCATTTTGGCCATGGTATTTGCAGTAAGCGGAGCAATAATTATTACATCCGCCCACAACCCCAATTCCACATGGCTGTTCCATGTGCCGTCTTTCGAGTCGAAAAATTCCGTGAGAACAGGGTTCTCCGATACAACTGATAATGTTAACGGGGTAACGAATTTTAAGGCATATGGTGTTGCAACAACTTTAACTTCTGCTCCTTCTTTTTTAAAAAGTCTTACAAGGTATGGAATTTTGTATGCTGCAATACCACCGGTTACACCTATTAATATTCTTTTACCCTTTAACATCTAATTAAAAAGAGTTTTTCTCTTTATGAGGATTTCTAAAATATATCTGATTGTTTAAAAACTCGTGAATAGCAAGCAAAGTTGGCTTGGGAAGTTTTTCGTAATATTTTACGATTTCAATTCTTTCATGGTTTTCGGAAACTTCTTCCAAGGTGTCGCTGTTAATGGAAAAATCCGACACCTTTTCTTCAAGTTCTTGTTTTAATTCTTGTGCAATTTGATTAGCTCTTTTCGACAAAATAACAACAGTTTCGTAAATGTTACCTGTTTTGTCATAAAAATCTTCGATTTTTCTGGTAACTGCGGTTGTGTCTGTTTTAATTTGTTTGTAATCCATATTACTATTTATGATTTAAGGTTTTTTCTTGCTTTTATTTCAATTTCTTCCAAATCTTTTAAATATTTACTGTCGGGGAAGAAATATTTCAAAGTGTTATATGTTTCAACGGTTTTTTCAAACCGTTCTTTTCGTTTTGAATATATACTTTTTTCGGCATACTCAAAATAAGCTTTAACCATGTGATAAAGGATGTCTTCCCGGTATTCGGTATCGGGATAATCATCCAAGAGGTTTTCAAAAGATGTTATTGCCGCTTGATAGCTTTCCATTTTATAGTACAGCAGGGCAATGTTGTAATCTTTGGTTTCGAGTTTATGTCTCAGTTCATCCATCAACTTGTTTGCTTCTTCAACTTTAGGACTGTTGGGAAACATGTCGATAAACATCTGAAATTCCGTTAGTGCCTTATATGTGTTGGTTTGGTCGAGGCGTGGTTCGGGTGAAGATTTATAACTGCAATAGGCAGACATGTATGCACACTCTTCGGCTTTTTCTCCTCTGGGGTACATCTGCATATATTGTTTGTAATAATAGCTTGCTATTTCATAATCATTCATGTTGTAATAACAATTTGCAGTGTAATATGTAAGTTTCTCACCTTTTTCAGTTCCTCTGTAAACGGCTCTTAAAATATCAAAGAACTGTAAAGCCTTGTTATAATCACCTTTTTCATAAAGGTCCAATCCCGTTTCGTATTTATCCTCATTACTACCGGTTTTCAAAACTTTTTGGTATGAATTGCAACCGGAGCTAAATGCCAGAATAACAATCAATAAGGCTGAATATGTAATTTTCTTAAACATCGTGCAAAAGTAATACATTTTATTGAAATACAAACGGCGAAACGCTATGCTTAGTGTTCAAATAAAAAAAAATTTTTCTTTTTCAAAATTCAAAAAAAAACAGGCTGCCGATATAAAACCGGCAGCCCGTATTGTATTGTAATAAAAAGATATTTTTTACAATGGGTTTGCTACAACATGAACTTGAATTTCAACTCCGAAAACAATATTAACATTCGGATTATCCACTCCACCTTCAATATGTGCATAAATTTTATCTTTATTGTTTAAAGCGTTAGATAGTGAATTCCATTCCGCTTCTTCCACACTAAGTATTATTTTATCTTTTTTTAATTTCATTTCCTGAACTTGTCTGTGAAAGAGAACTTCATTGTTATTGTCAACGTCGTTTATTACGACGCTGGCTTCCGTCAAGAGGGTTTCTTTATCAATATTTTTAACTGAAATAATAATTTTTTTAATTCTCCACTCTTTTATAACGTTCCAATACTCATTTATCATTTCATCTTCGGTGGGATCGAATGTTGCTTCACCTTCAAAAGTGTAAACGGTATCCCCTTTGACTCCGGTACCGGATGTTACGTCCAGATCCGTTTTAATAGTGGCATCAAATTCAACATCAGTTAAATCCTTAACTTTTTCACATGAATTTAATGTAAACAGGGTAGTCGAAATAAATGCAATTACTAGTAATTTTAACGTTTTCATAATTTAAAAATTAATTTGGTTATTGTAGCAAATTTAACAAAAAATACCGGCAATGTCAATATATTTTAAATTCTTTCCAAAGATTTTAACGGAACCCAACCGACACTGCCGTTGGATATTTTGATTTTTGCCCATCCGTCAACGGTGTCCAATATTTTAACTTTTGTTCCTTCGTGTATAACAAACAGATCAACAGCTGTTTTTGTAGGTGAACTTTTTACTGTTAAAGTCGGAGTGAATATAATGGCTTCGTTACGGTTAATAGCATGTTTATATTTTTGATGAGCAAAACTGTAACTTGTTATAGAAAAGATGAAAAAGATAATGCCCATAAAAAATGCCAGTTTCTTGGTATTTGCGGAATTTGATAAAAAGAAAAGCGCCACGAAAAATACGAGTACAAACCATAAAACAATAAAAATCTTAGCCCAATCGTCCGGTTTCAAAAGATTATAGAAATAGTTCCACCATTTTTCGTAAAACAGCGGAGGAACCTTTTCTATTTTGTCAACTATCATACTATTGGCAACCCCGAGGTTATAGTTTATGTCCTCATCATTGGGAGCAAGTTTTTTTGCTTTTTCGTAATACAATATGGCATGTGGAATTTCGCCTTTTTTGAACCATGCATTACCCAGATTGTAATACAGTTCGGGCGATTCGTATTTTGTTGCCAGAATTTTGTTGTAAACGTTTATTGCAGAATCGTATAAGCCTTGATTGTATGCATTATTGGCAATATTCATTAACTCATCGGGAGTTTGCGCTTTGACGGATAAGGATATTGTCAAAGTTATCAATGCCGTTACAAAATATTTTAATATGTTTTTCATTCTAATCATCTTACTGTTACTTTTTTAAAGCTTTTTCCGCTTGTAATATTGCATTTAATGCTTCATCGTAAATATTTTCCATTTTACCGGCTACATCACCGGGAGCAAATCTTGCAAATTCAATATCGTTAAGAGTTTTTATAAAATTGTTTGTAACTTCTTCTTCAACACCTTTTTCGTTGAGTTTTTCTTTAACCGTGTCTATTGATAATTCGGCACGCGATATATTGAATTTATCTGATATATACCCCCAAAGAGCCTGTGCTATTTCGTCGTAAAACTCTTTGTCTTTTCCTTGTTTCTTTAACTTTTCCGCTTTATGCAATCGTGATTTAGCAATTTTTGTAGCTTTTTTGTTTCTCAACAGATCGTAATTGCTTTGATGTTTTTTTCTGTATGCCTTAATTAATGCGGCGAGTAAGAAAAGTATGAGAGGTAATACAAGTAAAATATAAAAAGTTTTAGAGCCGAAGAAAAACTTATCTTTCTCTTGCCATTCAACTTTTCCGGTTTTTATATGATGAATGTCTTTGCCGATATAGTGAATGTCTTCTTGTGCCGAACTACTGTAAATAACTCCGCTTCCGCCACCTGTTCCTTTTTCAACATGTATTTTATATTCGTCCGAAGAGTAAGTATAATATTTTTCATCTTTAGGATTGAAAAATGAAAACTGCACCGGTGGAATGGTGAAATCGCCGGGATTACGTGGTATTGCCAAATATTCAATCTTTTTGTAACCTGATATTCCGCCGGAGTTTGTTCTTATTCTGGTGGTAACCTTAGGGTCGTAAGTTTCGAAGTCGGGTGGAAACTGAACTTTCGGAGGTTCTACAAGTTCAATATTACCTTGTCCCGAAATGGTAATGGTTAATGTCAAAGCCTCGTTGGCTTTAAGTTTGGTCCTGTCAATTTTCGAGGCGAATGTGAACTGTCCTACGGCACCGTTAAAGTTCACGGGTTTGTTTTCATCAGGCAAGGGTTTTACGTTAATGGTAACCGGGTTTGATTTTAATATTGTCTTAACATTTTTTACATTGTTATTGAAAAACGGGTCGTTAAAAAAATCGTCGAAAGGATCGTAACTTCTGCGGCGCTTTGTTTTAACTCTAACTTGTGCCGTACATTCCAGTTCCATCGGTTCTATTGTTAATTTACCTGTTTTTTGAGGGAAAAGAGCCAATTGTCGAATGTCGGCAACAACATATTCCTGTCCGTTTATTATTTTTCTGGATTGTTTCAGGTTTTGGTTGTCATCCATAAGGTCTTTGGTCCAGAAACCGGGAAAAGACGAAAGTTTCTTAACGGTAATATCTGAAACGGGAACTTTGGTGTAAATACGATAAGTAATGATTGTTTGTTCACCCAAATAAGGATGCCTGTTACTTATAAATGCCTTTATATAAAGGTCGTCATTTTTTAAAAGACCGTTTTCGCTTACCGTCGTACTTTCGCCGGGTGTTTGATTTCCGTTTACTTGAGAATTTCCACCTGTTGCGGTATTGGTCTTTGCTGTAGAATTACCGCTTTGAACAACCGTAATTTTTAAAGGATTTGATTTGTATGTTTTGCCGTCAACCGTAATAGTGGCAGGGGGTATGTTTATTTCCCCCGGTTGTGTTGCCATAACCAAGAAGGTAAATGACAGTTGGGTTGACTGGCTCATTTTTCCGTTTATTATCTGTATGCTGGAGCTTGAAGATCGGTTTGGACCGGAAAGTATTGTAAGAGAGCCGAAATCGGGTACTCTGAAATTTTCTCCATCGGCATTAACCGTATAAACTATTTGAAAACGTTCACCGACTTCAACAACGGGTTTGGTAGATGCTGTAAATTTAACGGCATCTCCGGCTTTTACGTTAGAAGCACTTATTATAAGTAATATGACTCCTAACAGTAATGATATTTTTAATCTGTTTAATTTCATGGTTTTCTTTTCAAATCCTTTTTTAACATCCCTTGTGTTTATCAAAAATTCAGCCAATTTTACAAAAAAACAAAACCTGACAAATTTTACCAGTCGATATCCGACTTTTTAGCTTTAACGGCTTTTGCTTTTTTCTTTTGTAATTTACGTAAAGTTTTTTTCTCGTCGTTTTTCAAAGCATCCAGCATTCTCTGGGCATCTTTTTTAGAGATTTGTTGCGGTTTCGGTCTTTGACCGCTGTTTTGTTTTTTCTGGTCGCCGTTTTGGTTTTGATTTTTGTTTTGTTGCTTATTTTGTTTGTTTTTATCCTTATTGTCTTTGTTCTGCTTGTCTTGATCCTTTTTGTTTTTGTCTTTTTTATTCTTGTCTTGTTTTTTCTTTTGATCCTGGTTTTGCTTGTTTTTATTCTTGTCTTTTTTATTCTTATCCTTTTTATTCTTGTTCTTTTTGTTTTGTTTTTTCTTTTGCTGTTGTTTTTGTTGCTGTTTTAGTTTTTCGCGGGCATACTCGTAATTATATTTGGCATTTTCATCTTTAGGGTTAAGCAATAAAGAGTTTTTGTATGCCTGCATTGCCTCTTTGTATTTTTTTTGAGACATTAAAGTGTTGCCCAGGTTGTACCAAGCACGACTTTTCATTTCCGGAGTTTTTGCAGTTTCAGCTAACTCCTTAAAAAGTTTAGTAGCTTCCTGCATATTCTTTTGTTGATACATGGCATCACCCAGATTAAATTTTGCTTTTTCGTAATCGCTTTTTACGGATAACGCCTTTCTGTATTCAACTTCGGCGTCTTGATATTTTTTTTGTTCAAAAAGTTTATTTCCTTTTCTTACGTATTTTTTCGGGTTTTGTGCATTTGCTGCCGTAACCGCAAAAACCGTAAGTAATATTGTTATCAACCAATTATATTTCATTTTCATCTTCCTCTTTATTTTTCCGTTCCGAAAAAGTCGAATTTTTCCGACAGCTTGCTTTTTCTGTCGGATATTAAAAGTTCAAGCAACAACAATCCTAAAGCTATTGCTATAAAAATCTGGAATCTGTCTTCGTAATCGGTAAACTGGCGTGTTTCTATCTCTTGTTTTTGAATTTTGTTAATATCGTCGAGGATTTTACTCAATCCCGTTGAAGCGTTGGAAGCACGTACATACGAACCGTTTCCTGCAGCAGCTATTTGTCTTAACATATCTTCGTCAAGTTTGGTTATAACGGTTTTGCCGTGTTTGTCTTTTTTAAATCCTATTCTGTTTCCGTTCCTGTCATAAACCGGGATAGGAGCACCGTCGGGTAAACCCATTCCTATTGTAAACACTTTAATCCCCTTTTTAGCAGCTTCTTCCGCTGCTTTAACCGGATTGTCTTCGTGGTTTTCACCGTCGGTAATAATTATAATTGCCTTATTGTTTTTAGAGTCACCGAAAGAACTTGCCGCCATATTGATAGCTTCTCCGATAGCTGTTCCTTGTGTAGGAACCGTTTTGGTATCGACAGCCGACAAAAACAGTTTCGCTGCATTGTAATCGGTGGTTAACGGTAACTGTTTATAAGCATGACCGGCAAATACTATGATTCCGATTCTGTCACCTTGCAGTTTATCCACAAGGTTTGATATTGCCATTTTAGCACGTTCAAGTCTGTTAGGTTTTATATCCTCGGCAAGCATTGAGTTTGACACGTCAAGAGCTATATAAATGTCTATACCTTCGCGTTTTACTTTTTCCAAGCGTGAACCAACCTGAGGGTCAGCTATGCCCACAATGAAAAAAGTATAGGCAAGCATTAGAATAATAAACTTAACGAGAGCCTTGCTTTTGGACTGTGACGGCATGAGCTTTTTAATGACTTCATAATCGCCGAATCTTTTCAACGCATTTTTTCGCCATATACTCCATGCCGCATAAATTCCGATAAATACAGGAATCAGCAAAAGCAAGTATAAATATTCAGTATGTGCAAACCTTATCATTTTTATCTTTCCTGTGTTTTAATTAACATTAAACATTTCACTACGGTATTCTTTTGAACACAAGGTATCGTAACAACAATTCAATACCGAAAAGGGCAAGAGCCAAAAGTGCAAACGGTAAAAACATTTCGTACTTTTTCCTGAACTCCTGAACATTTATTTTCGATTTTTCCAGTTTATCTATTTCCTCGAATATTTTTTTAAGTTTTTGGTTATTGGTTGCCCTGAAATAGTGTCCTCCCGTTTCTTTAGCTATTTTTTTCAGTAAATCCTCGTCTATCTGAACTTTCATTTGTTGCATTTGAACACCGAAAGGCGTTTGTACGGGGTAGGGAGCATATCCACGTGAACCTACACCTATTGTGTAAACCCTTACTCCGTAAAGTTTTGCTATTTCGGCTGCAGACAAAGGGTCAACGGAACCCGAGTTGTTAACACCATCGGTAAGAAGTATCACAACTTTTGAAATTGCATCCGATTCTTTCAATCGGCTCACCGCCGTTGCCAAACCGTCACCTATAGCTGTTCCGTCTTCAATCATTCCGCTTTTTATGTCGCGCATCACGTTTATTATCATGGCGTGGTCGGTAGTTAGCGGTACCTGTGTAAATGCCTCACCGCTGAAAATTACCAAACCTATCCTGTCGTTAGGACGTTTCATGATAAAGTCTTTGGCTATGTTTTTTGCCGCCTCCAACCTGTCGGGTTTGAAATCCCTGGCAAGCATACTGCTTGACACGTCCAGAGCTAAAACTATATCAATGCCTTCCACACTTATATCTTGACTTTTGGATGTTGTTTGCGGACGGGCCAATGCCACTATCAACAAACCCACTACAAGCATTCGTAATGCAAACAGCAAATGTTGAAGTGAGCTTTTTGCCGTTTTGGGAGCATTGTCGAAAATACCCGTGTCCGAAAATTCCATTTCGGGTTGTCTTACCCTGTGGCGAAACCAGTACCATACCACTAATAAAGGTATTATCAGTAACAGATATAGATATTCGGGATTCGCCCATGTATTTATGTTAAACATCTATTTATCCTCTTTTTTGTCCGACAATTCTTTTTCTTTTTCTTCGTTTTCTTCAACCGGTTTCGGTTTTGTTTCGTTAACAAAATCGATGCAATGGTTTAAACTCAAATCGTTTTCCAAAGGAGTCGGTTGAGCTTTTGCAAATTTTACGAGGTCTGCCAACGAGAAAGCTCCTTTAAGTTTTTCAAGGGCTTCGGAGTTGACTTTAAGATTTTTCAGTTCGTCAATTATCTCGTCCGAAGTCATTTCGGGAGCGTCAAACCCAAATCTTCTTTCAAGATACCTTCGCATTATATCGGTCATCTGCGAATAATATTCCTTTATTTTGCCGTTTTGCCAAAGCTTTGCCAACCTTAAGTTTTCAAGTTTTTCAAGAGCTTCAACATCGGGTGGTGGTAAAGGTTTCGGTTTGTGTGCAAACAACGGTTTGTTCTTTTTCCGTTGTACCAGATAATAGATAAGGAAAGTTACGGCTAACAGAAGTGCCAAACCTCCTGCAATCCACGGCCAAATTTCGGCAAACGTATATGGTTCGGCAACAGGCTCTTTAATGGTCTTAAAAGGTTTTGTAGTGTCAACTTCCGGCACGTTTACCTGGATAAACATGGATTCGGTTTTGGTATCGTAAACCGTTGTATCGTTTGGAGACTTGAATTTGAAAGTAAATTCAGGTAACTCGAAATAGCCCGAATCAAACGAAGTGATGGTAAATCGCCGGTTCATCGAAATTTTACCGTTTTCAAGGGTTGTATCGATTTTCGACCTGTTAACCACCTCGAAATGAGAATTTAACGTGTCGGTTATTTGAGGCCACTTAACGATGTAGTTTTCCGGAACTTTGATACCGAGGTCCAAATTTACTTGGTCGCCAATGGTCATGGCAGTTGTATCGAGCTTAGCCCACGTAACTACTTTTTGCGACCACGCGGTAGCCGAAATCAGAATCAAAACGACAAATATGTATTTTTTAAAATTTCTCATCACCTTCTTGCTTCCCGTTTTTTGAAAAGATTTATTAATGGTTTTACATAGTCTTCACCCGTATATACTTTAGCCATGTCGATGCCGTGTCTGTTAAATAAATTATCAAGTTCGGCGGTTTTCCGTAAAGCCGTACTACGGTAGTAATCCCTTACCCTTTTGCTTGAAGTGTCCACCCACCTTATATTACCTGTTTCGGCATCTTTCATTTTAACCAAACCTACATTGGGCATTTCAAGTTCGCGCCTGTCGGTAACACGGATAGCTATCAAATCGTGTTTGTGGTTGGCAATCTGCAAAGCTTTGTCAAAATCTTTGTCGATAAAGTCGGAGATAATGAAAGCCGTGGACCTTTTTTTAATAACGTTGGTAAGATACCTTAGTGCTTCCGAAATGTCAGTTCCTTTATTTTCGGCGTTAAAGTCGATAAGTTCTCTTATTATTCTCAAAATATGGGAAGTACCTTTTTTGGGAGGGATGAATTTTTCAATTTTATCACTGAAAAAAATCACCCCCACTTTATCGTTGTTGTTTATTGCCGAAAATGACAGTACCGCCGATATTTCCGTTATCAAATCTTGTTTTAATTGACCTTTGGTCCCGAAATGTCCCGACCCGGAAACATCAATAAGAAGCATTACCGTAAGTTCACGTTCTTCTTCGAATATTTTAACATAAGGATGGTTGAACCTGGCGGTAACGTTCCAGTCGATATTCCGTATATCGTCACCGTATTGATATTCGCGAACTTCGCTAAAAGTCATACCGCGCCCTTTGAATACACTGTGGTATTCACCCGAGAATATCTGGTTCGACAGTCCTCTTGTTTTAATTTCTATCTTTCTTACCTTTTTTAATATTTCCTGTGCTTCCATTGTTGTCAATTATTAAAACTCCGGCTTTATATTAACTTTTGCTTTGGATTGCCGGTTTACGGCACTTCAACGGAGTTTAGTATTTCGTTGATAATATCTTCCGATGTAATGTTTTCAGCTTCGGCTTCGTAAGTAAGACCTATCCTGTGACGCATTACATCGTGTGCAATAGCTCTTACATCTTCAGGAATGACATAACCTCTTCTTTTTAAGAAGGCGTAAGCTTTGGCGGCTAAAGCAAGGTTTATGGATGCCCTTGGCGAAGCACCGTACGAAATAAGTGCCTCGAATTGTGAAAGTCTGTAATCTTTAGGATAACGCGAAGCGAAAACAATGTCGGTAATATAATTTTCGATTTTTTCGTCAAGATATATTTCTCTTACAAGTTCGCGTGCTTCCAATATTTCTTTCGGAGAAAGAACTTTGTTGGTTGTCGGAAAAGTGTTTGTAATATTTTGACGGAGAATTATTTTTTCTTCTTCCTTTTTAGGATAATTGATGATAACCTTTAACATGAAACGGTCAACCTGTGCTTCGGGCAACGGGTATGTACCTTCCTGTTCGATGGGGTTTTGAGTAGCCATAACAAGGAAAGGTTCGTCAAGTTTAAAAGTTTCTTCACCGATGGTTACCTGGCGTTCTTGCATTGCCTCGAGTAGTGCCGATTGAACTTTTGCTGGCGAACGGTTAATCTCATCGGCAAGAATGAAGTTTGCGAAAATAGGTCCTTTTTTAACTATAAACTCTTCATTCTTTTGGCTGTAAATAAGCGTACCCAAAAGGTCGGCAGGTAACAAGTCGGGTGTAAACTGGATACGGCTGAACTTTGCATCGATAACATTTGCCAACGATTTAATGGCAAGTGTTTTTGCAAGCCCCGGTACACCTTCCAAAAGTATATGGCCTCCCGCCAATAATCCAACCAACAAACGTTCGGTCATGTGTTTTTGACCGATTATTACTTTGTTCATTTCCAGATGAATCAAGTCAACAAACTGACTTTTCTTCTGTATCTTCTCGTTTAGTTCTCTGATGTCTGTTTCTATCATTTTCCCTGATTTTTATATTAACAAACGCAAATGTATTAAAT
>WFZS01000125.1 GCA_015489465.1 Bacteroidales bacterium | reverse complement strand
TTATTTTACTGATAATACAAAAGAAGAGTGTGCATTGGCCATAGTGTTGCCCGAATATAAACCCTATAATTTTATTACAAAATCAGGTCTTGGTGATGATGCGGGTTTTATACCTACAGACGAACAAATGCGTCATTTGGATTTCCCCGATATTTTTGCAGTTGGTGATGCAACATCTTTGTCTGTACCGAAATTAGGACATATTGCTGTAATTCAGGCTGATATTGCTGCAAAAACCATTGCTAAGGAATTAGGTAAGAAAATTGAAATTCCCAAATTTGAACCTGCTGTTCTTTGTGTTATGGAAAGAAGTAAATATCAGGCTACAATGATATACTCAAATGTTTTATACAATGGAAACTTAGATGAAACAATAGATGGATATATAGCTTTTGGGATGAAATGGAGTTTCGACTTTTATTATAATTTTACTAGAGGACACATGCCACCTGATTTTGCTGAAAAACTTCTGGTGAATCATTTGAATAAAAAAACAAAAAAAGATTAAATTATTTTAATTCAGATATTTGATTTGTTAATATGAAAGAAAATAAAAAATTATCACTGGTAGAAGTCATATCAATGGCAGTAGGCACAATGATAGGCGCCAGTATTTTCTCTATTTTCGGTTTGGGAGCAAAAATAGCAGGCCACGACTTGCCTGAAGCATTTGTTTTATCGGGTATTTATGCCTTAATCGTTGCTTATTCATATTCTATTTTGGGAAGTAAAATAATATCAAACGCAGGTCCTATTGCTTTCATTTTAAAAGGTCTGGGCGACAATATTGTAACAGGTGCACTAAGTATATTAATGTGGCTTACATATGTAGTTTCCATTGCTCTTTTTGCTAAAGGATTTGCAGGATATTTTCTTCCGTTTATTCATGTAGAGACTACGGCAACAACAACCGGAATTGTCGAGGTAATTTTAATAGCTTTTTTTATGTCGTTGAACTTTTTCGGTAGTAAAGCTGTTGGAAAAGCGGAATTTTATATCGTATTAATAAAGCTTTCTATATTGTTGGTATTTATTTTTGGAGGTTTTCTTACAATAAATTGGGGGATGACAAAACCGGAATTTGATAGTGTTCATACCAATGGTTTATTAAATGCTTCAATAATATTCTTTTTATCTTATATGGGTTTTGGTCTTATTACAAACGCTTCGGAAAATATTAAAAATCCTACAATAAACATTCCCAGGGCAATATACTTGAGCATATTAATTGTTATGTTAATTTATGTCTCCATCTCATTAGTTACAATTGGAAACCTTCCTTTGCCTGAAATTATAAAAGCGGAAGAAAATGCATTGGCTATAGCTGCAAAACCGTTTCTAGGAAATTTCGGATTTGTTCTGATAACAATAGGTGCTTTGTTTTCAATATCTTCCGCATTGAATGCCACTCTTTTCGGAGGAGCCAACGTAGCATATTCATTGGCAAAAGACGGTATCTTACCAAAGGTGTTTGAACGAAAAATTTGGTTTAAATCCATCGAGGGTTTGTATATTACTGCCGGATTAAGTTTGATTTTTGCCCTGTTTTTTAACCTTGGTGCCATAGCTTCAATAACCAGCACTGTTTTTACTGTCATATACATTTTTGTTCTTATATCACACATTAAAATTCACAATAAATATGGTGGAAATAAAATGCTTTTAACTTTTAACCTTATGGTATTATTAGCGGTGTTTTTTGCTCTTATGCGTTACCAATGGGATACTTCAAAAGGAGCTTTTTATGCAAGTATTGCTACTTTTACAGGTGCACTTCTTTTAGAATATTTTTACAGAAAAATCAGTAAACGTGAAATACAAGATAAAGATGCACTTAGCAAGTCTTGAAATTAATCTTTTTAAAAATGAAAAATACACATTTGACAATAAAAGATATACTAAATTATAAATTACTGGATATTGACAATTACAATATAACTGTTTATAAGTTAATAATTGCTGTTTTAATTATAGTTGTGACAAAATTAATACTTGTTGCCATAAAAAGGTCAATACTAAAATCTAAAAAGTTAAAACCTAAAGATCAAGGA
>WFZS01000124.1 GCA_015489465.1 Bacteroidales bacterium | reverse complement strand
AAATACAAATGCAAATAAATGCAGGACAAACTGCTGGAAATACTTAACACTTATTGGGGATTTACATCATTCAGACCGAAACAATTGGAAATAATCGAGTCTGTAATGAATGGCAACGATACTCTTGCGTTGTTGCCTACGGGAGGCGGAAAGTCAATAACATTCCAGATTCCGGCGATGGCAAAAGAAGGAATGTGTTTGATAATAACTCCTTTAATAGCCCTTATGCGCGACCAGGTTCAAAATCTACGAAAACTTGATATTCCGGCAGCGGCAATTTATTCGGGAATGCATTACGAAGAAGTTGATGCCGTAGCTTCGGGTTGTTTACACGGCAGGTATAAATTTCTTTACGTTTCTCCCGAACGGCTTACACAAGACAACTTTAAACAGTTTATCGCACAACTTAATATAAATCTGATAACAGTTGACGAAGCTCATTGTATATCGCAATGGGGTTATGATTTCAGACCTCCTTATCTGAAAATATCGGAAATAAGAGAACTTCATCCCGATGTTCCGGTATTGGCACTTACCGCAACGGCAACACCTGAAATTGCCCAGGATATAATGGAAAAGCTCAAGTTTAAAGAGCATATTTTAATCAAAGGGAGCTTTGAAAGAAAAAACCTTTCGTATAATATTTTTAAAGAAAACGATAAAACCGGTAAGTTGCTCAGACTTTTACAAAAAGGAAAAGGGTCGGCTATTGTTTATGTACGAAACAGAAGGAAAACCAGGGAACTTGCCGAAATCTTAATGAAAAACAATATTTCCGCAACATATTACCATGCCGGACTTGACGGTACCTCACGAACAAAAAGACAAAAGGAATGGAGTGAGGGTACCGCAAAAGTAATTGTTGCAACCAACGCTTTCGGAATGGGTATCGACAAACCTGATGTAAGACAAGTGATTCATTACGACTTACCAGACAGCATAGAGTCTTATTTTCAGGAAGCGGGTCGTGCCGGAAGAGATTTAAAGCCTGCATATGCTTCACTTTTATACAACACAAAAGATATTGCGGATGCAAAAAAAAGGTTTAAAGCTTCATTTCCTCCGGTAACTTTTATTAAAAAAATTTACAACCTGTTGGGGAACTACTTCCAAATTCCCGTTGGTGCAGGTGAAGGCGCGGGTTTTACATTCGACATCGGCGATTTTTGCAAACAATACGAACTGGATGTACTTGAAACTTACAGTGCCATCAAGCTTTTGGAAAAGGAAGGACTGTTGACATACATTGAAACATCCGGACGTTTTTCGAAACTGAAAATAACGGTAAACAAAAACTTCCTCTACAAATACATGGTTGAAAATCCGTCTGATGAATTTTTGATAAAGACAATTTTACGATCATATGCAGGCATTTTTACCGATTATGTAAACATCAACGAAAAACTACTTGCCAAAAGAGTTAACCGCGATCATAAAAATGTGGTGGAAAGTCTTAAAACACTGAACAAAAAGAAAATAGTAAGTTACATACCCGTGAGAGTTAAACCTCAACTTGTTTTTGTCAGCGAACGTCTCGACGAAAAAAATTTACAACTTTCAAAAGAGAATTACGACATCAGAAAACAGAGTGCCGAAAAAAGACTTTTCTCGTTTTTGGATTTCATCACATCGGGATTACAATGTAGAAGCGTACAACTGTTAAGATATTTCGGCGAGAAACACGCACACAAATGCGGTATCTGCGATGTATGCAGAAAAGAAAAAGATATATCGGTAAACGACCATGAAATAGAAAATATCAAAGTAAAGATAAAATCGTTGTTACAACACGGAAGCAAGCATATTCATGAGTTAATGCCGGAATTGGAAAACTTTAACGAAAATGATGTAATATCGGTTATAAGGTGTTTGCTAGACAACGAACAGATAATAAAAAAAGAAGACGGATCGATGATATGGCAAAAACAACTTGATTTGGAATTTTAATTATGACAGGCGAAAAACTAGAAAAAGAATTTTATACCCGTGAAGATGTTTTTAAAATAGCAAAAGAGCTGCTGGGAAAGTATCTTTTTTCCAATATAAACGGCGAAATTGCAGGAGGTATCATAACCGAAACGGAAGCTTATAACGGTGTTACGGACAAAGCTTCGCACGCCTACAACGGAAGGCGAACACAACGTACCGAAACCATGTATAAAGAAGGAGGAGTAAGTTATGTTTATTTCACTTACGGCATGCATTACCTGTTTAACGTTGTAACAAATAAAAAGGATATACCTCACGCTGTTTTGATACGAGGCATATATCCCACTCATAATGTGGAGTTAATGCTTAAAAGAAGGAAAAAAGGTAAGCCCGGGAAAAATCTCACTGACGGTCCGGCAAAACTTACCATGGCACTTGGGATAACAAAAGAACAAAACGGAATATCTTTACTGGGCAACACTATTTGGATAGAAGATGCAGGATTGACTATAAAGGACGAAGATATAGAAATAACACCTCGAATTGGTGTTGATTATGCCGGAGAAGATGCTCTTCTACCCTATCGCTTCGTGTTAAAAGATTCAAAAATCAAAACTTTATGAAAATTGTTTGTATAGGGCTTAATTACCACGATCATGCCAAAGAGTTAAACTTGCCTTTGCCGGCTACACCATTGTTTTTTCTAAAACCCGAAACATCTCTTTTTAACGCTAAAAACCCTTTTGTTTTACCCGCTTTCACAAAGCAACCGGAATATGAATTGGAATTAGTTCTTAGAATTTCAAAACATTGCAAAAACGTAACCGTAAACTATGCCCGTGAATGTTTTGACACCGCAAGTTTGGGAATTGACGTAACCGCGAGAGACCTTCAGTTTGAAGCTATGAAAAAAGGGTTGCCATGGGAAATTGCCAAAGCTTTTGACAATGCTGCGCCGGTAGGAAAATTTTTACCAGTTGAAGATTTTAAGGACATTAACAACATTGAAATCCGTTTGGAAAAAAACGGCGAAACCGTTCAAAAAGGCAACACTTCCGGCCTTATTTTCAACTTTGAAGAGATAATATCGTATGTTTCCAAATTTATAACACTGCAACCCGGCGACCTGATATTTACAGGAACACCCAAAGGTGTAGGAAAAATGGAGAAAGGCGACACCCTAACGGGATACGCAGACAATATTAAACTACTTGAACTTAAAGTTTTATAAACTTCACCGGTTGTTCCTGTAACTAATCAACGGCAACTTCATCAATAAATACCCAACAGGTTTTTCCCTTTCCGGGATGCCAATCGGGGCATTTATTTCTTTTTGCCACCACGTTTATATATCTTCCTTTCACTCCTCCCAGACCAACTTTAATACGTTTGATAACGGTTTTCTTGGTTTTAAGATCAATATCTGGCACTACGGTTTTCTCGGCTATAACTTTCTTACGTTTATTCAGTACCCTTACAATTATTTCCGACGGTGCAAATATCCACGAACTTTGTCTGTGTAAAAAACCGATGTAAACATCATTAATAACGGTTTTTTTACCCATGTCGATGGTTACGTCCACATCCGCTTTATCAAATCCCAACCAGTAACCGTCTTTAAAATCGGTGGAACCGGTAAGACCGTCAACCAAAGAAGCCGCTCCCGAAGCTTTGTATCGTTTCGAGGGTGGATTTTTTAACGAAACATCTTTGCCTACTGCTTTATCGTAATATATTACTTTTTCCACATAATCCCGCATCAATTTACCGTTCTTAAATATTCCGGCTTTTACCGTAACCGTCGAGTCAACTTCAAAAGGAGCGGTATATAAATTGGAAGTGGTATCCGGAACGGAACCGTCAAGAGTGTAATATACGGGATATCCAGGCTGCTCGGTTTCAAAAGAAACTTTAAATTTACCCGATTTACTATCTTTTTTGGCTTTTATCAAAACTCTCCACGAACCTTCGGAATAATTTACACCCATATAGTCGAACCTTTTGAATTGAACTTCCAAGCGTCTTCTGAAATCTTCCCAATTACGTTTGTTGGCAGGTGTCCAAACAACTTCGGCAAGTGCCGACATCCTGGGCAGAGCCATATATTCAACTTTTTCGGGAGTTTTCATAAACTCTGTCCATACATTACCCTGGGCACCCAAAATATGCTTAGCTTCTTCTTTGGTCAAATCCTCCGGAATCGGTTCGTAAGAGTAAACCTTTTTAAGAGTCGTATAACCTCCTATTGCCTCAGGTTCATAATCGGGATCCGCCTGGTAATAATCGAAATAGCAATAACCGGTAGGTGTCATTATTGCGTCATGACCCTGTTTTGCAGCTTCTATACCGCCTTGTATTCCGCGCCACGACATAACGGTAGCTTCCGGAGCAAGTCCGCCTTGCAATATTTCGTCCCAACCTATTAACTTTTTACCGTGAGCAACAATATATTTTTCAATTTTTTTAATGAACCAACTTTGCAGTTCATCTTCATTTTTCAAATGTTCGTCTTTTATCCTTTGCTGACATTTCGGACATTTTTTCCAGGTTCTTTTATCAGCCTCGTCACCTCCTATATGGATATACGGCGAAGGAAAAAGCTCAAACACTTCATCCAAAACTCCCTCCAAAAACGTAAACACACTGTCGTTACCGGCACAGAAAATATCTTCGGATGGCCATCCTCCCGGACTAACAAATGTTTTCTTACCTGAACACGACAATTCGGGATATGCGGCAAACACCTCACCGGTATGCCCCGGCATTTCTATTTCGGGAACAACCATTATATTTCTATCCGCAGCATATTTTACTATCTCCCTAACATCGTCTTGTGTGTAATAACCTCCGTAAGTAGGCTTTTCGCCCGGTTTCGGTGGTGTAACGTTTCTCCAAGATTCATTGGACCTGTCAACACGCCAAGCACTTACACTTGTGAGTTTGGGGTATTTTTTTATTTCAAGACGCCAGCCGTTATTATCGGTAAGATGCCAATGAAAAACATTCATTTTGTGCATCGCCAAAAGGTCGATATACTTTTTAATAAACTCCTTAGTAAAGAAATGCCTCGAAACATCAAGATGCATCCCTCTCCACCCGAATCGCGGCTTGTCAACAATAGAAACCGACGGCACTTCCCAATCAACACCTTTAATTATGCTGTCGGAATATATCTCGGGAGGTAAAAGCTGTATCAAAGTTTGAACACCGTAAAAAAGTCCTGCCGGAGTATTGGCTTCTATCTCTATTTTTCCCGGAGTCGAATTAAAAATATAACCTTCTTTACCTAATGAATCGACATTTGTGTATTTCAAAATTACCTGTGGTTTTCCGGTAATATTTTCAGTTTTATTCAACTTTACGCCGGATGCCCCGAAAAACTTTTCAACAAAAAAATCAGCTGCAAAAACAGCCTTTTCATCTCCGGGAGATACAATAGTTACATTTTTATTGAATTTAAAAACACCCCGGTTAACCGAAATATTTGCAGGCAAAGGTATAATGGCAATTTTATCATTACTTTTCTTTATCTGAAAACCCGTTAATACAAAGAGTGTTAATAAAAATAAAACATACTTTTTTTTCATAATTATCGGTTGTTTAAAATTTCGAGTAATATAAAACAAAATATTAAACATAAATACTACTTTTGATTAACAATTAATTAAAATTTATGGTTAAAAAATCTTTAATAATTTTTGTTGTTTTTCTTTTTACAGGGCTGATATCGTGTAACGGTATTTCCAAAAAAAAGAATACGGAAAAGCCTTTAAGAATAGCTATTTCGAAAATGCACAGAAAACACACTTATTCCAAATGGTTGCATAATAGTGACAGCACGTTGATATTGATAAACACTTATCCTTTGGGCGTTGACTCGGCACTTAAAACGGTTGCAAACGTTGACGGGATACTCATTACCGGCGGTGAAGATGTTTTTCCGGGATATTACGGAAGAGCAGCCGACACGGTTAATTGCGGTACAATAAACCGATATCGTGACAACCTGGAAATGGCTTTAATAAATTATGCCGTTAAAAATAAAATACCTCTAATCGGCGTTTGTCGCGGTGAGCAGATAATAAATGTTACGTTAGGCGGGGCATTGATTGTTGATATTCCTACCGAGATAGGAACTGAAATAAAGCATTCGAGTAAAGATTGGAAACTACAATGGCATGAAGTTAATATAGTTCCCAACACTTTAATGGCAAAACTTACGGGAGTTAAAAAAGGAAAGGTTTCTAGCAGTCATCATCAATGTATAGACAAAACCGGAAAAGGTTTGAAAATATCGGCTTATGCTCCCGACAGTGTTCCGGAAGCAATAGAATGGATTTCGGCAAAAGACAAAGGTTTTTTGATGGCAACACAGTGGCATCCCGAACATATGGATTTTAACAATCCTTTGTCGTATGCTATGGTTAAAGCG
>WFZS01000123.1 GCA_015489465.1 Bacteroidales bacterium | reverse complement strand
TTAACCTTTTTAAAGAGAATTGTGAAAAATACGGTTTCAAGCCTGAACATATATTGCCTCACGACAGTTATTTGATAAACCTGGGTCACCCCGACAAAACGGCTTTGGAGAAGTCAAGAACCGCTTTCCTTGACGAGATGCAACGTTGTGAACAGTTGGGTCTTGACAGATTAAATTTTCATCCGGGTTCACACCTTAAAAAGGTTACGGAAGAGGAGTGTTTGCAAACCATTGCCGAGTCCATAAATATTGCTTTGGATAAAACAAAAGGAGTTACGGCGGTAATTGAAAATACTGCCGGACAGGGTTCCAATTTAGGTTATAAATTTGAACACCTGGCGTATATTATAGACCTTGTGGAAGATAAATCACGTGTTGGAGTTTGCATTGACACTTGTCATACTTACACTGCCGGATACAACATTAAAACGGAAGAGGGTTACGAAAACACATTCCGTAATTTCGATGAAGTTGTAGGTTTCAAATACCTGAAAGGAATGCATCTTAACGACTCGAAAAAAGAACTGGGCTCCAGAGTTGACAGGCACGACAACATCGGTAAAGGGTTTTTGGGCGAAGAAGTTTTCAAAAGGATAATGAACGACCCCAGGTTTGAAGATATACCTCTAATACTCGAAACTCCCGATGAAACTTTATGGCCTTATGAAATAGAACTTCTTTACAGTTTTATCGAAAGAGGTTAAATTTTTAACTTCTCAAGAGCCTTTTTCATTATTTCATCGTGATCGAAAGCTAAACGCGGTAAATTATCAACGGGAAACCAGCTTGCTTTTGAAGCATCGTCGCCAGCGAAAATTTCCGTTTCTTTTCCGGCAATACCCCAATAAACCACCGAGACAGTTCTACCTCTGGGGTCGCGGTTTACGGCACCGAAAGTGTAAAGTTGTTGAAGTTCAACGTCTTTCAATCCAGTTTCTTCAAACAACTCACGTTTAACCGCTGTTTCAAGGTCTTCGTCAATATTTACAAACCCGCCGGGAAAGGCCCAAAAGCCTTTAAAAGGGTCGTTTTTTCTTTCTATTAACAACACCTCCAAAATTCCCTTTTGCTTTCGTTTAAAAATTACGGCATCAACGGTAAGTGCGGGCCGCGGGTATTCGTAACAATATTTTTTTTGCATAAGTTTATAATTATTTGATAAAATTATAAAAGTCAAGTAAAACTTTACGGTTTATTTTACATTTTTGCTTTTTTAACAAAAGTGATGAAAATATGGACGGATTTTTACAATGGCTTGACAAAATAATAGTTTGGTACAATGATTACATAGGTGGGTATGCCGTACTTTTCATGTTAATACCCACTGGCATATACTTTATCATAAAATTAAGATTTCTTAATGTTTGGGCGTTACCACATGCAATAAAAGTGGTTGCAGGCAAGTATGACAAAAAAGGTGACGAAGGTGATGTTAACCATTTTAAAGCTCTTACAACCGCTTTGTCGGCAACAGTGGGTACAGGTAATATTGTCGGCGTTTCGTTGGCGATATATTTCGGTGGACCGGGTGCCGTTTTTTGGATGTGGGTAACAGGATTTTTGGGAATGATACTTAAATATACGGAATGTACTTTGTCGCACAAATACAGGAGTTTCAAATCCGACGGAACCGTAGCGGGCGGCCCCATGTATTATATGGAAAAAGGACTTAAAGAAAAACTCGGTAAAGGAGCCAAAATCCTGGCTTTGATATTTGCGGGAGCAACTGTAATAGCCTCGATGGGTACCGGAAATATGGCTCAGGCAAATTCCATAAGTAATGCTTTTCACCACACTTACGGCATAGAAAATTGGATAACGGGAGTTATTTTATCCGGACTCACTTTGATAATAGTCATCGGTGGACTTAAACGTATTGCCGAAGTTACTTCTTTGTTGGTTCCTTTTATGGCTGCTCTCTATATAATAAGTGCCATGGTTGTTATTGGTGCCAACTACCAAAACATTCCTCACACTTTCTATATAATAATTCACGATGCATTTACGGGAACCGCAGCTACCGGCGGATTTATCGGTTCCACTTTCATAATGACGATGCTTTGGGGTGTTCGGCGCGGACTTTTTTCCAATGAAGCCGGACAAGGCTCCGCTCCAATAGCTCATGCCGCAGCTAAAACGGAATATCCTGCCCGCGAAGGTCTTGTTGCATCTTTGGAACCCCTTATAGACACCTTGATAATATGTACTTTAACAGCACTATTGATTATTGATACGGATGCCTGGAAATCGGGAATTCAAGGTGTGGGAATGACAGTAACGGCAATGGACTCCGGTCTAACAAGGTTAGGGCTTCCTGATATAGGTAATCATATAGTTACGTTGGGGTTGTTTCTTTTTGCTTTTTCCACGATAATAGCATGGTCGTATTACGGAGCAACGGCTTCCGTTTATCTTTTCGGTGAGAAATCAACAAAAAAATATCAATTTGTTTTCGGAATTTTCGTTTTTCTCGGGTCGGTTTGGGGACTGGACCTGGTTTGGCATTTTGTAGATATGGCAATAACCTTTATGGCCATACCTAATTTGATAGCATTGCTGTTATTGGCTCCTGTTGTTATGAAAGAGACAAAATATTACTTTGAGAATGTCAAATACAAATAAAATGGATTTTTCTCCGGAATATTGGGATGATTTTTTTAAAAAAGGAAAATTAGGTTGGGATATCGGTTACGTTTCACCTCCTTTAAAAGAGTATTTCGACCAATTGGAAAACAAAGATTTGAAAATCCTTGTCCCCGGCGCAGGCTCGGGATGGGAAGTGGAATATCTTTATAAAAACGGTTTTAACAACACATATCTTCTGGATTTTTCGCAAGAGGCTATTAAAAGATTTAAAAAACGTTTTCCGGGTTTCCCCGGTAAAAACATAATACGGGAAGACTTCTTTAAGCATAACGGAAAATATGATCTGATAGTGGAGCAAACGTTTTTCACGTCATTTCATCCTTCCAAAAGAGAAAAATACGTAAACAAGATTCATGAACTTTTAAATGAGAACGGAAAGCTTGTCGGTGTTTTTTTCAATAAAATTTTCGGGTATGACGGACCACCTTTCGGAGGAACCAAAGAAGAATATAAACATTTGTTTTCCAATAAGTTCATATTTAGATATATAGATGATTGTTACAATTCGATAAAACCGAGAAATGGCAGTGAACTATTTATTTTGGCTTTAAAACGTTAATTGTAAGGAATTTTCTGTTAATTTTAT
>WFZS01000122.1 GCA_015489465.1 Bacteroidales bacterium | reverse complement strand
TTACGGCAGGATTTTTCAGATATAACCCGCTTGTTTACCTGTTTACCACAAATATCTTACGTCCGTTGTATTTGCCCGCTTTTATGTCAAGAACGTAAACACCGTTTTTAACATTGTTTAAATCCAAACGGTCGTTTATGTATTTTGCGGAGTGATATTCTTTTTCGAATACCATTTTTCCCAAAAGATTATACACCGAAATCACAATATTCTCTTTTTCGGGAAGTTCCAATGACACCCTGAATTGACCGTTGTTAGGATTGGGTATAATACGCGGGTTAACATTCAAATTTATTCCGCCTACACCGGTAATCAATCCGTAAACATTCCATTTTTCACTTCTACATTCATAGAGCATAACATCAGTGTAGTCATCAACCCAAGTTGAAGCATTCGAATTTACAAGTATCCCGTTGTTAGGATTATCAGGTGCCGAGTTGTTGAGTACGGTGCCACTTCCTTCATCGGTTCTGAAGTAATATTCCAAACCTTCATCCATACCCGGTTCAATTACCAAGTCCATCATATTGTTAATGTCATCTGCCGATAAAGCTTTATTCCATAATCTGAACTCCGTAAATTCAAAACCGGGATCGGCTGTAGGACAACCTATGGTAAAGTCAGCATCGTTACTGTTGGTATAAGCAGGTATTCCTCCGCTGTATGACAAACTTTGCTCGACACCGTCAATGAACAATTTCATTCTTTCTGAATTGTTTGCCCCGCTACCGTTATACACAAAGGCAAGGTGATGCCATTCGTCGGTTTTTACCGCATCGGTGGATGTGTAACCGTATGTGTTTGAACCGTTACCTATTTCGAAGAAAAATCTTCCATCGGCAAGTTCAACAGATATTCTGTGATTATTGTCAACCCTTTTTGTAAAAAGCTGGTCCCAAGTGGTATATTGATGAATATTAACCCAGCTTTCAATTGTAAATGCCTGGGCATTATTTAAAAATTCAGAATTCTCCAGTTGTACGTAATCATCGTTACCGGCAATGAAGATATCTCCTTTTTTATTTGACAAATTTGCTCCCGATACATAATACTCTGCAGGATTTGCACCTTCGGGATGATTGTAAGTGTCGCCTTTGAACACAAAATCATCACCGTGATACCAAAGGTAAGTATCGGCATTACCCGTAGCTTTCCAGCCTTGTGCAGTAGTATCTATTTGTGGTGTTGAAAAATCTTCCTTTATCGTTACTTTTGAGGAAACACTGTAAATTTTACCCAAATAATCAACATAACATTTGTAGGTACCGCTTTGAGTTACCGTCAACGAATTTGATGTTGTATGTGCAGCATCATTCCAATAGAAGGAATTTGCGGGAATATCCAAAGTAAGGGTCACCGTATCATCACATGTTGAAAATTCGGCAGGCAAAAGTCCTTTCGGAAAATCCAAAGGCCTGTATGTATAATTCAGTAGGTCGAGACGTTTGAATTTAGGATATAACCTTCTTCTGAAATCCGGGAAATCATTTGTGTTTCCCGACCATCCTATTTCCGACAAAGCATAAATTCTCGGTAAAATCATATATTCGGCATGCCATTCTTCCGAGATGTATTCGGTCCAAAGACAACTGTGAGGTCCCAAAATATGTTGCTGCTCATCAGGTGTTAAACCTGCAGGCATAGGGTCGTAAAAATATATTTTCTCCAAAGTATTGGGAGCATAACCAATGGCAGGCGGTTCCCACGGTTCATTAGAGTTGGGAGCATCAAGATAAAGTACCGAATACGGCGACAAAATAGCGTCATGACCTTGTTGTGCCGCCAGTATTGCCGAACTTTCACCAAGCCACGACATCACCGTTGCATTTTCGGGAACACCGCCGTAAGTAATCTCACTCCAACCAATCCATTTTTTATTTTTTGTTGCCAGGAAATTCCCAACACGTTCCATAAACCAACGTTGCAACTGTTCTTCATCGGTAAGCCCCAGTTCCTGCATTCTTGCCTGGCAGTCCGGACATTGTTCCCACCTTACTTTACTTGCTTCATCACCTCCCAAATGAATGTAAGGACCCGGGAACATATCGGCAACTTCCGTTAAAACATCTTCAAGGAAATCGAAAGTAGCCTCTTTACCTGCACAAAAGATATCAACGGAAGTACCCCAGTTACATCTTACATAGAAAGGCCCACCGTGAGGAGCGTCATTGGTTGCGCATGACAGTTCGGGATATGCCGCCAACACCTCAACGGTATGCCCCGGCATCTCTATCTCCGGAATTATCATAATATGTCTTTCGGCTGCATAATTAACAATATCGGCGATTTGATCTTGTGTGTAGTATCCGCCGTATGTCTGGCCGTTACATGTTCGCCACGCCGAAATTGTTTGCAAAAGAGGTTTACTTAAAATCTCTATTCTCCACCCTTGGTCGTCGGTAAGATGCCAATGAAACCTGTTTAGTTTATTCATTGCCATGGCATCAAGATATTTTTTTATGAAGTCAACACCGAAAAAGTGCCTTGACACATCAAGATGAAGACCACGCCAGCTGAATCGCGGATAATCCGTTATTGAAGCATAGGCAACATCCCAAGTCACACCCTGAACTGCCGAGGGCGACTCTATTTCTGCAGGCAGAAGCTGACGCAACGTTTGTGTTCCGTAAAACAGTCCCGCAGTTGTGTTGGCTTCTATTTTAACACCGTTTTCATCAACATTGTAAATATATCCCTCCTCTCCTATTTCGGAATTATAATTATCGAGGATTTTCAAATAAATGTTACCGTCGGGGGATGCCGAGGTTGAAACATCAAAATTATAACCCGTAGCTTTTTTCAAAAATTCCGAAAGTTTGGTTCCTTCGGCTATTGTGGAATCGGTATTCTGAACCACAATTTTTGTCGATTCTGTAAGGACAAACCTTTGTGACGTATCTATTGTCATTTCCTGCGGTTTAGGAACAACGGCATCCCTGGCTACCGGCACTTGCGGAATTCCCGAAAGTATAGTCCTGCTGCCTTGATAATCCGTTTCCGTAGCGGTTTCCGTTTGACCGGCAACTTCAATATTGACCAATTCCGCATCAATATTATTGCCTATCGTGGCATTTTGCGCAACATTACATGCAAGCCACAAATAATTATTACCCGGATTTAGTGTAATATCTCCCGTAAAAGTTACCGTTCCCGAACCGGGAGCTTGTTCTTCCCCGAAAATTTCATCGGTACCGAATTCCGGTGACATACCGGTAGAAAACATTGCAAGGGATGAAATATCGTTTAAATCATCCGACATGCTTACATCAACGGTAATCGAAGACACATGAATGGGAGAAGTAACACCTTCCGTTTCAACAACAACACGCAGAATATCCTGGTTCTCACTTCCGGGTTTTACAAAATACTCGTTATAATTATCAGCCGAAATACCGTTCAAACTCATTTCCGGAAGAGTGGTTGTAAAATCGGGATTATCGTTTGGAACATACACAGGTCCTGAAATTGTACCGTTCAAATGTGTCGGTGAAATATCCGTTGCCATCTCTTCTTGATCGTCAAGGTAATAATAACCTACCAAACCTTCGGATGAAGGGTCAACGGATTTATTATAAAATTCTGCAATCTCCTCGGGGGTTCTTACCACCGTCCAAAATCTCACCTCGTCAATTATCATTCTTGCCGACTCGTTAGCTTGCCCGAAAGCCTTGTAAGGCATGTTTATGACATGGCTCATCTCATCGGTAAAAACACCGTTTACATACAGTTTGGTTGTGTTCTGATCGCAAACAAAGGCGAGATGAACCCATTCGCCTACAGGTGCTACATAATTAAAAGCCCAGTCGGCAACTCCTTTTGCGGTAATACCGACTTTTCCGTCATTACCCCACGATTCGAGAGTAATCTTTACGGATTGACCGTCAATCAAAGTGGAATAGGACAAACTTTGGGTTTTATATACCCAAGCTTCAATGGTCCACGAGGTTGCCACATCATCCTGATTAAGCAATACCAAATCGGATGATTGTGAAAACTTTAAAGCGTAGTTGTCGGCATTAACAAAAGCCGTTGCAACCAACGCAAAAACGAAAGAGAGTAATAATTTTTTCATAAACGCAGGTATTTAATTTTATAAAAATAATGTTCCGACTAAAGTTTTGTTATTTTCTTGACAACAGTTCCTTGACGTGTATCAATCTCCATAAAATAAACTCCCGGACCGAGATTTTCAATGTTCAGTTTATAATTTTTAACCCCGGGTGAGTTTATTTTCACGGTTTTAAGAACTTTTCCCTGATAATTGAAAATTTTCACCGTATTGATATCATTGTTCGATCCTTTAATAAAAATTTCACCGTAAGCGGGATTAGGATAAACATTAAATTCATCATTCAGTTTATTATTTTCACCTACTCCGGTTATAACATCCATTTGGATATCGAATGTTTCGTCAACCTGGATAGGATGTGTTTTAACGTGAACAATACCATGCTTTTCATTCGGGGCAAAATACCATCCTTCTTCCGCCTGTTGAAAATCTTCTTCGGATTGATATTGTTGCAACATTGCACCGTTTAACAACACGTTAACAGGTTCTTTACCGTTAACATGAACATCAAAATAACTTGTTCTTACAGCCGGTTTACCAAGATAATCTCCTTGTGTTGCATTAACGGTTATTGTTATAGTACCTTCACTACCGTATTCAGGAGCCTCACACTCTATTAATGTTTTTGCAAACGCACCGTTTTTGTATTCACGGGTTACACCGTCATCCTCGTACATTTCAAAACTCGTGTTACCGCTGGGGTAAACATCATAAGTAACCGTATCTTTGGGCATTTGGCTGTCATACAGACGCTCAGTGTACATCGGAATAATGGCTCCTTCTTTTATAAACACAGGACATTTTGATAATGGAGCCGGATAATCGTTCAAAAACATCGGACCTTCATATACTTGACCGTCCCAATAATCGATAAATTTTCCTTGCGGGAAATAAATACTGTCGCGCT
>WFZS01000121.1 GCA_015489465.1 Bacteroidales bacterium | reverse complement strand
CGACAAACCGGCGCATAAGGTAGTAAAGTCGGAAAGGTCAGAAGGTCTGAAAGTCACAACGTCACCTTGTCACAATATCACAACTTTACCATTCTCACTAAATCTTAAATCGTTAATCGATATTTGGCGTTCGGTATTCAGTTCGACTGTTGGCGGTTAGCGGTCGGAGTTCAAAGTTGTTTGTTTAAGGTTCTGAAGTTTGAAGTTCACTCCTGTAATTGTTAATTGTATTTGGGGTTTGTCACCCTGAACTCCGTCGAAGGGTGGCAGGGTAAGGAAAGTGCTTCCACATTGTCACGCATTCTACCCGCCTACCGGGGGCAGATCAAATGTGGCGGGGGAAGGAAATTGCTTTCGTACCCACGCTTCAATACGATATTCCCTTGGGGTCGCATCACTACTAATGACGTCTTTTTAAATACTTGTAAATCAATCTATAAAAATTGCGCCCGAGATTGTCACGGTGAGTGATGCGAACTTTAGGAGCATCGTATCGAACCGTGTGTGCGGTGGCTTCCCCCGCCACCTTTCGACAGGCTACCAATGACGTCTTATATAAAGGGTTGTATATCAGTGTAAAGGGTTGTCACGGTGAGCTGGTCGAACCGTGCGCGCGGAGGCTTCCCCTGCCATGGTTCGACAAGCTCACCATGACTGCCTCTCCCGCCCTGATACAACGTCATATAAGATTATTGAAAATTTATTTTCTTTTTTCTCGGCGTGACAAGCCCGGGCATGCGGTTTGACTTAACTGCCATTCGGCAGGCTGCTAACCGGGACAATATAAAACTCTGTTATTGTGTGTTTTACGAGGAACGTTATTTAGTAGGCGGAGTTGAATATATAGGATAATCATTCACAAACATCTTGATACCATACATTTTGAAATTCACATCATTTGTCGTGAAAATCAGGTGTGCATATCCCAAATCAATTAATTCTTTTGTCCGGTTGTCCTTTTTTTACAAGTTACTTTGTAGTTCCGTTAAACGTTTCATGAATCCAAAACTTCAAACTCTTGAACAAGAAACTCAAAACAACCCCACTCCGAAGTTAAATATTTATATTAATAACATTGATATCGTGATAAAACTTAATTTTGAAGTCTAAACAACATAAAAATGAAAGCTGAAATAATAAGTATAGGTGATGAATTGTTAATAGGACAAGTTGTTAACACCAATGCATCGTGGATGGCGTCCGAACTTAACGCTATGGGTGTTGACGTTGTGAAAATTGTTGCCATTGCCGATGATAAATCCCAAATTATTAGAACTTTGGACATGGCGAGTGCCGAAGCAGATATTATCCTCATGACAGGAGGTTTGGGACCTACAAAAGATGATATTACAAAAAAAACTCTGGCGGAATATTTCGATTCCGAACTTGTATTTCATGAACCTACATTTGAACAGGTTAAAAAGATTTTCAAAGCCCGCAACTTTGAAGTTACCGATGTCAATAAACAACAGGCTCTGATACCGGACAATTGTATTCCGTTGTTCAATAAAAACGGTACTGCACCCGGGATGTGGTTTGAAAAAGACGGAAAGGTTTATGTTTCAATGCCCGGAGTTCCTTTCGAAATGAAGCCCATGATGACGGAACAAGTATTACCTAGGTTGAGGGAAAAATTCAATTTCGGGGTTATTTATCACAAAACCGTTATGACAACAGGTATGCCCGAATCTTTTTTGGCTGAAAAGATAAAAGACTGGGAAAACAGTTTGCCCGGCAACATAAAACTTGCCTACTTACCACAACCGGGAATAGTGAGATTGCGCCTTACTGCAAAAGGTAATAATGAAGAAGAGTTAAAAAAAATTGTTCACACGAAAATCGGTGAACTTAAGAAAATAATAGGTGACATTATTTTCGGATACGACGATGTTACCCTGGAGGAAGTGGTGGGAGAACTTTTGAGAAAGAACGGTAAAACGGTTTCAACGGCTGAAAGCTGTACCGGAGGGTATATATCACATCTGATAACAAGCATTTCCGGTAGTTCCGATTATTTCGAAGGAGCGGTAGTGTCCTATTCCAATAATGTTAAAAACAAAGTTTTGGGTGTACCCGAAGAGTATTTGGTGAAGCACGGTGCCGTTAGTAAACAAGTTGTAGAAGCAATGGCAACTGGAGTTAAAAAAATAATGGGTACCGATTTTGCCGTGGCAACATCGGGTATTGCCGGACCGACAGGTGGAACTGCCGATAAACCGGTGGGAACAACATGGATTGCGGTAGCCACTCCCGGAAATGTTATTTCCAAACTTTATCATTTCGGCGAACATCGAGGAAGAAACATTCGCAGAGCAGCCCTTGCCGCTTTGGAAATGTTACGCCATGAACTCATTTAGGAATTATTGAAAATTATTTCCGTAAGCTGGGTTTTTTAATTATATGCTGCCGTAAGGTTAAAAGAAACATTACGGCAGTTTTTTTAAACTGTCAACTGATTGATATGCCTTTTATATCTTTATAAAGTTTTACGGCATATAAATCTGTCATGTTAGATACAAAATCCAATACCGTTTGAATTTTGTTATATGTAGATACCGAGTCGGTATGATATTGTTCGGGTATTAATGAAATAAGTTTACGGTTATAGTCGGTTGCCGGATTTAAAACTGCCGGCACAAACTCTTCAAGCAGAGTTCCCAAAATGTTGTAACCGGCAAGCTCAACGGAGATAACATCGGGATGACGGTAGATTTTTTCCACCGATAATTTTTGAACTTTTTTCATGGCCTCTTTAGTGTCACCTTTAAGATTTTTTATCAAACTTCCTTGAAAATCTCCCTCTAAAATATCGTCATGATTATTCAAAAATATCCCGGAAACTTCCCGTAGCAGCTTGTTAATCGTTAAAGCTCTTAAAAATGCAATTCTTTCGTTTGTATCGGTAACCTCGTTGTAAACGCTTTGTTTCATCTCAAAAAACCAAGCGTCATCATTTTCATTGAAAAAGCCCGAGAAAAGGGATTCCGTTTCCGCCGTTTCCAGTATTTTCAACTTGTGGGCATCTTCAATATCCATAAATTGATAAGCAATATCGTCCGCAGCCTCAACAAGGTAAACCAACGGGAATCTTGCAAAAACATTTTTTCCCTCATCAAGTATTTTAATGCCCAAATTAGAGGCTATTGTTTTAAAAGTTTCGATTTCGGAATTAAAAAAACCGTACTTTTTTTTCTCCGGAAAAGCAGTGGAAGGGAAAGGGTATTTTACAAGTGAGGCAAGCGTGCTGTATGTAAGAGCAAACCCGCCTTTTCTTCTCCCTTTGAAAGAGTGCGTTAGAATTCTGAAAGCGTTGGCATTACCTTCAAAATGGATAAGGTCTTGCCATTGTTCGAAAGGCATACCGTTTTGATATTTTTTACCCTCACCCGTTTGAAAATATCTTGAAATTGCCGACTCGCCTGAATGTCCGAAAGGTGGATTGCCCATATCGTGTGCCAAACAAGCTGCCGAAACTATGGTTCCCAATTCGTTTATCAACTCGGTTTTTATTTCTTTTCTTTTGGAAAGTTCCAAGGCCGTAAGATCGCCGAGGGTTTTACCTATACTGGCAACTTCAAGGCTGTGTGTAAGTCTGTTGTGTACAAATATACTTCCCGGCAAAGGAAAAACTTGTGTTTTATCTTGTAATCTTCTGAAAGGTGAGGAAAATATAATTCTGTCGTAATCCCTTTGAAATTCGGGTCTCACCGATGAACTTATTAATCGGTTCCTTTGCTTTGAACCTAAACGCCTGATGCTTAATAAATTATTCCAGTCCACGTTTTGCCTTTTTAAAATATTGCCGGGAATTTTTTAGGGTTATACTCGTGCATTATCCGGTAAACCCTTTCGAAAACATCCTCTTCATTCGGGTTTGAAAAATAATCGCCGTCCGTAGTATATGCGGCACGGTGAGCTTTGGCCGTAACCGTTTCGGGTTTTGCATCAAGGTAAAAATATCCTCCCATATCCTCAATAACCTTTTGCATCATATACGCCGTGGCGCCTCCCGGAACGTCTTCGTCAAAGAAAACTATTTTATTCGTTTTCTTTAACGATTCTAGGATAATTCCGTTTACATCGAACGGTATTAATGTTTGAACATCGATAAGTTCGGCGGAAACATTGAATCTTTTTAACAGTGTCAAAGCGGTTTGAGCTATCCTGACACACGAACCGTATGTAACAAGAGTTATGTCGGTACCTTCGTTTAAAATTTCGGGCACACCGACAGGTGTTTTGTATTTGCCGATGTTTACCGGTCTTTTTTCACGTAAACGGTATCCGTTCAAAGGTTCTATTATCAATACCGGTTGGTCCGATTCCAGGTAAGTATTGTAAAATCCTGCCGCCTGGGTCATGTTTCTAGGTACTGCAACATGAACGCCTCTAATGGAATTGATAACCATACTTAACGGTGAGCCGGAGTGCCAAATGCCTTCCAAACGGTGACCGCGTGTTGAAATTATTACCGGCGACTTTTGTCCGCCTCTTGTTCTATAATGCAACGTGGCGATATCGTCACTTATTACCTGCAAACCGTAAAGAAGGTAGTCGAAATACTGAATTTCGGCTATGGGGCGTAATCCCCGCATCGCCATACCGTGTCCCTGTCCGATTATTGTAGCTTCCCTGATGCCGGTGTCGAAGATTCTGTGTTCTCCGTATTTTTTTTGCAAACCTTCGTAAGTCTGATTAACACCGCCTATTTTACCGACATCTTCACCGAAAGCCATAACAAGAGGGTTGTGTCCGAAAATATAATCGAAATTATCACGGAGAATCTCTCTTCCCGGCACTTTCGGTGCGTTTTCATCATACTCGGGTTTTACGGGTTTTATTTTTAATGCCGAAAACCCGGATTCGCTGTATAAATGAGAGCTGTATCTTTGCCTACTGTCTGCAAGCTCTTTTTCTATCCATTTGGTTACTTTGGTCCTTAACGAATCGTGAGGAACTTTACAACTGTTACAAAGACTCCACAGAATACGTCTTGCTGTTGAATAAATATCTTTACGAATGGGATTTTGTATGTGTTTTAGGTTTTCTTTCAGTTTGTTTATTTCATCGGTATAAGCACAATGGCAAGTGGTGGTTTCCACCATTTTTATGAATTCGTCACGTTTTTGACGTAAAGGTTCTATGAAATTTTTCCAGGCTCTGTTTTTAGCTTCCCTAACGCTTTTTACAGCTTGTTTTTCTATTTCATCCAGTTCTTCTGCTGTTGCAATATTGTTTTCCAAAATCCATTCCCTCATCTTTTTAATACCGTCGTTTTTTATTTCGGCTTCAAGCTGTTCGGGAGTTTTATAACGTTCATGCGAGCCTGATGTGGAGTGTCCTTGCGGCTGGGTACATCCTTTTACATGGATTATTGAGGGAACATGTGTTTCTCTGGTTTCTCGTACCACTTTGTCGTAAAGGTTAACCAAAGCCGGATAATCGCCGCATTCCACGGTATAAATATTAAAACCGTTGGTGTCTTTTTCCTTTTGAAACCCTTTAAGTATTTCCGAAATACTGCTTTTTGTGGTTTGATGTTCGTTGGGAACCGAGATTCCCCATCCGTCGTCCCAAATGGATATTACCAACGGTACTTCTGTAACACCTGCTGCATTTACCGTTTCAAAAAAGTGACCTTCCGATGTGGATGCGTTTCCGATAGTCGCAAATGTTACCTCGTTACCGTTTTTTGAGAATTTAGTGTATTTGTGGAGATCTTTGTTTATTCTGAAATATTTTGAAGCCATTGCCAGTCCTAAAGCTCTTGGCATTTGAGAAGCCGTCGGGGAAGAATCGGCTGCCGAGTTTTTTTGTTTCGTAAGGTCTTTCCAGTTACCGTTTTCGTCAAGACTTCTGGTGGCAAAATGGTTATTCATTAGCCTGCCTCCGTTTCCCGGATTGGCTTCAGGGTCGGTATCGCCGTAAAGTTGTGAAAACAGTTCCTCAAGTTCAACCGTTCCCGAAGCAAGCATAAATGTTTGATCCCGGTAGTATCCCGAACGCCAGTCTCCGTCCTTAAATGAGTGTGCCATGGCGAGTTGCGGTATCTCCTTACCGTCACCGAAAATTCCGAATTTGGCTTTTCCCGATAATGTTTCCCTGCGCCCTAAAATACTTGCCTGCCGGCTTTCGTTAGCTATTCTGTAGTCGTTGAGTATATCTTCTTTTGTGAGGTTAATATTTGTGAATTTATTCGAAGTGTTGTCCATTTTAGAAAATGTTTAATTGTACGCAAAGGTAATTAAAAATAATTCTAAATAAACTTGTAAGCAGTTAACGTTACTTCCAACCCCGAGTTTTAACATAAATTATTTTTTTAAAAGTTATCAACATATAAAATAGTCACGGGCTTATTGTATAATTTTGTATAACAAGCACGTATTTTTGTAAGCCTCTGAATTACAGTAGGATAGGTTTTTAATTTGATGATATTATGTATTTGATATTCGATACCGAAACAACGGGACGCCCTAAAAATTATAACGCTCCGATAACCGATTTTGACAATTGGCCCAGGCTGGTGCAGCTTGCCTGGCAGGTCCATGACGAGAGGGGAGAGCTTGTTGAGGTTAAAAATTACATTATTAAGCCGGAGGGTTTTGAAATACCTCACGGTGCGGTAAAAATTCACGGTATCACAACCGAACGTGCTTTACGTGAGGGTTTGCCTTTGGAAGAGGTGTTGAATATCTTTAATAAATCATTGGAAAAAGTACATACGGTTGCGGGACATAATGTTGAGTTTGACCTTAATATTACTGCTGCCGAATTTCTTCGCAAGGGAATAAAAACCAACCTTCTTGACTTAAATGCCGTAGATACCAAAGACCTTTCAACGGATTATTGTAAACTTCCGGGAGGTAGAGGAGGGAAATATAAATGGCCTACTTTGGGTGAGTTACATATGAAACTTTTCGGAGAGGATTTTAATGCGGCTCATAACGCATCGGCAGATGTTCAGGCAACGGCAAGATGTTTTTTAGAGCTTATTCGTCTCGGCGTCATTACCGAAAAGGATTTGAAAACCGACAAAGAGGTTGTTGAGGAATTCCGCCGCTTACATACAACGCCGATAGAACCTATAGGACTGGATGTCCAATCTTATCACGAAGAGGAAGAAAAAAATGATGATGCCGGAAGTAAGATAAATGAAACCCACAACTTGAAAGAGGTTGCATTCACACACCTTCATAATCATACTCAATTTTCCGTTCTTGACGGTTTGTCCGATGTGGATAAGTTGATCGATAAAGCCAAATCCGATAATATGAAAGCGGTTGCAATAACCGACCACGGAAATATGTTCGGAGTTAAAAAATTCCATAATGCTTGTTTGAAAGCGGAAATAAAACCAATTATCGGATGTGAGGTGTATATTGCCAAACGTGGGATGCATAAAAAAGAAAACTCCAAGATGGATGGAGGAGGTTGGCATCTGGTTTTACTTGCTAAAAACCGTAAGGGTTATGATAATCTTGTCAAAATGGTTTCGCTTGCATGGACGGAAGGGTATTATTACAAACCCAGGATAGATAAAGATGTTTTGCGTGAATACAGTGAGGGCTTGATAGCTCTTACGGCATGTCTCGGGGGTGAGGTTGCCGATAAAATAGTTCATGAAGGAAAAGAAAAAGGTGAGGAAGCGATATTGGAATATAAGGACATTTTCGGTGACGATTTTTATCTCGAACTCCAACGTCACCCTTCAGGCGATCCCGATATGGACAGGAAAGTGTATCAAGATCAGGTTTATGTGAATGACGCATTGCTGGAGTTTTCAAAAAAACACAATATTAAAGTTGTTGCAACCAATGACGCTCATTTTATAAATAAGGAGGATGCCGATGCACACGACAGGTTGATATGTATAGGTACGGGAAAAGATGTTGACGACCCCAACAGGATGAGATATACCAGACAAGAATGGTTCAAGACCCAGGAGGAGATGAAAAAGCTTTTCGGCGATGTACCGGAAGCTATTATCAATACCAATGAAATAGTGGATAAAGTTGAGGTTTTTGAGCTAAATCATAAACCTATAATGCCTGTTTTCGAGATACCTGCCGAATTTAAAGATGCCGATGATTATTTGAGACATATTACTTACGAAGGTGCTGAAAAACGTTATCCCGATCTTACTAAAGAGATAAAAGAACGTATAGATTTCGAGTTGGAAACCATTAAAAAAATGGGATTTCCGGATTATTTTCTTATAGTTTGGGATTTTTTAAAAGCGGCTCGAGATATGGGTGTGATAGTAGGTCCGGGTAGAGGTTCGGCGGCAGGTTCTGTTGTAGCCTATTGTTTGCGAATTACCGAGATAGACCCTATTAAATACAATCTTCTTTTCGAGAGGTTTTTGAACCCCGACCGTATATCAATGCCCGATATTGATATTGATTTTGATGAAGACGGAAGGGATAAAATACTTAAATGGGTTTCGGAAAAGTACGGCAGAAAACGTGTTGCACACCTTATTACTTTCGGAACTATGGCAGCTAAAATGGCAATACGTGACGTGGCACGTGTCCAGAAGTTGCCTTTGAGTGAAGCCGACAGGCTTGCCAAGCTTGTCCCCGATACACCCGGTATTTCACTTAAAAAAGCTTTTGAAGAGGTTCCCGAATTAAATAAGTTATATAAAGAAGGTCCTCCCGAAATTCGTTCCGTTCTGCAGAGTGCTTTAACGCTTGAAGGCTCTGTAAGAAATACGGGAACACATGCCTGCGGGATAATTATCGGAAGAGATGACCTTGACAAATATGTTCCCGTTTCAACGGTTAAAGATTCGGTGCTGGAAATATCCACGCAATATGACGGCAAGTTTATCGAGTCGATAGGACTGTTGAAAATGGATTTTTTAGGATTGAAAACATTATCGATAATAAAAGATGCCGTTGAAAATATAAAACGTTCAAAAGGTATTGATGTGGATATAAACTCAGTTCCTTTGGATGATGAGGAAACTTACAGGTTATACAGCAGAGGGGAAACAACCGCTCTTTTCCAATTTGAGTCCGACGGTATGAAAAAATACCTGAAAGAGCTGAAACCTACACGTTTTGAGGATCTTATCGCCATGAACGCTTTATACCGACCGGGACCGATGCAGTATATTCCGCAATTTATTGCACGTAAACACGGACGCGAAAAAATAGAATACGACCTTCCGGTAATGGAAGATATCCTTAAAGAAACTTACGGAATTACCGTTTATCAGGAACAGGTGATGCTCCTTTCCAGAAAAATGGCGGGATTTACGCGCGGTCAATCCGATTCGTTGCGTAAAGCTATGGGTAAGAAAGATAAACAAGAAATGGATAAGTTGAAGGTGGGGTTTATGGAAGGTTGTAAAAAGAACGGGCTGCCTCTTAAAACGGTGGAAAAAGTTTGGCACGACTGGGAAGAGTTTGCCAAATATGCTTTTAACAAATCTCATGCAACTTGCTATTCATACGTTTCTTACCAAACGGCATATCTGAAAGCCCATTATCCGGCGGAATTCATGGCTGCCGTGTTAAGCCGGAACCTGAACAATATCGACAAAATCACTTTCTTTATTAAAGAGACAAAACGAATGGGAATACCTGTTTTGGGTCCCGATATTAATGAAAGTGCCAATAATTTTACCGTTAACAAAGACGGTGTCATCAGATTCGGACTTGCGGCAATAAAAGGAGTCGGCGGTTCGGCTGTTGATGATATCATTAGAGAGCGTGATGCCAACGGTCCGTTTAAAAATATTTTCGATTTTGCAAAAAGGGTCAATCTTAAATCGGTTAACAAAAGAAGTTTTGAAGCTTTGGCTATGGCGGGAGCTTTCGACTGTTTTAATGATATTCACCGCGCACAATACTTCTATCGTGAAAAAGAGGATGGACCTACCTTTATCGAAAAAGTGATTAAACACGGTTCGAGTGTTCAACAGCAAAAAAACACGCAACAGTTTTCACTTTTCGGTGACATGGAAGATGCCTTTGAAATCCGTGACCCCGAAGTGCCTAAATGTGAACCTTGGTCGAAGGTGACGTTACTGAAAAATGAAAAAGAGGTAACGGGATTTTACATTTCAGGACACCCGTTGGACGATTACGAAGTAACCATGAAACGTTATTGTAACGTCCAAATCGATGATTTGAAAAACGACCTTAAACCTTTTAAAGGTAAAGTGGTAAATTTTGCGGGAATGGTTGTTGAAGCGGTGGAAAGGCAAACAAAAACAGGTAACAGTTTCGGGATGTTTACCGTTGAAGATTATACAGGTAGTATCCGTTTGATGTTGTTTTCAGAAGTGTATCTTAAGTTCAAACATCTTATAAATACCGGGGCAACACTGTACATTAGTGCTAAGGTTGAAAACAGGTACCGGAGCAACGATAACGGTGATTTGGTTTTGCAGGTTAACGATATTATGTTGTTGGAAGATGTGATGGAAAAGAGAGCTCAATCTATTGTAGTACAATTGTATATTGAAGAACTAGAAAACGGATTGGGTGGCGAAATAGTTAAACTTGTTAACGAAAATTACGGAAAAGTGCCTTTGGAATTGATGTTGAGGGATAATGAACAGAGCCGTAATTTCAGATTGAAGTCAAGTACGGCTCGTGTTAATCCGGATACCTTTATAAAAGAATTGAAGAAACGGAATATGGCTTTTGCCATAAAGTGATCAATACCCGTATTTTTTCCATTTCCGTTGAAGGGATTTTCTCGTTTCGTTTTCCCTCGGATTGTTTCCGGGGTCGTAAATTTTTGTTCCTTTTATTTCGTCGGGTAAAAATTCCTGGTTTGTGAAGTTGCCTTCAAAATCGTGCGCATATTTATAATCTTTACCGTAACCCAAATTATCCATAAGTTTTGTAGGAGCGTTTCGCAAATGCAAAGGGACAGGCAAATCACCTGTTTTTTTAACTATTTCCTGTGCTTTGTTTATTGCCCTGTAAGCCGAATTGCTTTTGGGAGAATTAGCAAGGTAAATAGCGGTTTGTGAGAGAATGATTCTGCTTTCGGGCCATCCTATTTTGTTGACGGCATCAAAACATGTGTTTGCCAAAAGTATGGCATTGGGATTTGCATTTCCTATATCCTCCGATGCAAGTATAAGCATTCTTCTGGCGATAAACTTTGGGTCTTCTCCTGCTTCAACCATCCTTGCCAACCAATAAACCGCTCCGTTCGGGTCGCTGCCGCGCAATGATTTTATAAACGCCGAAGCAATATCGTGGTGCATTTCACCGTGCTTGTCGTAAACGGATAAATTTTCCTGTATGATTTTTTTGACCTTTTCGTCTGTAAAAATAACCGTTCTGTTTCCTGAGCTTATCTCTTGACTGACAAAGAGTTCTATTGCGTTATAAAGTTTTCTTCCGTCGCCTCCCGATATTCTGAAAAGCGCCGCTGTTTCTTTAAAAACTACTTTTATACCGAACCTTTTTTCCAATAAAATTTTAGCTTTTTCCGTCATCAATTTCAAATCTTCTTCCGAAAGCGGTTTTAAGATATAGACCTGGCATCTGGATAAAAGAGGTGATATAACTTCAAAGCTGGGATTTTCAGTAGTAGCGCCTATAAGTTTAACGATTCCTTTTTCCACTGCTGCCAATAACGAGTCTTGTTGCGACTTACTGAAGCGGTGAATCTCATCAATAAATAGAATGGCGTTTCCGGCAAAATTTCTTGCCGAATTTATCACGTTTCTCACATCTTTAACACCCGAATTTACCGCACTAAGTGTAAAAAATTGATGATTAACACTATTTGCTATAATATTGGCAAGTGTTGTTTTTCCCACCCCGGGCGGTCCCCATAAAATCATTGACGGTATAAGACCGCTTTCCAGACTTTTCCGTAAAACGGCATTTTTCCCTACCAAATGCTTCTGTCCTATATATTCGTCAAGTGATGACGGCCTTAGTTCTTCTGCTAACGGAATTGACGACATTTTTAATATTTTGGACAAATGTCGTAAAAAAACGTGTTAAAAATTAATTAATTTTTATGGATTCTATTTAACCGGTATTAACAAAATAACGTATAACTAACGGAAAAACAAGAATATAACATCTTAAAAATTGTTATTTAAAAAAAGTAATTATATGGGTTGTAAATTTCATTAAATTTTTATTTTTGTTACAACAATTGATAGTTACTGATTTAACCAGATTAAGAATGAAAGAGAACGGAAAACAGGAAAGAAGAGAGGACATCTTCTCCAAAGCGGTAAGGGCCGGCAAGCGAACCTATTTTTTTGATGTAAAAGAAACCCGTAATGGTCAGCGATATATTACCATTACGGAAAGTAAAAAGCGTTTTAATCAAGAAGACGGAAAATTTTTCTTTGAAAAACATAAGATTTTCCTTTACAGGGAAGATTTTGAAAAGTTCGCTGACGGACTGAAGACTGTTGTTGATTTTATCGAAACGGGAGTTGTTCCTGAAGAAGAAGTTAAGGAAAACGAACAGGCCGGCGAAACTTCTACCGACGAGTTAAGCGGTTCGGTTGATGTTAGTTTCGAAGACTTGGGTAACGAAGAAGAAAATCCCGACAAAGAGTAATTTTTTTCTTTAAAAAATATTTTTACAAAGTTTTTTATCCTGAACTTTCAGGTTAAGTTGAACTATTATCTAAATGGGGTAATACACAGGTATTGCTCCATTTTTGTTAATAACCCTTGTATTTGTTGAAAACTTAGCCTGTTATGAAATTTACACCACTGTCAAAAATAGTATTTTTGTAACTATTAAATAGAGGGAAAATGGGCAAAACCATAGCAATTACAAATCAAAAAGGAGGAGTGGGTAAAACTACCACTGCAATCAATTTGGCGGCGAGTTTAGCTGTTTTGGAATATAAAACGCTTCTTGTTGACGCTGACCCGCAGGCGAATGCCACTTCCGGTATCGGTTTTGATCCTAAAAATATAAAAAACAGTATTTACGAGTGTATTGTTGACAGGCTGGATCCGAAAGATGCCATTTTGCAGACAAACACTCCCAATCTTGATCTTATGCCGGCTCATATCGACCTTGTTGGTGCCGAGATAGAACTTATTAATATGCCGGACAGGGAAAGGATGATGCGTAAAGCACTCGAACCTGTTAAAGACGATTACGATTTTATCATTATCGATTGTTCTCCATCGTTGGGATTAATAACGGTTAATGCACTTACCGCCGCCGATTCGGTGATAATACCTGTACAATGCGAATATTTTGCTTTGGAGGGCTTGGGTAAACTTTTGAATACCATAAAAATAGTTCAATCGCGTCTTAACAAGGATTTGGATATAGAAGGTATTTTGTTAACCATGTTCGATACCAGGCTTCGCCTTTCGAGACAAGTTGTTGAGGAGGTGAAAACACATTTTCAGGAAATGGTATTCGACACCATAATCAACCGTAATACTAGATTGGGTGAAGCTCCCAGTTTCGGTAAGTCTATCATAATGCATGATGCAAACAGCACCGGAGCTATAAATTATTTAAATTTGGCAAGAGAGATTTTGCAGAAAAACGATATGACGGTGATGAAAAATAAAGACAAGGAGATTACCATAGATGAGTAGTAAAAAAAGTTCACGGGTTTTAGGCCGGGGGCTTGATGCTATTCTTCAAAGCCCCGAAACCGATATTACGGCGCATGATATCTCGGGAGAATTTGTTGTGGGTGCTATAGCCGAAATAGACATTGATAAAATCGAGACAAACCCTTTTCAACCCAGAACCGATTTTGACGAAATGCAATTGCGTGAACTTGCCGAATCAATAAAATCGCAAGGGATAATACAACCTTTAACGGTTCGCAAGTTGGGTTACGACAAATATCAACTTATTGCCGGTGAACGCCGTTTCAGAGCTTCCAAATTGGCGGGATTAAAAAAGGTTCCGTGTTACATACGTCTTGCCAATGACGAGCAAATGCTGGAAATGGCTCTTATCGAAAACATTCATCGTCAGGATTTGAATGCTTTGGAAGTGGCTATCAGCTATCAAAGACTTATCGACGAACTAAAACTTACACAAGAACAGCTTTCTAAAAAAGTAGGTAAAAACCGTTCTACTATTACCAATTTTTTACGCCTTTTAAAACTGCCTGCCGAAATACAGATTGCGCTTAGGGATGACCTTATTTCAATGGGACATGCCAGAGCACTTCTCGGTATAAAAGATAATCCGGAATTTCAGGTAAAGCTTTTGAGAAAAGTAATAGAGAGAGGTATCAGTGTTAGGGCTTTGGAAAAATTGGTGCAATCATATAACGACAGGGATAAAAGAGGAGGCGGGAAAAGCGGTGGAAGCGGTTTGGAACCGAAATATATAGAAGCCGCTAAAAATCTAAGTTCAAAATACGGAACAAGGGTAGCTTTAAGAAAAAGCAATAAAGGTAAAGGAAGTATCGTTATCAGCTTTAATAACGTTGACGAATTGGACAGGTTATTGAACCTCTTAAAATGATAATTATGCCGGGAAGCAAAAGACAGTCGGGAGGAAAGTTTATTATTGCTTCTTTGTTTTTTTTGTTTCTTTCTTTTAACCTGAAGGCACAAAAATCACCGGATACTTTATACCGGGAACATTCGCCTAAAAAAGCTACTTATCTTGCAATTATTCCCGGAGCAGGACAGATTTACAATAAAAAATATTGGAAATTACCCATAATTTATGCTGCTTTTGGAACCGTAGCATATTTTGAAGTTATTAACCGTAAAGAGTACATCAAGTATAAAGAAGCCTACAAATGCAAGGTTGATCTCGGTGATGCTTGTGAAAACGAACTTGCTAAAAAATATTCGGCTGACGACCTTAAATATATTAGAAATTATTACCGTCGAAATTATCAATTAATGTTTATAATAGGTGGTGCCGTTTATATTTTGCAAATGATTGATGCCGTTGTGGATGCTCATCTGTATTATTGGGATGTCAGTAAAGATATAAGTTTAAGGGTGGATCCCGTTATTAACATGGCTCCCGGTTTAAAAAATGTGAATATTATTCCCGAAGGTAACAAACCGGTAATGAACGGCTTGAAAATATCCGTTAAATTTTAAAAATAAAAGATTATGAAAAAGTTGAAAATAGTTATTTCCGGATACGGAAGAATGGGTAGAGAGGTTGAAAAAGTTGCGTTGGAAAAAGGACATTCGATAGTATCCATTATTGATAATAAAGACGATTGGGATAAGTTTTTGGAAAGTGATAAAAAAGCAGATGTTGTTATAGATTTCAGTTTACCCGAAGTTGCCCTTGAAAATTTTGATAGATGTTTTGATGCGGGATTGCCTTTGGTTACGGGCACTACGGGATGGTACGATAAAAAAGAACAGGTTTTCAGAAAAGTTGTGGAAAAGGATGCCACGTTTTTTTATTCTCCAAATTTCAGTATAGGGGTTAATGTCTTTTTTTACATAAATAAAACTCTTGCCGAAGTGATGAACAGGGTAGGAGGTTACGATGTCTCTTTGAAAGAAATACACCATATTCATAAGTTGGATAAACCCAGCGGTACCGCCATTAAGCTGGCGGAAGATATTGTTGCACGGCTTGACAATGTTTCGGGTTGGACGTCAGATGAAACTAAAAGTAACAAAATTCCCATTATTTCAGTAAGGAAAGGGGAAGTGTCCGGAATACATGAAGTTATATGGAAATCAAAATCGGATGAAATATTTTTACGTCATCAGGCATTTAACAGAAGGGGATTTGCGGAAGGAGCCGTTTTGGCTGCAGAGTTTGTTCATAAAAAGAAAGGTGTTTACACAATGGATGATTTACTGAATTTTAAATAGTTAAATATTATGAAACTTTTAAAACACTTTTTAATTTTTTTGTTTGTATTGTCATTATTACCCGCTACCGCCCAGGAATTTTTTGACAATAACGTTCCCGATACCATAAAAAGCGGTATATACAGGGCTAAACGAAAAAGAGAATTAATACAAGGTGAATTTAAAGATTACCTCAAAGACGGCAACTGGTATTTAAAATTTCCTTCGGGATTAATTCATATTTTTTACCAATACAAAGAAGGTAAGAAAAACGGCTTATATCTTCAAACCGATAATCATGGGGGAGTAATGGTTCAAGGGCATCTTAAAGATGATAAACTTGACGGCGAGTGGATTAAGTTTGACGGTAACGGACGGAAAACTTTGGTCCAAAATTATAAAAAAGGCCTGCTTGACGGTGAGAGGATAGTTTATTACGGAGGTTCGCGTTTTATGCAGGAATTGGCAACTTATAAATACGGAAAAAGGAACGGTCCGACGGAATGGTTTGACACAAAAGGACGCAGGATTGCGATGTATCTGTATAAAGACGGAAAATTTGAAGGAGAGCAAGTATATTATTACAAAAACGGAAAGGTAAAAAGTAAAAAGATATTTAAAAACAATATGGCTGAAGGGCCATACTTTGAGTATTACCCCGATGGCAGTTTGAAAACGGAAGGCAGCTTTAGAAACGATAAGAAAACAGGTGTTTGGGTATATTACGACGAAAAGGGGAATGTGATAAAAAAAGAGAAGTATAAAAAGGGACAGCTTAAATGAGAAAAAGAATTTTAAATCCTTACAGTAAAATAGAGGGTTATAATTGTTTCGGTTGTGCTCCGCATAACGAACACGGGCTGCAGATGGAGTTTTTTCTGGAAGGTGATTATATGGTGTCGGAGTGGGAGCCGAAAGGATTTCTTCAGGGGTATTTTAACATTCTTCACGGAGGCATCCAAGCTACACTGATAGACGAAATCGGTAACTGGCTTGTAATGGTTAAAATGAAAACGGGGTCGGTTACTTCGGAACTTCACGTTAAATATTTAAAACCCGTAAGGATTGACAAGAAGGGTAAAATATTTTTAAAAGCCGCTATCGTTAAAACCGAAAAAAATCTTGTAACAGTTCATGTAGATCTTTTTGATGCCGAGGGGATAAAATGTGCCGAAGGGGAACCCGTTTATTTTGCATACCCTCCCGCAATTGCCAAAAGAAAATTGTATTTCCCCGATTATAAGGAGTTTTTCGAGGATAAAAAGTAACTTATTTTATTTTGTTTAACCCTTCCAAAGCAGACTTGTCATCGGGAGCATAAAGAAGAACTTTATTGAAAAGAATTTTAGCTTCCCTGAATTTTCCCAGCTTTAAGTTAGTCCAGGCAAACATTAATAAGCCGTCGTATCCGAAAGGATATAGATTTACGACATTTTCAAAATATTTATAGGCTTTTTCATAATTTTCCCTTCCGTAATAAATTAATCCCAACCGGTAATTTGCAGTTGTATTTTTAGGATTTATTTCAAGTATTTTATTGTAAATGTTGATAACTTCGTCCCATTTTCCGCTTGCCGACAGAGGGTTGATAAGTCCGAATTTCGCTTCTTCCGAATAGGGTAGAATATCCAAAGCTTTATTGTAATAAGCAATTGACTCTGAGAACAAGCCGGCTTGATAGTTAAGCCATCCGAGACGTAAATTTATTTCATACGATTCGGGGTCGTAAATATCTTTTAACTGCTTGGCGGCTTGTTTATATTCCCCTTTGGCCTCAAGTTCGTAACTTTTTTTAAATGCTTCCAACAAGTCGCCTTGTGCATTTATTGACAAAGCAGGTAAAAGGAAAACTAAAATCATTATTATTTTACTCATATTTCTAAAATTTGAATTGAACACCAAATGTAAAAGTGTTGTTTTTGTAAGTTAACGTCATTTTATCGGTGTTTACAAAATAAATATTTTCTTTATTATAATATTGGTATTTGAAAAACACGTAAATCTTGTTTTTCATAAAAAATGCATAAGTCAGAAAATCAAATCTGTTTTTTATGACATCTATGTCGTTGTTTATGACAAGACCGTCGTATTCGGTGAAGTTTTTAATTTTCCCGAATGAGTATGAAGGTTCGAAATAGAAATTTTTTATTCTGAAACCGATTGCCGGTTTGATTAAGGGTTCGTTGTAACTAGTATCGGTGTTATTTTCAAATTTGTAAGAGAACAGTGTGGAAAAATATATATTGTCATTTGAAAAAGGATACCATATTAAATCTATTCCGGGCTGTATTTGATTACCGTTATTGAGATTTGAAATAGAGGTGAAAAGTTCAAATTTAAAATCCCCCGCATCTTTGTTTATTGCAACTACTCCGGCATAACTGTTTGTTTTTTTGTTAAAAGAAACGGAGTCGAATCTTGAGTTAAGATGTATCCAATTAAAAGCCATGGTAACCCCCAATCCGTAAAAAATACGATTTGAGTAATTTATATAAAACTGTTTTTGATTTACGGTAAACTTGTCTTTTATTTGGCGGTAAATGTAATTGATACTGTCGTATTCCGGAAAGTAAACAATGCTTGATTTGTTGATATTGGCAAAGTTAAAATACAAAGAGTTTTGAAATCGTAATGCTTTTAGTCCGGAAGAAAAATAATTGTAACCGTTACGGACCGATTGACTTAAAAACTCACCTTCATTCGTGTTGTGTTTGTAATTTTTATTGTTTTCAAAACGTGTGTCGGCAGTGAGGTATATATCTGTTTTCCTTAAAATTTTCAGTTCCGATAATGTTTCGGGTTTTAAATTTTTTTCAAATTTTTTTGCATCCTCCGTCCTGCCGGAATAAAGAAATGACAGATATAAATACTTTTTTACGAAAACATTATCGGGATCGGACTTGTAAGCTTTACGGAAATAATAAACCGCTTTTCTGTATTTCCCGGTATTGAAATATGCCACACCCAACCTAACATTCAAATAGTAAAAATCGATATTATGTTTTTTTGCAACTTTTCCGGTTTCAATTAATTTTTTCCATTCACCTTTGCTGTAATATTCAAACGTGCTTTTATTGATAGCCGTAACATTTACATTATTTTGCGAAACAACTTGTAAAGGTATTTGTAAAAGAAAAATTACGGAAAATGTTGCTAATGTGATTTTCATAAGTTACCGGTTGTCTATAATTTTACTTCCAATTTTACAGAGTTGCTCTTAACTGTTATTTTTCCGGATTCTTCAACGGTTATTTCAAATCTTAAATTGTTAATGTTTTTATTTAAAAATCTTTCGGTTATTTGAGTTTCCATAGTTATATAATCGGGCATCAACTCATTATTAATATCCTTGAATTTAATAATGTAATCAACATTTATCAGCGAATAAAAAGGAGCAAAGAAGTCGTTAATAATTTTAACCGGTTTATTAGATGTTATATCAGGGGGTAATTTGTCTATTACCGTCATATCTTTATAAAAGCCTGCAGGAACTTGATAAAGGGCAATGAAGAAAAAGAAAAGGGCTGAATTTTTATTTCCGGAAAAGCTTTTAAAGTAGTGTATAAATCCGTCGTTGTACAGATAAGCGTAGGAGTTGGTTTTTTCAGAATAAATGTAAGTGTTGTTTAGCAAGTCGGTGTTTACGGTCCAAGTTTCTTCAATGTCGTTCATAGTGCATTTAAGCTTTTTACCCGGAATAAAATTCAAAACCCTTTTCAATAGTTCCGTTGTTTTTATATTTGAAACCGTTTCGTTTTCTTTCGGTTTGGAATATTGATGTAATTCAAAATCATTATTAAGCCGTTTTACGTAATGATCAACCGGATAGTCGATGGTTTTAGACCCCACATAAGGCGTTGCCTGAAGTTGAAAATGAAGATGAGGAAACGGCGATCTGCCCGAATTACCGCATTTTGCCAGAATATCACCTTTTTTAATACGGTCGCCTTTTTTAACTTTAAAAGTACCTTTTTTCAAATGACTGATTTGTGAATACAGGTATTCGGTATGTTTTATTACAATTGAATTTCCCCAGTTTTGTATCAGATTAACATTACCTATTTTGTTATCATCTATGCCGTCGTTTATCTCAACAACTACACCTGCAGCGGGAGAAATAACATTTTTTTCATAACAATAATAGTCGGTTAATTTGTTCCCGCTACCCGAATATTGTTCACCTTTATTGTTGAGTATTACAAAATCCCAAGCATAACGCCAATCACCTTGATGAGTGTATTCTCCTTCCTCGCCTTGCGAAACCGTCCATTCCCCCATAAAAGGCAATGATACGGGAAAGAACTCAAGCCATTTAAACCTGCTTTTTGCTTGATTATAGAAATAAAGATTTTTTTCGGGACTGTTTAATTGAGTTACAATCTCTATCAGATATTTGTGTTTACCTGTCCTCAATTTAAGGAAATATAAAAATAACAGTACTATTATGTTGAAAGGCAAAGAATAAACCGGCAGCTGGTAAGGAGCCAAAAGTCTTGATGTGCTTAATGTAATCAACACAACAATGGGTAAAAGAAATAGTATTGATAGAAAAGAGTATTTATTGGGAACCAGGAAAATTCCGCCTATTGCTATTGCGGTTAAAATGTAATTAAATCCGATGTATGTGTATCCGTATTGTGTTATGTTTACTCCTAATATTTTATAAAAAACAAATGCCGTTGCAAAACCCAAAAGGGAAAGTATAAAAGATATTCTTGAATGATACAAAAGACCGGCAGCTATTAAAATTCCTGCAATAATATTATATTGAAAAAATATTGCCCCCAGTGATAGAAAATAGGTTTTAATGAAAAAAGGTTTGTCGAAATTTTGTATCCAAATGTAAAAATCGGTTAATTTTCTTCCTCCGAGCTGGTAAATTTCATTGGTGGTATAAATTCCCCGCTGGCTCAATCCCAATGCCGACAAATCCCTTCCCGCCAATAATATTATCCAAATACCCAAAATGAACGGAATGCTTAAAAACGGCAAGTAGTATTTTCCCAGGATACCCTCGAGAGCAATGGTTATCAACAGAGTGGTTATTGATGCTATTATAACCACAATTAATGTTTCCAATCCCGGTGTGTACGTTAGTCCTATACCTAATCCTACCAACAAGCTGTTAAAACCGTACGCTCCTTTTAATATGTTAATACGGTTAAATCCCAGAATTTTTGCAAGAATGTTTGAAGTAAATACCGATATCAGTCCCGCTAAACCGGCATATACATCAATAAAACTTACCAACAGCAACAACATCCCGAATATTTTACTGTCCGAGAAAAATATTTGGGAATAGCTGTTTAAAACAGAAGCTGTTAATATGTTGTCTTTTTTGTTTTGCAAGTTTCTTCTTTTAAAATTTTACTTTCCGTTAAGGTGCCCGGGAATTTTTTCAAGGTTCTTAAATGCCTCTAAGGTCTCTTTTTCCCTGATAATGTTTACGTTTTTATCGTTATCGATAAGAACAACATTGGGACGTAAAGTAATAAACTGCAACCATTGTGTCATGTTGTATGCGCCTATTCTGGGTATAACTACATGGTCGCCTTTTTGTAAAACGGGAAACTGTACCGCATCTCTTATAATGTCAATATTCATACAAAGAGGACCGTAAATTGTTGTGTCTTCGGTAACATTGGAACACTCTTTGGCAGGATAAATTTCGTGTTGATACCAAAAACTTGTAAACAATAAATTAACACCGATATCAATAATTGTTGCTCTTCGGGCATTAGCCAAACGTTTGTTGGCAAGAACGGTTCCCAGAAGATAACCGGCATCATCAATAAGGGCTCTTCCCGTTTCCAAAAATAAAACGGGTAAATTATCGGGTTTTATCTCGGAGTTTAAAATGGCATTGGTTATTGCGTCGGCGTAATCGTCAAACGAAGGGCATGTGTCTTTACCGGGTAGATATGCCCCTTTAAGAGTATTTTTAGATGCAAATCCGCCACCCATATCGATATATTTAATGGCGTGGTCATATTTTTTATGTGTTCTTACGGCTAATTCGGAAAGCTTGGATGCCGCAACATAGTAGGGTTGAGGAGTCATGATGTATGTTCCGATGTGTGTGTGGAGTCCGACAAGGTCAATATTGTCAGCGAGCATTATGCGATTAATGGCATTCCAAGCTTCTCCGTTTTCGTAATTAAAGCCGAATCTGTCCCATTGGGGATAAATACCTGTATCCATATTTACCCTAATGGCGACTTTTGCTTTTTTATTTGTGTTTTTTGTTAATCTTATAATAGAATAAAGTTCGTCAAAGTGGTCAATGTGAATAAATGATGAATTGTCTATCGCTTTTAACAGGTCTTCATCGCTTTTATCGGGACCGTTAAAAATTATTTGACCACCCGGAATGCCGTTTGAAAGTGCTTTGTCGTATTCAAACCCCGAAACCACTTCGGCCCATGAACCTTCATCATGGAAAATACGACATACGGCATCGAGATAATTTGTTTTATAAGACCAGGCAAATTGTACTTTAGGATAACGGTTGGAAAATGCTCTGTAAGCATCTTTGTAATTATCCCTAACGGTTTTTTCGGAGATAACATAAAGAGGGGAGCCGTACTTTTTCAAAAGTTCCGAAACTTTTACTCCGTCGATTTCGTCGATTACTTTTACGCGTGTATTCATCCCGAATTTGTCGGGAGTTCCTGCGTTTATCTTGTTGATAACGGGTCTTTCGTATTTTAGTTTTTCCATTTTTTGTCTTTTTTTTAAGGTTTTAAAGTTCTCCGGTGGTCGATAGTTTTTCAAATTGAGATATATCACCTATAAGGTCATATGAATAGCGAATAAACATTTTACCCACCTCATAATCGGTAAAAGGTTTAACCCTTTTTCCCAAAGCAAGTTTAACGAGAGCCTCGGGTATATTCTGACCGGCAGCAACAGCCAAATAAACCCAAGCCGGAATCCGGGGATTTATCTCTATTAAATAGTATTCGTTGGAAATGGTTTTTATCATCTCCAATTCCATTGCGCCTCTCCACTTTGTTTTTTTAATGATATATCTTGTCAAATCAAGCAAATTGTTGTCAGCCAGCGTTATGCCGCCCCACGCTTTCCCTTTGTCTGTTATGTATTGTTTCCGCATCGGCACGGCTGCTATTGTATTCCCTTTTCCGTCACCGAGAGCAACAACATTTACTTCGGTTCCTCTGATAAATTGTTGGGCAATTACGGGAAGCCCCCATTTGGCAGACAGTTTGTTAAAGTAATTAATAGCTTGTTCGTTGTTATATGCCAGATAAGCGTCGTAAAATTTACCTTTAATTAATACGGGGTAAATAAAACTGTAATGTAAGGTGTTAATGTCGGCGTAATTGTTAACCGGTTTGCTGTAAGGTACCTTAACACCGTATTTAACACCAAAGGCCGGTAAATTTGTTTTGCTTCTTTCTTCAAATTGTTCTCGAGTCGGTAAAAAAGTTTTTATTCCGATTTCGTTCAGTTCTTTTTCCGCTTTGATAAAAGTATATAATTCAGCATCAAAATTGGGTATTATAACATCGAGGTTTTCTTTGGAGTTAATCTCTTTAATTCTGCTTATAAAATCGTTTGTACCTCTTGAAGGATACGGAATCTGGTAAGTTTTATCAACCAAATTTTTCATGTAAATGCCGGGTTCCAGATTTTCGTAAGCCAAACCGATAATTTTTACATCGAAATCCTTTGACTCCCTTAAACCTCTTATTACCGGTATTCCCGGGCCTGGATTGTCGGTGTTGTTAAGCCCTGTTACAGCAATGGTGTATTTGTTTTTTTTGCTCACTTTAAGTAGATTTTAGATTATATCTCAGTCAAATTATAATGTGAAAGCATTCTTAGAAAATCATAAAGATTTTGTTCGAAGGTTCCTTCGTCAACATCGTATTTTTCAGTAAATTCTGATATGATTTCTTTTTCGGATTTGCCTTCTTTAAGCATTTCCAGAATAACTTTTCCGGTTTCGTTTAAAGTATATGAATCACCCGTTGTAGGGTCGAACAAAAAACCCGAATCGGATACCGCTATGTTTGATTTCAGTTTCATAATGTAAATTTTAGGTGCCTAATTATTTGTTAATTGGTCGAGATATATTTTGTTTTTCGATTTTCTTTTTTTGTATTCGCTAACAGACATGCCGGTTTCTTTTTTAAATTGATTCGAAAGATAATGCACGCTGCTGTAATCCATCATATATGCAATTTCGCTGATGCTGAACTCTTCCGAATCAATTAACTCTTTTATCCGTTCGATTTTGTTTTTTATGATATATTTTTCCAGGGTCATGTCTTCATATTTGGAAAATAGCTTTGATAGTTGTTGATAGCTCATCCCCAGTTTTTCCACTAAATAATCCGATTTTCTTAAAATTGAGTTTATGTTGTTTGAATGATGAATCAACTCGTTAACGGCTATTTTTATTTGCTCGACAATCTGTTGATCTTTTGATTTTATCAATGCCATTCCGTTTTCTTTCAGCAGCTTGTCAATTGTGTCGAAGTTGTGTTTGCCGTTATCGTAAATTACGGTGACTTCTCCCGGCAATATTTTCAAAACTTTAATATCAGCTTTTTCAAAAACCAATTTAATAAGCTTTGTGCAGCAAGTGCAAAGCATATTACTGATATTTAAAGTTTCCTGTTTAAGCATTATAAATAATTTGTCCAAAGTTAAGGTAATACCTTTATTTGAAATTTATAAAATTCCGTAAAAGATTTATAAAATTATTCCGCTTAAACTAAAAAAGCCGACTTGAAGTAAATCTTAACAAATTTGATAAGTTCACTTTACTTTAATTTAAAATTTTTATGACTTGTCTTAGAAAATACATATAATACAGTCGGTTAAATGGATTGTTTCGAAAGTCGAGTTGTTAGAGTTATATAATTTTGCAAAATATAAAAAAAGCTGCCAAACAATGACAGCTTTTAAATTTGAAAAATTTTATTATTCGAAAACGGAATGTCCTTTTAAAATATCTGCTTCACCAATGGGTTTTATTTCACCGTCCAATCGAATTCTTGTTCCATTGTCAAGTGTTAAATCCATAATGGCTTTGCTACCGTAAAAGGTTATATTAATATAAGGTAACCCTCCGACACCCCTCGGCCTGAAAATCATACTTATATATGAGGGTTTTTTGAAGTTTTTACCGTATTTCACTTCATATTTTGTTATGTCGCCGTTAAAAGTGGCTCCTCCCAGTCCATTCCATCCCGAAATACCATGAAAGGAAAATTGGTAAGAACCTTCTTTTTTATTTACTATTAAAAAGTTTAAAGAAGGATTCAGATTAAATGTTCTTCCTCTTGCACCGTACAATCTGTCGGCAACAAAAACAAAAGTAGTGTCGTCAACTAATTTTTTGATTTTAAGAAAATCTTCGTATTCCGCTTTTTCTTGAGCTTCTTTCTTTTTTTTCTTTTCCAGCTTTTTCAGCTCTCTTTTTGTAAGTTGTTTCCCGTTTTGAGCCTTTAACGGTATTGTACCGCTTATTGCAAAAACTATACTTAATATTATCACTAAATTTCTCATAATTAATACCTTTTTAAATTAACAGGTATTGATTATTCAAAAAGCGTGCCGTTAAATTATGTTTAATTTGCCGTTATTTTAAAAGAAAGCTGAGATCGGTTCCGGGATCATATTCCACGGGTTCTTTGCCGTGTTCAAAAAGGCGTAGCTTGCGTGATCCTTTTAAAAACATTTTATCACCTTCAATTTCAAGTAAACTGGCTTCTCTCAGCCCCAGAACTTTAATCTCCCTGTTTATAGCCAGAAATTCTTCTATACGTTGTTGTCTTGTTTCGCCGCCGTGACCTTCAGGGTTTGCGTCAAGATAATGGGGATTTATTTGAAAAGGAACCAACCCCATCGTGTCAAAACTTTCAGGTTCGATAATCGGCATGTCATTGGTGGTTTTAAGCGACGGGCAAGCAACGTTTGAACCTGCACTCCATCCAATATAAGGAATTCCTTGTAATACCTTCTCTCTGATAGTTTGCATCAATTTTGTTTCATGCAATTTTGCTGCTAAATGAAAAGTGTTACCACCTCCTACAACTATGGCTTGTGCATCGTTAACCATTTTAACAGGGTCTTTTGTTTCGTGTACGGATTCCACATCCACACCCAAAGTTTTAAAAACCCCGGATACCTTTTCGGTATATAACTTAAAAGATACATCAAGTCCTTCGGAAGACAAATTAACTCCCGCATAAGGAACAAAAGTTATTTTTTTAATGTTGTTTTTATCTGAAAATTCTTTAATATACTGACGGGGCCATCCCAGATATTCCTCACCCGCCATGGTTGAATTACTGATAAGCAGCAGTTTTTTCATGATTATATGTTTTTAAAAAATAAAAAGAACTTTGCTAATATAAACAACCGGTGTTAAATATTGAACTTATTTTTTAACGTTATGGCTTTGTTAAAGTAGATATTCTTGAAATTAACGGTGTTTTTATTTTGTGCTGTTCTGCTTTTTATTAAATAGTGCTTGTAAAGAAAGTTTACTGCATGTTTTGTTTCTAAAATTTGTTTTTCCGATAGAGTTAGGTAATTTAAACTTTCCGATAAAAACTTACGTAATGTTATAATGTTTTGATATGCTTTGTCGTATTGTTTATTGTAAATATCTGAGTTTATTTTGTTTAAAAAATTATTGTAAATACCGGCGTATGTTTTCGCGATTATAATTTTATCGGTTTTACCGTTAAAATCAAGAGGTTGAAATAATTTGAACACATTTAAAGCTTTGTCATACTTTTTACTGTAGGTGTAATATTTTATAATGTTAATTAAAGAATTTTTCGTGTTAAAAAGTAATGGAGCGTCAATATAAGGATAACTATTGTTGAATTTATACAGTTCGGTTTTTGCCTTGGTTAAATATTGCCGGGTCATTTCGGAATTTCCTCTTTTTAACGATGCATAAGCAATTTGTAAATAAGAACTTAAAACACCGTCAACAACTTTTTCCAAATGCGGTTTGATAGTGGATTCCGGGAATTGCATTCCGGATATTAAAGACCAATTGATGGCATTGTTTAACATTAACAAAGCATCATTATAGTTTTCCGTTTTGAAATATATATCGGCTGTTTTGATGAACATATTAAACACTTTTACTTTTCCGTAAGGCATATATTTTCTATCGCCTACATAAGAACTTCTCATTAGTGAACATACGGTGGTGTCCGTTTTCAACTCCGCCATTTGTTCATAAGTATGGGAAAGAAAAAGACGGTGTTGTTTTCTTTCTTGTAAAAAGTATGTCGATATATCGATTAAGTTTTTTCCGAATTTTTCCGTGTCGGAAGAATCAAGAGTTGTGTTATTAGTAAGAAATTGCTTTGATAATGTTCTTTTCCTTCTTTCAAGTAATTTGTATTTTTCGAATACAGGTAAAAAGTCGGCAGGGTCGTGTTTTTTTAAATTCAAAGAGTTAATCAAGTCGAGTTCGTTGATATTGGAAACAATCCTGTGGATTAATTCATAATCACCCACGATGTCCATTCCTTCTTTATCTTTATTAAGTTTGTTAAACATTTCATTCATCACGGTAACATAACCGTAATAATAGTTAACATCCTCGGCTTTTTTTATTATTTCTTTTAATCGTTTATATGAAATTTCCGGAATTATTTCAATGTAATTATCATTCAAAACACTATCCTGTAAAGGTAAAGCCGTTTCCCCCGGAAATTTGAGACTTCCGATGTTTAAAACATCGTTGTCTTCAGCTTTTTTGTATAAAATTTTTATTTCGTCCGGAATAAACAGGGTGTCAAAGTTGAATTCTCTGAAAAAGACATCACCGTAAATTTCGGGTTGAGAAAAAGTCAGTAAATATTTATCATTTATGTTTTGGGAGGAGAGTTTATATTTTACCAATAGCTCTATATGGTTAATGTTTTTTTCGTTATTTACGGATAATAACGAGAAAACGGTTTTGTAGTTATTATTGCTATACAGGTTATTGTATTTTATAACGCATAATTTTTCTTTTTCATTTCTTCCGGATTGCGCTTGCAAGTTAAGAGAAATGAAGGTGAAAAATAGCGTTAGAGAGATATATGCAGCGAGTTTGTATGTTGTAGTT
>WFZS01000120.1 GCA_015489465.1 Bacteroidales bacterium | reverse complement strand
GTTCATATATTCGCCCAGCGCAATAGCAACGGGTACCACGACACTTGCAGGATGTCCTACAGCCTTACGGTGACCTTCATCATAATCCGTTGAGCTTACCGCAAGGGAATTGTAAAAAACCGCACCGTATAGGCCGGTTTTTTCATTCAACCCCCAAATTTCCATATCGCCGTAACCGAAAAGTGTGTTTTTAATCCGTAATGCTTTTTCGAAAGCAGGAAGTTTAATACCGCCGTATGCAGTACCCACCGTGTCTGCAACAACCCTTTTTGCCTGATGTAATACATCATCGTCAAAACTTTTATTTTTTAAAAGCCTGACAAAAGAATGAAGTACGGGAGCTTTTTTAAAAATGTCACTCATTTTGGTTTTAAAACTGTCGATTATTTTGACGAAGTTAGGAAATTACCGTAAAATGTATGGTCAAATCAGTAATCATATTATAAAAAAAGCCACCTCCCGGTATTTTCGTATTTACGGAAGCGGCTTATATATGCGATTGTTTAAAAATTATTTACTCATTATTTCATCAAAATATTTATAAAACAGGGTAATGGTTTCTATTCCTTTGTAAAAGTTTTCCAACGGATAATTTTCATTAGGAGAGTGGATTGCGTCCGATTCCAAACCGAATCCCATCAAAATACTTTTGATACCCAAAATTTGCTCGAATGTCGAAATAATCGGAATACTTCCTCCGCTTCTTGTGGGTATGGGCTTTTTGCCGTAAGTTGCCATATACGCCTTTTCGGCAGCCTTGTATGCGGGTAAATCTATAGGACAAACATAAGCCTGTCCACCGTGTAGCGTCTTAACTTTTACTTTAACGGATTTAGGTGCTATCGAAACGAAATAATCTTCAAAAAGTTTGGCTATTTTTTTATGATCCTGATTAGGTACCAAACGTGATGAAAGTTTTGCATACGCCTTGGAAGGTATTACCGTTTTGGCTCCTTCGCCCGTATATCCGCCCCATATACCGCAAGCATCAAAAGTCGGTCTTATTCCCGTTCTTTCTATTACGGTATAACCTTTTTCTCCCCACAACTCTTCAACGCCGATAGCTTTTTTATACTCTTCTTCGTCGAATGGTGCCATATTCAGCAATTTTCTTTCTTCCTCGCTTGCTTCCAAAACATCATCGTAAAATCCGGGTATTGTGATGTGGTTATTATCGTCAAAAACATCCGCAATCATTTTGGAAAGAATGTTTATGGGGTTTGCTACTGCTCCTCCGAAAAGTCCCGAGTGTAAATCGCGGTTGGGTCCCGTAACTTCAACTTCCCAGTAAGCCAAACCCCTCAATCCCGTTGTTATCGACGGTATATCGGGTGCAATCATTCCCGTATCCGAAACAAGTATGATATCCGCTTTAAGCATATCCTTGTGAGCTTCGCAAAAAGCCCCGAGACTAACCGAGCCGATTTCTTCCTCGCCTTCAATCATAAACTTGACGTTTACAGGGAGGTTTCCTGTTGAAACCAGAGACTCAAAAGCCTTTACGTGCATAAAACCCTGTCCTTTGTCATCATCGGCACCGCGGGCATAAATTTTTCCGTCTCTTATTTCGGGTTCAAACGGTGGTGAATCCCAAAGCTCAACAGGGTCAACAGGCATAACGTCATAATGTGCATAAACAAGCACCGTGGGTTTTGCCGGATCGATGATTTTTTCGGCATAAACTACAGGGTTCCCTTCGGTGGGCATTACTTCAGCCTTGTCAACGCCAGCTTTTAACAGAGCTTCTTTGTATGCATCGGCAGTTTTTACCATATCATCTTTATGCTCGGGTAACGAACTTATGGACGGGATTCTTATCAACTCGAAAAGTTCTTCCAGAAATCTTTCTTTATTCTCTTCGATGTATTTCTTTACATTTTCCATTTTATAAAATATGTTTTTGTTAATAGCCGTGTAAAAATAGTATTTCATTTCGAAAGATTTCTTTTAAAACCGTTTTTTACTTTTTGAAACATCAATATTGCCGGAAGAAATATTTCCGGAACGGCGAAATCCGTAGATTTTTTTAATATGACATTAAATTACTCGGCTGAATGCAAAAGTTACGGATTTTGGATTATCTTGCTATTAAAAAAATTACCTGTAAAATGAGTTAATAAAGGTTGTATTGAAACTTTTTTCTTAAGTACTTTCTTGATAAATACAAAATACCGTAATAAGGTACCAAAAGCAAAAGAGATAAAATACCTGCTATTCCCTGGTCGAGTCCCAACTGAAGAAATATAATAAGACCTGTAAGTATTACAACAAACGGGAAAACATAACCCAATAAAACGGCCATTGTTCCCAGCGATTGTTTCATTTCAATAGTTACCGTTTGACCTTCTTTAAAACTAAAACCCGATATTTCCACTTCAACAACCTTTTCTTGAACTTCGCCTACCGAACAGACTCCTTTAAGCTGGCAACTTGCACAACCCGCTTGGGCAACAACACTTACTTCAACTTTGTTACCGTCAACTTTTTTAATTATTCCCTCGTGGGATACCGTTTTATCACCTAAACTCATAACAATGCAAAAGTAATAAAATTAAAATGGATTTGTAACGGGAATAAAAAAATCTAATGATAATCCGGGGGAAATCCTTTATGTCAATTCTGGAAAAGTGTTAGATAAGCAGGAGCTTGTAAATATATATTTTACACTTATTTTAGTTTACTTTTTTTCAGAAAAGCCTTCCTTTTCCTTTTAATTTTTCTATCATGCGCCGCTCTTTTTTTGTAGGGCGACCTGCACCTCTTTCACGTTTTTCGGAATTTACTTTTCTTAACATTTCAAGTTTTTCAAATTCCTCGGCGGGAGTGAGGTCTTCCATGAGTTCAGGGACAAGTTTGGCGGCAACACGGTTTTGTGCCGCTTGTAACACTTTTACCGTCCTTTTGATGTAGTTATGGTGTACTTCAATGATTTCACCGGGTTTGATTTCGCGTGACGGCTTTACGTTTTTACCGTCGATTTTAACTTTTCCACCTTTGCATGCTTCGGCTGCCCGGGTGCGCGTTTTGTAAAAACGAACGGCCCAAAGCCATTTGTCTATTCTAACTGTGTCAGCCATTATTTTTTCCTGAAATAAAGTTGTATAGGTACTCCTGTAAAATCGTATTTTTCCCTAATCTTGTTTTCAAGAAACCGTTTATAATTTTCTTTTACGTCATCAGGCAAGTTGCAGAAAAACACGAATTGCGGAGTGGATGTTTTAAGCTGCATAACATATTTTATTTTAATATACCTGCCTCTTGAACCCATGGGAGGCGGTGTTTTTTCGATAATTGGTAACAAATATTCATTCAACTTTGAGGTTGGAATACGTTTGCCGCGTTTTTTGTAAACATCCATGGCTTTGTCCAACACTTTAAAAATCCTTTGTTTTTCTTTAACGGATGTAAAAATTATCGGTACGTCCGTAAAGGGTGCTATTCTTTCTTTTATTTGCTGTTCAAACTCTTTATGGGTGTGGGAGTCCTTTTCTATTAAATCCCATTTGTTTACGACCAAAACAACACCTTTTTTATTTTTAACGGCAAGATTAAATATGTTGATATCCTGTTTTTCCATTCCCGATTGTGCGTCAATCATAACAATACAAACATCTGCTTTTTCTATTGCACGAATGGTTCTTAAACCGGAATAGAATTCGATATTTTCATAAACTTTTCCTTTTTTCCTCAATCCGGCCGTGTCAACAAGTATAAAATCATGGCCGTAAGCTTTGTATCTGGTATTTACGGTATCGCGTGTGGTTCCGGCTATCGGGGTTACAATATTTCTCTCTTTTCCCAACAAGGTGTTTACCAATGACGATTTACCCGTGTTGGGTCGTCCTATTACGGCAAAACGCGGTAAATCTTTATCCTCTTCTTTGCTTTCGGCCTTTTTAAAGACTTTCACCACGTCGTCAAGCATATCGCCCGTCCCTGTCCCCGTAACTGCGGATATGGGATAAACGTTTCCGAATCCCAGTGAGTAAAACTCGGATATAATATCCGATAAATTAGGAGTGTCCACTTTATTTGCCGCTACAAAAACTTTCTTTTTTACTTTTCTCAGCATTTCGGCAACATCTTCATCCAAGGGCATTACCCCTTCCCTTGCGTCAACAACAAATATTATTGCATCGGCTTCATCAATAGCAAAGAGTACTTGTTTTCTAATCTCTTTTTCAAATTCATCCTCGGAACCGTGTACATATCCTCCGGTGTCAATAACCGAAAATTCATATCCGTTCCAATCGCTTTCTCCGTAAATTCTATCCCGGGTAACCCCGCTAACAGACTCCACAATGGCTTCTTTCGACTTTGTAAGTCTGTTAAAAAGTGTCGATTTCCCTACGTTCGGTCTTCCTACTATTGCAAGTGTATTTTTCATCTTTTTATTTTCTTTTTAAGGTATGTTACCGTATTTACGGATTTTTTATTATAAAAATATAAAATACGGTTACCCTTCGGTATATCCGAAATGTGTTAACATGTTTTCATTATCACGCCAGTCTTTTTTAACTTTTACACGCAATTCAAGATAAACTTTTTTTCCAATAAATTTTTCGATGTCTTCGCGGGCCATCATACCTGTTTTTTTTATCTTTTCGCCTTTGTGTCCCAACAAAATAGCCTTTTGCGATTCTCTCATTACAAAAATGTAAGCGAAAATTCTAACGATGTCATCATCTTCTTTATATGAGTCAACGGCAACTTCCACCGAATACGGAATCTCTTTTTTATAATTTAAAAAAATCTTTTCCCTGATTATTTCCGATACAAAAAACCGCATCGATTTATCTGTTAATTCATCTTTGGGGAAATAAGGCGGATTTTCCGGAAGGAGCTCTATTATTTTATCAAAAACTTTATCAATATTGAATTTTAACAATGCGGATACCGGAATTATTTCGGCAGCCGGGATTTTCTCTTTCCAATATTCCATTTCATTATTTACAGTCTGTTGGTCAGAAAGGTCTATTTTATTGATGATAAGGATTACGGGGGTGTTCGACCGTATGATTTTATCTATTATTTCATTTTCTTCGAATTTCATTCCCACTTCAGTCATCAACAAAATAATATCGGCATCGGAAATAGCCGTTTCCACGAATTTATTCATGTATTCGTGCATTTTATATGCCGGTTTTCTCACTATTCCCGGTGTGTCTGAATAAACTATTTGAAAATCTTCCCCGTTTACAATGCCCATTATCCTATGCCGGGTAGTTTGAGCCTTGGAAGTTATTATGGATAATTTTTCACCCACAAGAGCGTTCATTAATGTTGATTTGCCCACATTCGGGTAACCTATTATATTTACAAATCCGGCTTTATGCATTTTAGTTAAAAATTTTTAAAAAAATTTGTTTTGCAAAGAAACAAAATATATCTTTGCACTCGCAAAAAACAATACTGCGGGGTGGAGCAGAGGTAGCTCGTCGGGCTCATAACCCGAAGGTCGTTGGTTCGAATCCAGCCCCCGCTACCAAGAAAAAAGCCGGTGATTCTTAGCCGGCTTTTTTTGTTTATTATCTCTTTGTCAAAATAATTTTTTTCACGTTATTTTACTTACATTTGTGCTGTTATGGTTTTTAATAGAGATTTGTCATGATCGTAGAATTAGGTAAACAAAATTCGATTTTTAATACTTTTCTTTCCGAAGTTAGAGATGTGAACATCCAAAAGGACAGTATGAGGTTCAGAAAAAACCTTGAAAGAATGGGGGAGATATTTGCTTACGAAATAAGTAAAAAACTTGATTATAAGGACGTTGATGTTGAGACGCCTTTGGGTGTTGCCCATACAAAAGTGTTGAAACAACAGCCTGTTTTAGCCACAATTTTAAGAGCGGGTTTGCCTTTACACGGAGGGTTGTTAAATTTCTTCGATCGTGCCGAAAATGCTTTTGTTTCAGCATACCGAAAATACGATTCCGATGGTGAGTTCGTTATAAAATTAGATTATATATCATCACCTTGTTTGGACGGTAAAACGGTTATAATCAGCGATCCCATGCTTGCTTCCGGAGGCTCTTTCGTTGCAACGTTAAAAGGTTTACAAGAAAAAGGAACACCTGCACACATTCATATTGTTTCGATACTTGCAACCGATGAGGGTATAAGGAACATAAAAAAGAACTTTTCATTAAGAAACCTGACAATATGGACGGGTTGCATTGATGACGAACTTACCGCCAAAGCATATATAGTTCCTGGATTAGGTGACGCCGGAGACCTTGCGTTCGGTAAAAAAGAAGATTAGATGTTGGGATCTCGTATTTTATATGAGAACTTTAGAATTGCATTGCGATCAATCAGGTTGCACTTGTTGCGAACAGTCCTTACCGTTTTAATAATAGCTTTCGGAATAATGGCCCTTGTGGGTATTTTAACGGCTATCGACAGTATTAAATATTTCCTTAACCAAAATTTCACAATGATGGGTGCCAATACCTTTAACATAAAAAGTCGTGAAATGCGTGTTAGGATCGGAGGTCACTCCAATAATCCCAAAGTTTTCGCTCCTATTACATGGAGGCAAGCAAAAGAGTTTAAGGAAAAATACTCTTTCCCCGCAAAAGTTTCAATTTATACAAGGGGTACAGGAATAGCAACGGTAAAATATAAATCAAAGAAAACAAACCCCAATGTTTCGGTAATAGGTGGCGATGAAAATTATATAGTAACCTCGGGACTTGAATTAGAAAACGGCAGAAATCTTACCGTTAATGATGTTATTAACGGAACGCATATAGCCATTTTGGGTTCGGAAGTTGCCAACAAGTTGTTTCCCGAAGGTGTTGATCCTGTCGGTAAAATTGTTTTCATAGGACCGGGAAGATACCGTGTTGTCGGTGTGTTAAAAGAGAGAGGTTCTTCTTTGGGTTTTTCGGGAGACCGTTCGTGCATAGTGCCGTTGAATAATGTAAGGACATATTTTTCGAACGGAGATATGGTTTATAATATCAGTGTGTTGGTTGACGATCCCGATATGATGGATGCAGCCATCGGTGAAGCCATAGGCCTTTTCAGGATAATAAGGAAAGATAAACCGGGTAAAGATAACTCTTTTGCCATTGAAAAAAGCGATAATATTGCCGGAATGCTCATGGATCTTACTTGGCAAATACGTTTGGGAGCAACGTTTATAGGTTTAATAACGCTTTTCGGAGCGGGAATAGGTTTGATGAATATTATGCTTGTTTCGGTAACGGAGAGGACACGTGAAATAGGTGTCAGAAAAGCTTTGGGAGCTACCAAAAACATTATTGCCAACCAGTTTTTGGTGGAAGCTGTTGTTATTGCTCAAATAGGCGGTGTGCTTGGTGTTGCTGCCGGCATAGTAATCGGTAATGCCGTTTCGTATTTTACAAACAGTCCTTTTATAATTCCTTGGATATGGATGATAGGAGGTTTGGTGCTAACCTTTTTGGTGGCATTACTTTCAGGCATAATTCCCGCACGTAAAGCTGCAGCTTTAGACCCCATTGAATCGTTACGGTATGAATAAAAAAACCGCCCTTTAAAATGGCGGTTTTTCAATATTTTCGGTTAAAAATTTTCTTAATCCATATCTCCTTTTTCTTTGGCAATTTCAAGACTTTTATTGTACATCGACATCGCTCTTAAGCTCATCCCCATACTTGAAAAACCACCGTCGTGATATAAATTCTGCATTGTTACTTTTTTGGTTAAATCCGAAAACATCACAACACAGTAATTTGCACATTCAAGGGCATCGGCATTACCTAAAGGAGACATCCTTTCGGTAAAATCCATAAGACCGTCAAAACCTTTAACGCCCGAACCTGCTGTGGTTTTTGTTGGTGATTGGGAAATGGTATTAACTCTTACTTTCTTTTCACGTCCGTAAATATATCCGAAACTTCTGGCAATGGATTCCAGCAGGGCTTTGGCATCCGCCATATCGTTATAACCGTATAATGTTCTCTGTGCGGCTATATATGATAAAGCTATAACCGATCCCCATTCGTTTATGGCATCAAGTTTATAAGCAACTTGCAGCATTTTATGAAAAGATATGGCCGATATATCCAGGGTTTTCATCAGGTAATTATAGTCTAAATCATTATAAACCCTTTTCTTTCTTACGTTTAAAGACATTCCTATAGAGTGAAGGACGAAATCCACTTTGCCGCCCAGAACTTTCATTGAAGTTTCAAAAACATTGAAAAGGTCGTCAACGTTTGTTGCGTCGGCAGGAATGATTTCAGAACCCGTTTTTTCGGCAAGTTCATTTGTTTGACCGAATCTAAGAGCTGTTTGTGTATTACTTAAAGTAAATGTAGCTCCTTCTTCGTGAGCTCTTTCGGCAACTTTCCAAGCAATAGAATTTTCGTCCAATGCACCGAAAATAATGCCTTTTTTTCCTTTTAATAAATTATAACTCATAACTGATTATTTATTGGATATTGCGCTGCAAAGATATAAATTAATAGTTATATTGTTTTGTTTGGAAAATTTGTGAATTTAGAATAACGAATCAACCGTATCTTTTTCATTTGAAAATTAGGGTTAATGTTGGAAATCTGACTAATTTTGCAAACTTTAATAAACTGTTATGGAAAATAATATGGAAAGCGAAAAAAAGTCGTTGAATTTTATAGAAGCTATTATAAAAGAGGATATCGAATCTAATAAAAACGGAGGAAGGGTGCATCTTCGTTTCCCTCCCGAACCCAACGGTTACTTGCATATCGGTCATGCCAAATCCATCTGTCTGAATTTCGGTTTGGCGGAAGAATACGGTGGAAAATGTAATTTACGGTTTGACGATACCAATCCCGTAAAAGAGGATGTTGAATATGTCGATTCAATTAAAGAAGATATAAAATGGCTTGGTTTTAAATGGGACGGTGAACCGAAATATGCTTCCGACTATTTCGGTAAACTTTACGAATGGGCGGTTAAATTGATAAAAGAAGGTAAAGCATACGTTGACGATCAACCGCAGGAGTTGATAAGCGAGCAACGCGGTGTCCCTACACGACCGGGTATTGAGAGCCCGTACCGTAACAGGAGTGTTGAAGAAAATCTCGACCTTTTCGAGAGAATGAAAAAAGGTGAATTTGAGGACGGCTCAAAGGTTCTAAGAGCAAAAATAGATATGAGCTCACCCAATATGCACATGCGCGACCCAATAATGTACCGTATTTTACATGCCGAGCATCACCGCACGGGAAATGAATGGTGTATTTATCCCATGTACGACTGGGCGCATGGTCAATCCGATTATATTGAAGGAATAACACACTCGTTGTGTACACTGGAATTCGAAATACACAGGCCTTTGTACGATTGGTTTTTGGATCAGATTGTGGAAGGAGATTACCGTCCGCGTCAGATAGAATTTGCCCGTTTGAATCTAAGTTATACCGTAATGAGCAAGCGTAAATTGTTACAGCTTGTGGAGGAGGGGATCGTTAACGGATGGGATGACCCCAGAATGCCTACAATTTCGGGACTTCGCCGCAGGGGCTATACACCCGAATCCATTAGGAATTTTGCCGACAGGATAGGTGTGGCTAAAAGGGATAATGTTATTGATGTAGGTTTGTTGGAATTCAGCGTGCGGGAACATCTAAATAAAATCACCGATCGTATGATGGCTGTATTGAATCCCGTAAAACTTATCATAACAAACTATCCGGAAGGTAAAGTCGAGGATGTTGAGCTAATAAATAACCCTGAAGACGAAAACTCGGCAAGCCGTAAGGTGCCTTTCAGCAAAGTTGTATATATTGAACGTGATGATTTTATGGAAAATCCTCCGAAAAAGTTTTTCAGACTGGGACCGGGCAGGGAAGTGAGGTTAAAAGGAGCGTACATAGTAAAATGTGAGGATTATAAAAAAGATGAAAACGGTAATATTACCGAAATTTATTGCACCTACGACCCGGAAACCAAAAGCGGTAGCGGAGTAAGCAGAAAAGTTAAAGGAACCTTACATTGGGTATCGGCTGAACATGCTATCAATGCGGAAGTAAGGTTATACGACAGGTTGTTCAAAGATGAAGATCCCGCGGGACATAAAGATGTTGATTTTAAAGAATTCCTTAATCCCGAATCTTTGAAAATTTTAAAAGATTGTAAATTGGAACCTTCGTTGGCTGATGCCGAACCGGGTGATAAATTTCAGTTCCAAAGAATCGGATATTTTTGTGTGGATAAGGATTCAAAACCCGGAAACCTTGTGTTTAACAGAACGGTTCCTTTAAGGGACAGTTGGGCTAAAAAGTCAAAATAGGATTGTGATTTAAAATATTTTAAACCTCCGTCCGGATGAATATTTATCACGGAGGTTTTTTATTTGTATTCTTTTATCAATTCTTCGGTGATAAATGCCACGGCGGGACATGTTTCAATATTGTTTAATGTAATATTTAAAGCCTGATAAAATCTTTTTCTGTCGGTATGGGGGTATTCGCGGCAAGCTTTCGGGCGTACTTCATAAACCGAACAATAATTGTCCGGAAGCAGAAAAGGACAAGGCATTTTTTTGAATACATAGTCACCGTCTTCATCGATTTTAAGATAATTTTCTATAAAATTTCCCGGTTTTGTTTTGAGAAATTTGGAAAGCCGGTTTATATCGTTGTCCGTTATCCGGGGACCTAAAGTTTTGCAACAGTTTGCACACGAAAGACAATCTATTTTTTCAAAAGCTTTATCATGAAGTATATGCACCTTGTTATCAAGATTTTTCGGTGGTTTTCTCTTAAGCTTTTTAAAAACGGCTTTAGCTGCGGGTTTTAACGTTTTCGCCTTTACGGGCAATTCATTCAAAAGTAGTTCCGTATGGTTCATCGACGTTATTTTTGTTTCAAAAGTTCTTTGGTCGAAAGCAGTCCGCAAGCAGCGTCAATGTCTTGTCCGCGCGAAGCCCTTATTGTAGTGGTAATACCTTTGGCATTTAAAGCGTCTTTAAATTCCATAAGACGTTTTTCATCGGTACTTTTTAGTTTCGATCCTGGGATGTTATGGAAACGGATAAGATTAATCCGGCAATTTAACCCGTTAAGTATTCTGGCAAGCTCTTTAACATGTTTCGGGGTGTCGTTAAATCCGCTGAATACGATATATTCGAATGAAAGACGGCGATGTCTATCGAAGTTGTAATTTTTCAAAAGCGAAATAATATCTTTTAAAGGATAAGCTTTGTTTGCCGGCATTAAAGAGGTTCTTTCATCGTCGAATGGCGAGTGGAGGCTTACGGCAAGGTGAATATTGCTGTTTTCGAGAAATTTTTTAAGTCCCGGTATAATGCCTATTGTTGATAAAGTTATTTTTCTGTGGCTCCATCCGAATCCCCAATCAGCTGTTAAAATTTCGATGCTTTTAAGAACTTCCTCAACATTATCGAGAGGTTCACCCATCCCCATATAAACCAGGTTTGTAAGTTTTTCGTTTTCAGGAATGCTAACTATCTGATTTAATATTTCACCTGCCGTTAAATTTTCTTGAAATCCTTGTTTTCCGGTAGCACAAAAGGTGCAGTTCATTTTACAACCTGCTTGCGATGATAAACAAAGAGTATTACGTTTTTTTTCGGGGATGTATGCCGCTTCTATAAAATTGGATTTTTTGGTTTTAAAAAGATATTTTTTTGTTCCGTCTTTGGATTCCTGGAATGTAACGGGTT
>WFZS01000119.1 GCA_015489465.1 Bacteroidales bacterium | reverse complement strand
TTATAAAAGAGAAAATAATATCTAAAATAGATCATAAAAATATCAACATTGAAGTCAATTTCATGAAAGGTAAATTGGCTTCCACCGAGAATTTGGCAATAAGTATTTGGAATGAACTCGAAGATTCCATAAATGAACTTAACGCTCGATTGCATTGCGTTAAAATTTATGAATCCGAGAATAATTTTGTTGAATATTATGGCGATTAAAAATATCAATGCAATGGAGAAAACTAAAGAAATGATAGGCTACGAAAGAATAGAGACTTATGAACCCGAAAAGTTGAAAAAGCTGGAATATCACTATAAAGAAATATTAAAATTAATAGGCGAAGATCCTGAAAGAGAAGGGCTTGTAAAGACACCGTTGCGTGTTGCAAAATCTATTCAGTTTTTAACACAAGGTTATGATCACGACCCTAAAGAAATTCTGCTTTCGGCAAGATTTAAAGAAGATTATAAGGAAATGGTGATTGTTAAAGACATTGAGATATTTTCTCTTTGCGAACATCATATGATTCCTTTTATAGGAAAAGCTCATGTGGCATATATACCGAACGGATATATTACCGGATTAAGCAAAATAGCAAGGGTTGTGGAAGCATATGCACGTCGTTTGCAGGTTCAGGAAAGGCTTACTTCCCAGATAAAAGAAGCAATTCAATCAACATTGAATCCGTTGGGTGTTGCCGTTGTGATAGAAGCAAAACACTTGTGTATGGCAATGCGAGGAGTACAAAAGCAAAGTTCCGTTACAACAACATCCGACTTTACGGGAGCCTTTAAAAGAATAGAAACAAGAAATGAATTTATAAATTTGATTTCTGCCAAGTTGTCCTGATATTCTTTACTTGAAAGGATTTTGATATTTTACTTTTGTTTGGTGTGTTATTTGTTAAGTGTACCGTTAAAAAATAATTAAAGGAGGAATATAATATGAATGATTTACAAAACAAACCGTATGGATATACAGAACCTGCCGGAGGTTCCGTAACAGTTGCAAGAACCTTTGTGGCCGGTGTTTTTATGTGGATGTTTGTAGCTTTGGGCGTAACGGCTTTAACGGCTTACATAGTGGCATCTTCACCGTCTTTGTTAAGTATGATGTTTAACCCCGAAGGCGGTATGACTATTTTGGGGTGGATAGTAACATTTTCGCCGTTGCTGTTGGTATTTGCCATTGGAGGAGGGGCAAACAGGATGTCCGCATCTACCATGTTGCTGCTATACATCTTGTTTTCCGTATTGATGGGAGCAAGTCTGAGCTTTATCCTGTTGGTTTATACCGGAGCATCGATAGCAAAAACATTTTTGATAACAGCCGGAATGTTCGGAACAATGGCAATAGTGGGTTATACCACAAAAACAGACCTTACCAGGTTCGGAAGTATTATGTTTATGGGACTTATAGGTATTATAATTGCCATGATAGTTAACATGTTTTTGCATAGCGGCACTTTGGATTACATTGTAAGTTTCTTTGGGGTTGTTATTTTCACCGGTCTTACGGCTTATGATATGCAAAAAATAAAAAGGATTGGTGCCCGGGTTGACGGTTATGCAATGGATGATAACATAAGGAAAATGACCTTATGGGCAGCCTTATCTTTATATCTTGATTTTATAAACTTATTTTTATTTTTGCTGCGCTTTTTCGGTGACAGAAGATAATAATAGGTTTTACTTTGTGTAAAAAATTAAAACTAACCAAATTTTAAAAAGTTTATGACCGCTTACGTTTTTCCCGGACAAGGTTCACAATTCCCGGGTATGGGAAAGGACCTTTACGAAAACTTCTCTAAAGCAAAGGATATGTTCCACAAAGCTAACAATATCCTTAAATTTAAGATAACCGATATAATGTTTGAGGGTACCGAAGAGGAGTTAAAACAGACTAATGTTACTCAACCTGCCATTTTCTTACATTCCGTTATCTTGGCGGAATTAATGGGAGATAATTTTAAACCGGATATGGTTGCAGGTCACTCTTTGGGTGAATTTTCAGCTTTGGTGGCTAACAAAACCTTGTCGTTTGAAGACGGTTTGAAACTTGTGGCTAAACGTGCTTCGGCAATGCAAAAAGCCTGTGAAATAACTCCTTCCACAATGGCTGCCATTATAGGTCTTGAAGATAAAGTGGTAGAGGAAGTTTGTAAGGAAATTGAGGATGAAATTGTTGTTCCTGCCAATTATAATACTCCCGGTCAGTTGGTAATATCCGGTACTGAAAAAGGCATAGATTTAGCCATAGAAAAACTCAAGGCTTTGGGAGCAAAAAGAGCTCTTAAATTAAAAGTGGGCGGAGCGTTTCATTCGCCTTTGATGGAACCGGCCAGAGCTGAACTTGAAAAAGCCATAAGGGATACGAAATTTGAAGAAGGTATATGTCCGATTTATCAAAATGTAACAGGCCAACCCGTTAACGATCCGGAAATAATAAAAACCAATCTTATTAAACAGCTGGTATCTCCTGTTAAATGGACACAAACAATGCAAAATATGCTGGCTGACGGTGTAGATAAAGTAGTTGAAGTCGGTCCGGGAAAAGTGTTACAAGGTATGTTTAAAAAGATTGACAGGAAAATTGAAACGGAAAGTGCCAAAGTATAAATCCGACAGATAATATGTTTAAAGGCGGCTGTAAGCGGTAAATTTCCGTTTATAGCCGTTTTTTATATCTCCTTGTTTTTTACAAGTGCAAAATAATCGTTACCTAACGGGAGGTATCCGTATTCATAACAGAAATAATAAACTTTTCCCTCTTTTGTTTTGTAAATATTTGTGAAGTATTTAAATTCAAATCCGTGTAATTTCAGCTTGTCTTTTGTGACTTTAGCTTTTCCGTTAGGGTTCAGTTCCTTTAAAATCCGTCTGTTTTTTCTTAAAATCCTGTTGACTTTGGTAACGAATGCCGTTTCGTCACGGTTTAATTTATTATTGTAATTATTACGACACTGGTCACTGCAGAATTTTTTATCAACCCTGCCTACAAGTTTCGCTCCGCATTCCAAACAAAATCTTTCCATAAAGATTTAATTTACAAGTAAAATTAATATTATTTTTTGTATTTGGCCATTAAATGTGTTTTTGCCGGTAGGCGCTATTTCGTAATTAGTTACTTTTGCCCCTTAATTAAAAAAGTATGAGGCTTTCGGAGTCTGTAAAAGGTACTATTGCTATTGGAATTTCCGCTGTATTATGGGGTTTCGACGGTGTTGTTTTAACACCGAGACTTTATAATTTGGATGTGGGATATGTTGTTTTCATGTTGCATGCCCTGCCTTTTTTATTGATGAATATTTTTTTGTACAAACAATACCGGGAGCTTAAATTTTTTACAAAGCAGGACTACATTACATTGACAATGATAGCTCTGTTTGGAGGGGCAATAGGAACAATAGCCATAGTTAAAGCATTGTTTTTGGTTCAGTTTAAAAATCTTTCCGTTGTGGTTTTGTTACAAAAACTACAGCCGGTTTTTGCCATATCATTAGCTTCGATTTTACTGAAAGAAAAGGTAAAAAAACATTTTGCTTTATGGGCTACAATTGCAATTACGGCAAGTTATTTTCTTACTTTCGGTTTTAATCTGCCGGATTTGGATACCGATAAAAATACCATTTATGCCGCTTTATTGGCTATACTGGCTGCTTTTTCTTTTGGAAGTTCCACGGTATTTTCAAAAAGGTTGTTGAAAAATCACAACTTTGTAACAGCCACTTTTTTCAGGTATGGATTAACCGCCCTTATTATGTTAGGTTACATATTAATTTTCAATAAGACCGGGCAGTTTAAAGTTACAACACCCGAAAATTGGCTTTATTTTATAATAATAGGACTGACAACGGGTTCGGGTGCGATATTTGTATATTATTACGGGCTTAGGCGTGTTAAAGCAATGGAGGCAACTATCAGCGAGTTGTTGTTCCCGGTGTCAACAATATTTTTTGATTATGTTGTAAACGGTAATTTGCTTTCGCCCGTACAATATTTGGCGGCTGCGGTAATGATATTCGCACTGGTGAAGTTAACAATATGAAAAAAAGTATTAATTTTGAGTAAAACATAAAAATTTACAATTATGAGTGTTAATAGTGATTTGGCATTAGTATATACGGGTTCCGAAGTTGAAGGATTATTTATCCAGGAACTTCTTAAACAAAACGGAATAGGTGTATTTTCGAAAGATACTCTTGAAGAGAGTGTGATCGCAGGTTGGGCCGACGGTTTTCCGGAAGATTCTTTTTTGATTTTTGTTGAAAAAGAAAATGAGGAAAAGGCAAAAAAAATTATTGAAGAATATTTTGCGGCCAGAGACGGTAAAAAGTAATTCGTCAAAATTTTTATAGGCTTCTGATATGGAAAGCTCATTGATGAATTATTTCATTATCAATAACGAGCTTAGAAGTACCTGCGATTTTAATCCGTATTTTTTTAAAAATTATAAATCGGTTTATGAGGTTGTAAGAGTTGAAAAAGGAGTGCCTCTTTTCATAGAGGACCATATCGAACGTTTTTATAATTCGGGTAAACTTGCGGGTATTAATATTAATATAAGCGAAAACCGGATTCTTGTTAAAATAAAAGCTCTTATTGAAAGTAACAGGCTGATTACCGGCTTGATAAAATTTATTTATCAAGATGCAGGGGATAAAAACGGAATGTTTTCAGCCTGGATAACACCTTTTTATTTCCCGTCGAAAGAACAATATAACAAAGGTGTGGAACTTTCGGTAATGCATGCCGAGCGTGATAATCCTTCGGCAAAATATGCCAATCTTTCCGTAAGGCAAAAAGCCGACGAAATGATTAAGAAAAAAAATGTTTTCGAGGTTGTACTGATTAATAATAAAAATGTTATTACCGAAGGCAGCAGATCGAATATTTTTTTATTGAAAAAAGATCTGGATTTATTGTTTACCCCTCATGAAAACCTGGTTTTGAAGGGTGTGACACGCAAAAAGATTTTTGAGTTGGCGGTAAAGCATGGGATAGACATTTTCGAGAGTGAATACTATTTAAACGAGTTGCCGGTTTTTGATACGGTTTTTTTAACGGGAACGTCACCCAAGGTGTTGCCGGTACGGAAAATCGATGATTTTGAATTTGATACGGAAAATTACATTTTAAGGTTTTTGCAACAAGAATATGATAATTTGATAGCTTTCTACATAAACAACTTTAGGTGGTAATCTTATAATTCGGGTAATATTTTTATTTTTACCTAAAATAAATTTATGCGAAAAATATTACCGTTTATATTATTTCTGTTTTTATTCAACGTATCTTTTGCTCAAAAAAAGAAATTACCGGGTTCTTTTTGTATAACAAATCAGGAAAAATCCCTTTTCGATTCGTTGAATAAAATACGTGTTGCCAACGGTAAAAAAAAGTTGAGACTTTCGGCATCGTTGAGTTATGTGGCAAAGCTCCATGTCAAAGATTTACGGGATAACCACCCCGACACAAGCATTTGTAATTTGTCCAGTTGGTCTGACAAAGGTAAATGGAAGCCCTGTTGTTACAATCAATATGCACCCAAACCTTTATGTATCAAGAAAAAACCTTCCGAGTTAACTCCGTTTCGTTATTACGGTTACGAACTAGTGTCTTATTTTGAAGATAGTGTTTCGGTGGATTCGGTTTTAGCACTTTGGAGGGAATCGGAACCGGCATTGGATATGATTTTGACCGGAGGAAATTGGAAAGAAAAAAAATGGCTTATTGCCGGTGTGGGGTTTAACAATCATTATGTATCGGTATGGTTCGCTCAACGTTATGATGTTTTGCCCAAACCCCGTATCTGTAACGGTAAAACCAAATCAACGGCAAACAAAAAAAATAATGCCGCTTTAAAAAAGAAAGACAAAGCCGCCAAGCAAATTAAGCACACTTATTACATAATTTATTCAAGTCTGAGAGATAAAGTAAGTGCCAAAGAGGCTTTAAGACGGACAAAAAGAAACGGATTTAAATATGCCGGTATTGTTTCGGGTAACGGTAACTATAGAGTTTACTTGAACAAATTTGAAAGCTATCAAAAGGCTTTAAGCTACAAGAGAAAATTAAGTAAAACATATAAAGATGTTTGGATACTTAAAAAATAGGTGAAAATTATGGCTGATTTTAAACTTAAAAAAGTATCGGATAAAAAGGATGTTAAAGAGTTCTTGGATTTTCCGGCAAGACTTTATAAAAACGATAAAAACTGGGTGAGACCTCTTGATAAAGATGTTGAAGCTATATTCGATCCGGAGAAAAATAAGTTTTTTAATACAGGAGACGCAATAAGATGGCTTTTAAAAGACGGTAGCGGAAAAACCGTGGGACGTATAGCTGCATTTTATGAGGAGAATACCGCCAAAAATCTGGAACAACCGACGGGTGGAGTCGGTTTCTTCGAATGTATCGATAACCGGGATGCTGCCAATATCCTTTTTGATGCGGGAAAACAGTGGCTCGAAGATAAAGGTATGGAAGCTATGGACGGTCCCATAAATTTCGGTACAAGAGAGAACTTTTGGGGATGTTTGGTTGACGGTTTTTACGAACCTGTTTACAAGATGAATTATAACTATCCTTACTATTCAAAACTATTTGAAAATTACGGGTTCAAAAATTATTTCAATCAATATACTTATCATATGCCGATGGACCCTTCTTTGTTGTCACCAAGGGTTATTGAAAAAGCGGAAAGGATGAAATCAGATCCCAATTTTAAAGTTTTAAATTACAGCAGAAAGAATCCGGATAAATTTATTGATGACTTTCTTGTTGTATTCAATAGTACCTGGTCGAAATTTAAGGGTGTCAAACCTTTGACAAGACGGCATGTCGAGGTGCTTTTTAAAGCAATGAACCCAATTATCGACCCACGGTTGATGATCTTTGAATATTACAACGACAAACCCATTGCGTTTTTTATTATGATTCCCGATTTGAATCAGGTAATAAAACCGTTTAACGGAAAATTGAATTTAATTAACAAGGCTGTTCTTTTTTCCAAAGTTCGCATTTTTAAAACCGTTACAAGAGCCTTGGGGTTGATATTCGGTGTTATTCCGGAGTTTCAGGGTAAGGGACTTGCGGCAGGAATGATTGCTCATTTTGCCAACGAAGTTACAACTCCGGGTTTCAATTATACCGATTTGGAAATGAACTGGATTGGCGATTTTAACCCAAAGATGATGAAGTTGATGGAGGACATAGGTGCTAAAATCAGAAAAACACATGTTACTTACAGATATCTGTTTGACAGGACTAAACCCTTTAAAAGAGCCGCTAAAGTATAAAATGCTCTTTATGAAAATTCTGCTTTTTTCATTACTGTTTTTTATTTTATCGGATTCCTTTTCACAAGGACACAAGATTAAAGTGATTTTAAAAGATGCCGACGACACAACATTGACGCTTGCATGTTATTACGGTGAAAAAATAAAACCCGTCGAAAAAGCCGTAATTAAAAAATCCGGTAAATATCTATTCGCTTCCGGTAAAAAACTTCCGTACGGCGTTTGTATGGTCTTGAACGGCAATAATGAAAAACTTTTTGAATTTATTTCGGGCGAAGATCAGTTTTTCACTATTTCAGCCCGTGCAAATGAACCGTTTAAAGATTTAAAAGTGAAAGGCAGCAAAGAAAATAAACGGTTTTTTAAATATCTGGATTTAAATAAAAATGTTTATAAAAAAATACTGGAATTAAATGATAAACGGAAAAACGGAGAAGATTCGGTTTTTTTTGAAAGACAAAAGGATTCCTTATTAAATATTTTAAAAGAAGAAAGAGAAAACATAGAGAAAAAACTTCCCGGCTCTTTGTTGTCTGAATTATTAAAAGCCGGTGATTTGCCAGAGTTGCCGGACACGATAAAAAATAAAAGGGAGGAGTTTGAATTTTATAAAAGACATTATTGGGACAACTTTGATTTGTCGGATAAAAGGTTGTTACATACGCCTTTATATGATAAAAAACTTGGTGAGTATTTTGATGTTTTTGTTCCGCGGCAACCCGATTCCGTTATTAAAGTTATAGACGTTTTAATTGCTAAGGCCGGGCCGGACAGCGAGGCGGTAAGTCATTTGGTTTGGTATTTTACTTCAAAATACCGCGATTACGGATACATGGGGTTTGACAAGGTTTTTGTTCATATGGTGGATAAATATTTTTCAAAATATGATATGGAAAACGTAACACCTTCCATATTAACGGTACTTAAGCAAAGAGCTGACAGGCTCAGGCCTGTTTTGACGGGAAAAAAAGCTCCCAACCTGATTATGATAGATACTTCGGGAAATTATAAATCTTTTTTGACTTTAAAAAACGACTTTGTAATCATATTGTTTTGGGATTATAATTGCGGGGTTTGTAAAAAAGAAATCCAAATATTGAAAAAAGAACTTTTTAATAATAATAAATTTGATGTGGCGGTATTTGCCGTTAATGTCAACAGCGATTTAAATAAGTGGAAAAAAGAGTTGAAAAACAGGGGGATACGGGAATGGATAAATGTTAACGGTACGGAAAGTATTACAGGTGATTTCCATCAACTTTATGATGTTTTTAAAACGCCTTCTTTGTATTTATTAAATAAGGATAAAATTATAATAGCTAAAAATATTAAACCGGAAAAATTAATGGAATTTATTAATTTATACGTTAATAAACACTATTGAAAATTATCCCGGTATTCAAAATGCAATCGATTTAAATAGAAAGGTTAAAAAAAATAATCTTGCACTATGTTAATCTATTGTTAAATTTAATTAATCCGCGGTTTTTATGGCATTTGTATTATTTTTTTGATATATTTTTGCAAAAGCAAATTATAAAAAACATAAGACTTTACGTAGTATGAGTTACATAAAATTCAATAAAACAAAATTAATAAACCTTAAGTATTCATTATCCAGAGAATTGTTGCGGACGAGTAGGGCCGGTAGTTATGCCAGCTCAACCATTATCAATATAAACACAAGGAAATATCACGGGCTTTTAATAGCACCACAACCTTTGATTGATGATTTGAATCATGTTTTGCTTTCAACCCTTGACGAAACAATAATAGCTAACGATAACGAATTTCATTTGAGCGCGAGGATGTTCCCCGGAGGTATTGTTTCTCCGAAAGGACATAAATATATTCGTGGATTCAAATCGATGCCGCATTTGACTCTTACATACAGGTTAGGGTCTATTGTTTTTACCAAAGAATACCTTTTCTCGAAAAATGAAGACAGGATACTTTTAAGATATACTTTGGAAGACTCCGGTGAACCTATCACTTTTAAGATAAGTCCTTTTTTGGCATTTAGAAATGTTCACTCGTTAGCTAAAGCCAATACAAGCGTTGACACAAGTTATAAAGTGGCTAAAAACGGTATCAGCTGGCAGATGTATCAAGGTTACTCCAGGGTTTATATGCAGTTTTCCAAAAAGGCGACCTATACACATGTGCCTGATTGGCATTATAACATTGAGTATATCCGTGAAATGGAAAGAGGTTATCCGTATTTGGAAGACCTTTTTGTTCCCGGATTTTTCGAAATTACAATGGCCAAAGGTGACAGCATAGTGATTTCGGTGGGATTGGAAGAAAAAAATCCTTCATATTTTAAAAGGCAGTTTGAATCTGAAATAAAAAAACGTATTCCGAGGGACAGCTATGAAGATTGTTTGATAAATGCTGCCGAAGAGTTTATTGTAAGAAGAAATAAAAAAGCGTTTGTTGTGGCAGGTTACCCGTGGTTCGGAGTGTGGGGCAGGGATACCTTTATTGCTTTGCCGGGTCTTGCTTTGACCAGGGATGACGAAAAATCGTTTAAAGATGTTTTAAAAACAAAACTTGAAAACCTGAAAAACGGTTTGTTCCCCAACGTTATGCACGGAAAAGAAGCAAAATACAATTCCGTTGATGCTTCGTTGTGGTTTATATGGGCTTTGCAGCAATATGCCTCAATGAAAGGTAAGAAGAAAAGTGAAATTTGGAAAAATTACGGTAAATATATAAAACAGATACTCAATGCCTTTAAAAAAGGTACGTTGAATGACATTAAAATGCATGATAACGGTTTGTTGTGGGCCGGTAGAAAAGGTATGGCGGTAACATGGATGGATGCCGTTGTCAACGGAAAACCCGTTACACCCCGTACAGGATTTGCCGTTGAGGTAAATGCTTTGTGGTATAATGCAATAATGTTTGCCCTTGAGCTTGCAAAAGAGTCGGGTGATGAAACTTTTGTGAAAACATGGAAAAACAAACCCGGACTTATTCAAGAAAGTTTTATACGTACTTTCTGGAGTGAAGATAAAAGATACCTTGCCGATTATGCGGATTATGAACAACAAAATTGGGATGTGAGGCCTAATCAGATTTTTGCGGCGTCATTACAATACTCGATGCTCGACGACGATAAAAAAATGGCTGTTATTGACAAGGTTAAAAGCGAACTTTTAACCCCGAGAGGACTTAGAACCTTATCTCCGAAAAATCCTGAATACAAAGGAGTTTATTTCGGAGATCAAAGTACCAGGGACGCCGCCGTACATCAAGGAACCGTTTGGCCGTGGCTTCTGGGAGCTTATGCCGATGCCTATTTGAGTATATTCGATTCGGAAGCCGATAAAGAGCATATACGCGAATTATATAACGGTTTTGAAGAAGAGATGTTCAATGCGGGTATCGGAACTGTTTCGGAAGTGTTTGACGGTGACCCTCCTCACAAAGCGGGAGGTGCTATCTCTCAAGCTTGGAGTGTTTCGGAACTTCTCAGAATTAAATGGTTGTTAGATGGAAAAATTGAATAGTGATTAAGGTTCCGGAATAAAAAGAAATTATTAATAAAACGAGTTGTAAAAAGGAAAACTTATGAAAGTATTAATGTTCGGTTGGGAATTTCCGCCACACATCACGGGAGGTCTCGGAACTGCTTGCTACGGTCTGGCAAAAGGTTTGACAAAACATAATGTTGAACTGATTTTTGTAGTGCCCAAAGCTTATGGTGACGAAGACCAAAGTGTAGCCCGTATTGTTAATGCAAGTGAAATACCTTTTGTCCTGACCGACGAAGAGCATAAGGAGTTTTGGAGCAAAATAAAATATATGGAAATAGGTTCCAAAATAGTTCCTTACGTTGACCCGGAAGTTTATGCAAAAACTTATGAAGAAAATAAAAAAACAGGAGAGTCTTTTACAAGCAAGGTTTTTGATAAAAAATATGAGTTTTCCGGAAAGTACGGACCTAACTTGATGGAAGAGATATCAAGATATGCTCTTATAGGCTCAACCTTGGGTATTGAAGAAGATTTTGATATAATACATGCCCACGACTGGCTTACTTATCCCGCCGGAATAGCAGCTAAAAAAGCTTCAGGCAAGCCGTTGGTGGTTCATATTCACGCTACGGAATTTGACAGGTCGGGGCGTAATGTTAACCGGGAAGTTTATGATATTGAGAGGGAAGGTATGCAGGCTGCCGATATGGTTATAGCTGTTAGCAATCTGACTAGAAATACGGTGATTGAGCATTACGGAATACCTCCCGAAAAGGTCGTTACCGTACATAACGCCGTTGACCAGTCAATGATGCAGGATGTAATGGAGGTAAAAAAACCGTTTAAAGAAAAATTGGTTACATTCCTTGGAAGGATAACACAACAGAAAGGACCCGCTTATTTTATTGAAGCCGCTTACAGAATCTTGCAAAAAGACAAAAATGTAAGATTTGTTATGGCTGGTTCGGGAGATATGCTGAATCAGATGGTTGAACATGTTGCCCGTTTGAGGATTAGTGATAAATTTCATTTTACGGGATTTTTAAAAGGAAAAGATATCAGTCATGTTTTTGCTTTAAGTGATGTGTTTGTTATGCCTTCGGTTTCGGAACCGTTCGGTATTGTTCCTCTGGAAGCAATGCGATCAAGTGTGCCGGTTGTAATTTCAAAGCAATCGGGAGTTGCCGAAGTGCTAACACATGCCATTAAAGTGGATTTTTGGGATGTGGAAGGAATGGCCGATGCAATTTACGGATTGTTACATTACGAAGCCCTCAACAAAGTCTTCCGTAAATATGGAAAAAAAGAGGTTGAGAATTTGAAATGGGAAGATGCGGCTTTAAAGGTTAAAAATGTTTATCAAACGGTTTTAAGTAATTACAATAATAAATAAGATTAAAAAGAACAAAAACAATTTATAATATGAGATCCATTTGCTTTTATTTTCAGGTTCACCAGCCCAACAGGTTACGCACTTACAGATTCTTTGACATTGGTGAAAAACATGATTATTACGACAATTATACCAACCGGATGATAATGCGCCGGGTGGCTGATAAGAGTTATCTTCCGATGAACGCTTTGTTAATGGACCTGATCAATGAATATGGATCGGCTTTTAAAGTTAGCTTTTCTATTTCGGGCATTGCCATCGAACAGATGAAACAATATGCTCCCGATGCTTTGGAAAGTTTTAAAAGATTAGCCGAAACAGGAAATGTTGAGTTTCTTACTGAAACTTATGCTCACTCATTGGCATCATTGAAAAGCAGAAAAGAGTTTGAAAAACAAGTTAAAATGCAAACTGAACTTGTTGAAAAGACTTTCGGTGTAAAACCCGTTACTTTCAGAAATACCGAACTTATCTATTCCGATGAAATAGGTGCAATGGTTGCCGACATGGGATTTGAACTGATGCTTACAGAAGGAGCAAAGCATGTATTGGGATGGAGAAGCCCGAATTATCTTTACACAAACGCCATAAATCCGAAATTGAAGCTATTGCTTAAAAACTTCCGGTTGAGTGACGATATCGCTTTCAGGTTTTCGGAACAAGGATGGTCGGAATGGCCTTTAACAACCAAGAAATTTGTGGGATGGCTTAATGCCATTGACAAAAACGATGAAGTTATTAACTTGTTCATGGATTATGAAACATTCGGTGAACACCAATGGAAAGAAACGGGTATTTTTGATTTTATGAGGGAATTACCTGCACGGGTGTTTGCCGATTCGGATTATACGTTTAACACCCCTTCCGAACTCGGTAAAATGTTGCAACCCAAAGGTCCTATACATGTTCCATACCCGATTTCGTGGGCTGATGAAGAACGCGACCTTACGGCTTGGTTAGGTAATGAATTTCAAGACGAAGCATTTGATAAACTTTATCAACTTGAAGATAAGGTGAATATTTGTAATGATGAAAGTGTGAAAAACGATTGGCTGAACCTTCAAACTTCGGATCATTTTTATTACATGTGCACAAAATGGTTTTCCGACGGAGAGGTTCATAAATATTTTAACCCTTACGGCTCACCTTACGAAGCGTTTATCAACTATATGAATGTTTTAAGTGATTTCGAAATAAGGGTTGATAACTGCGCCGGTGAAAGTGAAGTGGATGCGGAAACATTAAAAGAAAAAACCGAAGAGTTACTGGAAGAAGTGCAAAAAAGTGCCAAAAAAATTATAGAGAAAACAAAGAAAACCGTTAAAAAAACGGTGGATAAAAATAAAGATTTAAGTTTTGACGATATTAAGGATTTGTCAAATACTGCCGTTAAAAAACTTTTGAAAGAAGTGGACCTTCAAGACCTTGCAGTAGTATTAAAGGATGCAAGTGAGGAGGTAACCGAAAAAATTATTCCTAACTTAGGGAAAAGAGCTCAAAAATCACTTGCCGAAATTGAAAAAGAACTCGGTAAGGTGAAAAAAACCGATATCAAAAAGATTAAGAAAGATATTGAGGGTAAATTGAAAGAGCTTTTTAAAAAATAACGGATAATTAAAATAAAGAGTGTTAATCCCGGGCATTAATAATGTGTCCGGGGTTATTCTTTTAATGCTGTTTAAATACGGTAAAAAAAATAATTGATTAAAAAATAATTAAAAAAATAGAAGGAGAATATTATGAAACCTGACTTTTTAATAGAAGTTAGCTGGGAAGTGTGTAATAAAATCGGTGGAATTTATACAGTAATTTCAACCAAAGCCGGTAAAACAAAAGAAAAATTCGGTGATAATTATATATTGATTGGTCCCGATGTGTGGCGTGAGGAAGAAAATAAAGATTTTATTGAAGATAACAATCTGTTAAAGGATTGGAAAATAAGCGCATTGGAAAAAGGCTTGAAAGTGAGAGTAGGCCGCTGGAATATAAATAGCAAGCCTATTGTTATTCTTGTGGATTTTACTCCTTATTTCGGAGAAAAAGATAAAATATTCGCAAGGTTTTGGGAAGATTACAAACTCGACTCGTTAAGCGGCCAGTGGGATTACATTGAACCTGCAATGTTCGGGTATGCCTCAGGTCGTGTTATAGAGCATTTTTCGGAATATCAGTATCTTAAAGGACATCAGATAGCAGCACATTTTCATGAGTGGATGACCGGTGCAGGAGTTCTTTATCTTAAAAAACACGCACCTTTGGTAGCCACTTCATTCACAACACATGCTACGGTGTTGGGAAGAACAATTTCAAGTAACGGACTTCCGTTGTACGAAAAATTACAAAGTTACAATCCTTACCAGGTAGCTCAACGTTTTAATGTAATCAGTAAAAACTCACTGGAAACAATATCGGCACAACAAGCCGATGCATTTACTACGGTGAGCTCCATAACAGCTTTGGAATGTAAACAGTTTTTCGGGAAAGAACCGGATGTCATAACCATAAACGGTTTTGACGAAAGCTTTGTTCCCAAAGGAAAAGAATACGATAAAAAGAGAAAAACAGCACGTGACAAGGCACTTGAAATTGCATCCACACTTACGGGAAAAAAATACGGTGATGATACTTTTCTTGTTATCAACAGTGGTAGATACGAATTTAGAAATAAAGGAATCGACCTTTTTATCAAATCGTTGGGACAGATTAACAAAAGCAAAGATTTGAAAAAAGATATTGTCGCCTTTATTGCGGTTCCGGCAAATTACAGCGAAATAAACAAAGTATTTACAAGAGGGGATAAACCCGAAGGTGTTAACAAACTTCTTACACATTATATCTGGGAAAGTCATAATGACCCCGTGCTTAACGAAGCATTGAAAAACGGCCTTGATAATGATGTCAATAATAAAGTTACCCTGGTTTTTATGCCGGTATATCTTAACGGAAATGACGGTGTTGCAAACCTTAGCTATTACGACTTTTTAATTGGTTTCGACTATTCCGTATTTCCGTCATATTACGAACCGTGGGGATATACGCCCATGGAGAGTATTGCTTTCGGAATACCTACTTTGACTACCTCTTTTGCAGGTTTCGGTGCTTGGGTTTCCGAAAACGTAAAGGTCCGGAACAAAGCCGTTACCGTAATAAAACGCGAAGAAGGGAAAGATGATCTGGCCGTAAAAAATATTAAAGAAAATTTGCTGGATTATATAAATAATGCGGAACCCGCAAAAGCTTCCGAAGAAGCCGCTCGTATAATAAATGAATTGTTGTGGGATAAACTTGTCCGCAATTATTTTGAAACATGGGAACTGTCAACGGCTAAAGCAATAAAACGTGCCGAAACATTGCAACCCTCATATAAACCTAAAACCAGGCAGGTAGAAGTTTCGTTACAGCAAGACAGACCCCATTGGAAAAAAGTAATAATAAAACCTTACCTTCCTGAAAAACTGGCACCTTTACAGGAATTGGCCTATAACCTTTGGTGGTCATGGGATAACGAAGCAACTGCACTTTTTGCTTCAATACTTCCCGATAAGTGGGAAGAGTTGGAATATAATCCGGTAAAATTACTTGAAAATCTTTCATCGGATGATATAGCCAAACTTATGAATGATAATGCGTTCATGAGCAGGCTTAATAACATATATGCACGTTTCCGTAAATATATGGCTGAAGGCGAAAAATCAAAAAATGATTTTAAGGTCGCTTATTTCAGCATGGAGTACGGATTGCATGTAAGTGTTAAAATATATTCCGGTGGTTTGGGTATTCTTGCCGGGGATTATCTGAAACAGGCATCCGACTCTAATAAAAACTTACTTGCCGTAGGTTTGCTTTACCGTTACGGTTATTTTAATCAAAAGATTACTCATGCCGGCGATCAAATAGCGGAAAGCTTACCGCAGAAATTTACTCAACTGCCCTTGAAACCTGTTAGAAACGAAAAAGGTGAAATAGTGCTGGTTAGTGTTTCATTACCGGGCAGGACGGTTTATGCAAAAGCTTGGCGCCTGGATGTAGGTAGGGTTCCTTTATATTTGCTGGATACGGATATTGAAGAAAATTCCAACGACGACAGGGCTTTGACATATCATCTTTACGGTGGTGACCGCGAACATCGTCTAAAACAGGAAATGCTACTCGGTTTGGGTGGTATCAGGCTTATTGATGCTATAAATGAAAAACCCGATGTTTATCACAGCAACGAAGGGCACTCTGCTTTTATAGGTCTTGAGCGTATTAAGATGCTAATTAGCAGGAATAATATAAATTTTGATACTGCCAAAGAGCTGGTAAGGGCAACAACTTTGTTTACCACACATACACCCGTTCCGGCCGGTCATGATACCTTTGAGGAACACCTTATACGTGCTTATCTTTCGCATTTTCCTCATCTTTTCAATATATCGTGGGAACGCTTTATAGGGTTGGGAAGGTTTAACCCCAACGATCCCAACGAGGAATTTTCCATGAGTGTCCTTGCGACTAATCTTTCACAGGAAGTTAACGGTGTGAGCCGAATTCACGGTAAAGTATCAAGGGAAATGTTCAGCAGGCTTTATCCCGGTTATTATCCCGAAGAACTTCATATAGGTTATGTTACCAACGGAGTGCATTATTTTACCTGGACCGATGATTTGTGGCAAAAAAATTATCGCAATTATTTCGGAAAAGAGTTTGAAAAAGACCAACCGGACGATAAATACTGGAACAGGATTTATGATGTTCCGGATATTGAAATTTGGGAAAACAGGCTTGCCGTTAAACGTGAAATGATAAAGAAGGTAAAAAAGAAATTGAAAAAGGATCTGACGGCACGCCAGGAAAATCCCAAGCTTATTATAAAATCGTTGTCCGCTCTTAACGAAAATACACTTATTATAGGTTTTGCAAGGCGCTTTGCAACTTATAAAAGAGCACATTTGCTTTTTACAAACCTTGAAAGGCTGGAAAAACTTGTTAACGATGAAAAACGTCCGGTAATATTTATTTTTGCCGGAAAAGCACACCCTGCCGATAAAGCGGGTCAAGATCTGATAAAACGTATTATCGGAATTTCCAAAATGCCGCAGTTTGCAGGAAAAATACTTTTCCTCGAAAATTATGATATGGTAATAGGTAAATTACTGACAAGCGGTGTTGATGTCTGGTTAAATACACCTACCCGCCCGCTTGAAGCTTCGGGTACCAGTGGCGAAAAAGCAGTTATGAACGGCGTCCTCAACTTTAGTGTACTTGACGGTTGGTGGGCCGAAGGTTATAAACCGGGTGCAGGTTGGGCTATAGAAGAAAATAAAACTTACCTCAACCAGCAGATGCAGGATGAACTTGATGCCGAAATAATCTATGATACTTTTGAAACCGAAATAACACCGGCATATTACAATCGAAATAAAGATGATGTCCCCGAAAAATGGGTGAATCACATTAAAAATACAATAGCACTAATAACGCCGCATTTTACGATGCAAAGAATGATAAATGATTATTACCGTGATTTTTACGGTAGTTTGAAAAAGAGAGGTGATCTCTTCTTTGCCGATAATTTTAAAAATGCTGAAGAACTTGTTAACTGGAAAACTAACATTTTGGCAAACTGGGATAACATATCGGTAGAAAGTCTCATTATTCCCGATGCCGACAAAGAACCCATAACATTCGGTAAACATTTTGTTGCCGAATTGTCGTTAAAGATTCCGGGTTTGACTGCCGGAGACATCGGTGTAGAGGTTATTTTCGGTACCGTTACCAACGGCGATATAAATAAAATCAAATACAAAGAAGAGATGGATGCCGTTGAGTTTAACAACGGTGTTGCCAAATATGTTATTGACTTGCAGTTGAAACATCCCGGAGCTTACGATTATGCTTTCAGGGTTTTCCCTAAACATAAATTGTTGAAGTACAGAATGGATTTCCCTTTGGTTAAGTGGATATAGATTAATATTGTTTTTCAAGGGCTGTTGCGTTTTTATGATATTCTGAAATACGGTATCTGCGTAACAGCCTTTTTTTATTATTCACCAATCATAAAAAAATTGTGTAGATTTGACGAAACTTTTTAAAAAAGAGATATAAATGGAACTATTAAAAGGAAAAACAGCTTTGATAACGGGAGCTTCCCGCGGAATAGGGAAAGCTATTGCTTTAAAGTTTGCACAAGAAGGTGCAAATGTTGCTTTCAGCGATTTGAATCGTGATGAAAATATGGAAAACACCGAAAAAGAGTTGCGTGAGCTTGGCGTTGAAGCTAAAGGTTATGCTTCCAATGCAGCATCGTTTGACGACAGCCAGAAGCTGGCCGACGAGGTGATGAAAGATTTCGGTAGAATAGATATCCTTGTAAACAATGCAGGTATTACCAGGGATAATCTCCTTTTAAGAATGACGGAGCAGGATTGGGATGCCGTATTGGCCGTTAACTTGAAATCGGTTTTTAATCTCACAAAAGCCGTACAGCGTATTATGATAAAACAAAGAGGCGGTTCAATCGTCAATATGAGTTCCGTTGTAGGTGTAAACGGTAATGCGGGACAGTCAAACTATTCCGCTTCGAAAGCCGGGATGATAGGATTCACAAAATCCATTGCCCAGGAACTCGGCTCGCGTAATATCCGTTGTAATGCAATAGCTCCGGGATTTATTGAAACCGAAATGACTCGTAAATTACCTGAAGATGTTAGAAAAGAATGGATAAAAACCATTCCTTTACGTCGTCCCGGAACACCCGAAGATGTGGCAAACGTAGCGGTATTCCTTGCATCCGAACTTTCGTCGTATGTTACCGGACAGGTAATTAACGTTTGCGGCGGTATGAGTACCTAATCTTAACACGCCGCTATTGCGGCGTTAAAAATTTTAAAATGAAAAACATAACAAATGCCGTAATTTTCGGACTTGCCATAATCATTTCTGCATATTTTCTGGGTAATTCGTACAAAGACAGAGGTAAAGCCGATGGTACCATTCAGGTAACGGGATTGGGCAAAACTGACTTTACTTCCGATTTGATAGTTTGGGAAGGTAGTTTTACGGCGGATGCATATACGCTTAAACAGGCTTATTCGGTGTTGGAACGTGAAAAAGAAACCATTAGCAATTATTTGGAACGTAAAGGTATCGACATTGATAAAATTGTGTTTAATGCCGTTGAAACAACCCCTCAATACAAACAGATATATTCACAAAACGGCAGTTATATGGGGCAGGAATTTGTCGGGTACAGGTTAAGACAATCTTTGAAAATAGAATCCAAAGAGGTTGAAAAGGTGGAAAAAATATCACGTGAAATTACCGAGCTTTTAAATAGCGGCGTTCAGTTTTATTCGGAATCGCCGAGATATTATTATACCAAATTATCAGACCTCAAAATAGAGATGATATCCAAAGCCACTCAAGATGCACGTTTAAGGGCTGAGAAAATAGCAGAGTTTTCGGGTGCAGAACTGGGGGAGTTGCAATCGGCTAAAATGGGAGTATTCCAAATTACAGGGCAATATTCTAAAGAAGATTATTCCTGGGGAGGTACTTTTAACACAAGTTCCAAAAAGAAAACGGCATCCATAACGATGAAATTGGTTTATAAGGTTAAATAGATTGGCTGATTAAAATGAATTCATATTATAACACAGATAACGGTGCCGTACAATATTTTATAGGAAGCGACTCTTTTCAACAAGCGGAAAAATTATTTTCAGACTACCCTTTTATCTATATTCTTATTGATGAAAATACGGAAAAATATTGTCTTGACATTCTAAAAAAAGCATTGCCGGGTCTCAAAATAAGAGGATATATAAAAATCCCCAGCGGCGAAAGTGAAAAGAATTTGGAAAGAGCCTCGCAAATTTGGGAAAAGCTTACAAATTTCGATGCAAACAGGGATTCTTTATTGATAAATTTGGGTGGCGGAGTGATAACGGATATGGGAGGATTTTGTGCCGGAACGTTTAAAAGAGGTATCTCATTTATAAATATTCCCACCACTCTTTTGGCGCAGGTTGATGCTGCAATAGGAGGTAAGACGGGAATAAATTTCATGTCTATCAAAAATCAAATCGGTCTTTTTTGTGACCCGGAAGCAGTGATAATAAATCCCGTTTTCTTAAGCACTCTGGAGGATAAATATTGGCAGTCGGGGTTTGCCGAAATCCTGAAATATGCGCTTATAATGGACAGGGAGTTGTGGAATATTTTGGATATGCGCCGATATTCTGAAATTGACGATTGGGAAAAGATAATTTCAAGATCCGCCAAAGATAAGATAGACATTGTCCGTTACGACAAGATGGAGAAAGGTATTAGGAAGAATCTTAACTTCGGGCATACCATAGGATTGGCCTTGGAATCATTTTTTTTGAAAAAAGGGGTTGATATTACCCACGGACAAGCTATTGCCGCGGGAATGATTTGTGAAACATGGATTTCTTCAAAAATGACTGATCTGGAATGTGTAAAAGTCGATGAAATAATTAAAATGATAGATAAGAACTTTTCCAGACTTGAAATTTCGGAAAATGATATACCCGAGATAATAGATATTATGAGGCAGGACAAAAAGATAAGAGACGGTCTTTTCAGATTCAGTCTTTTAAGAAGATTGGGAAAAGCTGTTCACGACATAGTGGTGGAACCTGAATTGACAGAAAAGAGTCTTTTGTTTTACATAAATAATAAAAATTGTGACTGATGGAACCCGTTAAACTGATACGTAACAATAGTGATATTGAAGGTTATATAAAAATTACAGGCTCCAAAGCTATCAGTATAAGATTATTGATAATGAAGGCTTTGGCAGGTTCAAAAATCAGGTTTGAGAATCTTTCTGATTCGGATGATGTAAAGTTGTTAAAGTTTTACCTGAGTTTTTTTGATACTTGTGCCAATTCCCGCATTGCCATGATAGTGGATGCCGGAGGAGCAAATGCCGTTATGAGATTTGTTACGGCTTATGCATCCATTCGCGAAGGAAAATGGTTGATTACGGGAAATGATAATTTGAAAGAGCATTCCATTGCACCTTTGGTGGATGCTTTAAGAGAAATGGATGCCGATATTTTTTATACCGAAAAAGAAGGGTTCCCGCCTGTTAAAATATACGGTAAACCGCTCAGAAGTACACAGGTAACTATTGATGCCGGACACAGTTCGCATTTTGTGTCCGCTTTGATGCTCATTGCACCCCTTTTACCAAAGGGATTATTAATAAATTTTAAGGGAAAGCCCGTTTCCAGGTCTTATATAAAGATGACAGAGTATCTTATGAAACAGGCCGGCATAAATATTGAGCTTAATGATAAATTTATAAAAATAGAACCCGGAAAATACAAACTTTCCCCGGTATCAATAGAACCTGACTGGGGGAATGCATCTTACTGGTACGAACTTGCGGCATTTTCGGATAACGCCGATATTTTTATTGAAGGTCTGCAAAAAAACAGTATTCAGGGAGGAGTTCTTCTAGCCGATATTTTTGAAAGTTTCGGGGTAAAAACGGAATTTGAAGAAAACGGTGTAAGAATAAAAAAATCGGGCAATTCCGTTGAAGAATTTGTTTACGATTTTTCCGATATCCCCGATTTGGCAATACCTGTTATGGTTACTTGCGCTGCAACACATACCAAAGGAACATTTAAAGGGTTGAATAAGAGCAGGCTGAAAGAAAATGTGCGTATAGAAGTTCTTGAAAAAGAGCTTGCCAAGATAGGGGCGGAGGTTAAATATTCGAAAGGAACCGTTACCGTAATTCCCGTAAGCGAATTTTATTTTGATGTTTTGGAAATAGATGCCTATAACGACCATAAACTCGCAATGAGTTTTGCCCCTTTGGCACTAAAGGTGAACGAACTTAAAATATATAATCCGGGGACAGTTAAAAAATCCTATCCCGGTTTTTGGCAAAATATTGATAACTTTGGGGTTGAAGTTAATGTGCCGGATGGTCTTTGTTCGTGATAATATAAAACAATACTATGAAAGTTAAAGAAGTTGACCTTTTCATTCCTTGTTTTATTGACCAGATTTATCCGCAAACCGCGATGAATATGGTCAAGATACTGGAAAAACTGGATATAGAGGTTCATTATAACCCTAACCAAACTTGTTGCGGACAAATAGCTTTTAACAGCGGACAGTGGGATAAAGCAAAACAATTGGGTGAAAAGTTCATAAAAGACTTTGATAACCAGGAAAGGATTGTTGTAGGTCCCTCGGCTTCATGTACGGGTTTCGTCAGGAATTCATATAACGAACTTTTTCACAATACCGGCTTACATCTCGAATCAAAAAGCCTTCAAGGAAGAATTTATGAAATTTCCGATTTTTTGGTAAACGTTCTCGGTGTTACCGATTTGGGAGCAACATTCGAACATAAAATTACCTATCACGATTCGTGTGCCGCACAACGTGAATACGGAATAAAAGAAGAACCGCGTAAACTTTTGAAAAAAGTAAAAGGACTTGAGCTGATAGAGATGAAAGATACTCATGTTTGTTGCGGCTTCGGTGGTACTTTTGCGGTAAAATTCGAACCTATTTCCACAGCTATGGCAGATCAAAAAGTTCATAATGCCTTGGAAACCGGTGCCGAATATATTGTCTCTACTGATTCATCATGCCTGATGCATCAATACGGGTATATTAAAAAACATAACTTGCCTATAAAAGTTATGCATCTTGTTGATGTACTTGCATCGGGTTGGTAAAAGCGGTATGCTTATTGTTCGATTTTTGTTATCTGAAATTTTAAAGACTTCTGTTTTGAAAAATCTTTTTGCTTTTCTATTATTTATTTCAGCTGTTTTGGTTATGGATGGCTGTCGAAATCATGGTATAAAATATAAACATCAGGCCGCCTGGTTTCCGGAAAATCCCATAGATATTGTAGAAATAAATTCCGAGTTTGACGATTACAATTCCATACTTCCCGAAACACATTTCGGTAAAAGGTTATTATTTTCTTCAAATAGAAAAACCGGTGCGGCTAATTATGACATCTACGACGGAAATTTTTACGTTGTTTGGGATTGGGAAACAGGAAATCTTACTTTTCATAAAGATTACCATTACGGATATGATGATAATGTCGGTAAATTGGTTCATAGAATAGAAACGGAAGGGAACCAATTTGCTCCTTATTATGTTCCTTCGGATACAACTATTGCTGACAAGCAATATAAAACGTGCTACTTTTTTTATTCATCTAATGCCGATAGCAATATTTATTATTCAAGGATGATGTATTATATTACAGCTGATGACGGTTTAAGTACAGGCGAAATTACAGGTCCTTTAAATATTCCTTTTCTTGGTGATGAGAAACAGCAGTATGTTTCGTTTTACGGTCCGGATATAGTTATTAATAATTATTACGTTCCGGTTGATAATTTTACGGAAATGTATTTTGACAAAACGGATGAAGGAATTTCCAATATCTATAAAATAAATATCCCTGATTCATTAAGTTTTATAAGGTTTTTAACTTCAGATTATAATTATCCGAAAATAAAAGTTGATGCTGTAAATTCCCAATATAACGACAGGTGCCCTTTTGTTAACGGTAATTTTATGGTATTTGCTTCCGACAGACCGGGAGGTTACGGAGGTTATGATTTGTATTATTCCAAATATGAAAACGGTGAATGGCAAGAGCCCGTTAATTTCGGTGATAAAATAAATACCGAATATGATGAGTTCAGACCTTTGCCTGTTCATGTTATGGAATTTAATAACGATTTAATGATATTTTCTTCAAACAGACCCGGAGGTTTGGGTGGGTTTGACTTATATTATGTGGGAATAGATAATTTTTCGGACAAATATCAAATCGAGTAATATTTACATCTGTATTTTCACGGTTTCCACATTAAAAGTTTTATGCTTCGGTAAAAAAGCTAAATTTGTTATTGTTGTGATGACATTTTAAAATGCTTTTTTGATGAAATATTTTTATTTATTTGTTGTTTTGGTTTCGGTTCTGTTTGTTTCCTGCAAAAGGGATAATAACCGGGTAGTTGTCTATACAAGTGTCGATCAGGTTTTTTCGGAGCCGGTATTAAAAGAATTTGAAAAAGAAACGGGAATAAAGGTTGAAGCTCTTTATGATACCGAAGAGGCAAAGTCCACGGGAGTCCTTAACAGAATAATTGCCGAAAAGGATAACCCGCGTTGCGATGTATTCTGGAGCGGTGACCCCGTAAGGGTGATTGTTTTAAAAAATCGCGGGTTGACACAACCCTATCTATCGCCTGAAGCAAAGGATATTCCTGAAGTTTTTAAAGATTCTTCCCATTATTGGACAGGATTTTCCGCCAGGGCAAGAGTTATTATTTACAATAAAAAACTGTTAAACGGCAGTGATGTGCCTACATCGGTTTTTGATTTTACAAAAGAAAAATATAAAGGTAAAGTAGCCATAGCGAATCCGTTGTTCGGTACAACTACATTTCATATTGCTGCGCTTTTTACCGTGCTAGGAAACGAAAAGGCAATGCAATATTTAAACGATCTTAAACGAAATGATGTTATTATAACTACGAGTAACGGTGACGTAAAAAACAAAGTGTTAAAGGGCGAAGCGGCATGCGGTTTAACTGATACCGATGATGCTTTTGAAGCTGTTAAGGAAAGTAATGATGTAGCATACTTGTTTCCGGATCAGTATAACGGTTTCGGATGTTTGATTATGCCGAATGCCGTTTGTTTGATAAACGGCTCACCAAATACCGTAAACGGCAAAAAACTTATTGATTTTTTGTTAAGCCGTAAAGTCGAAAAAATGTTGGCAAAATCGTGTGCTCAGATGCCACTGCATAAAGGAGTTCAGGTTCCCAAAGGTATTCCTCAACTTGATAATATTATTCCTATGAAAGTGGATTATAACAAAGCCGCCGGAAAACTTGAAAAAATTCAAAAAACATTGAAAAAGTGGGTGGAACAACTTTAAAATATGGCGGTTTAAAGTTAATCTTTCTGCTTTTTGCTGTTTTTGCATTACTGCCCGTATTGTACACTTATCTTACCGCTTTAAACGGTTTTGAAAGTCCGGGAGTGCTGTTTTCTTATCAAAGTTTTGTATTATTATTTAAAAGTTTGATTATTTCTTTTTTTGTTGCATCATTGTCAACTTTTTTCGGTATTATTTTCGGGTTTTTTCTTTATAAAACGCAAATTAAATATGCTCTCTTTTTTAAGGTTGGTTTTCTTTTACCTCTTTTGATTTCACCTTACATTTTGGCAGTATCATGGAGTGATACGGTTTTTTTGCTTAGGGGTACGGGGGAGCCTGTATCCCCGGTAGTTTTAACGGTGTTGGTTTTAACGTTTATTTATACCCCGTTGTCCGTTTTAATAGTGGGAAATGCTTTTTCAAATATTGACACTTCTCTGGAGGAGAGCGGTTTGTTGATGACATCACCGTATAAAGTTGTGTTTAAGATTGTTTTGCCGCTTGTTAAACCTGCTATATTAGCTTCCTTTATATTAGTATTTATTTTTTCCGTTTCCGAGTATTCGGTTCCGTCCTATTACGGTGTCAAGGTTATAACTACTGAAATTTTTACACGGTTTTCCGCTTTTTATAATCATTCCGATGCCATAATGCAATCATCGGTTTTACTGGTAGTGTCCGTTTTGTTATTGGTTGCCGAGGGTAAGTATCTTTCCGATGCTCCTTTTTTGTCGGTGGGAAGTAAAGGCGATGTACGTAAAAGATATTATTTTGATAAAATCAAACGGGTAGCTTTGACATTTATAACATTTTGGTTTTTACTTACCGTTGTTATACCGTTAATAATATTGATTTTCCAATCATTAAAAAACGGTATGCCTGATTTATGGAAAGCTGTTGAATTGTTGCGTAACACGGTAATAACATCTCTGGAGGTGTCATTTGCAGGTGCTTTATTGATATTTGTAACGGGTTTTGCTGCAGCTTATTATGTTGTTTACGCCAAAGGAGGCAAACGGATAAAAAAGCTTTTTAATGTTACAATGTTGTTTCTTTTTGCATTGCCCTCAACGGTGCTGGGAATAAGTTTTATAGTCTTTTATAACCGTCCGGTATTTGATCTTATCTATTCGGGAATGGCTATTGTAGTTATAGGTTATTGGGCGAAGTTTTCTTTTATTTCTTTTAAGATTCTGGAAAATTCCATGAAACAAATACCCGTTTCCTTTGACGAAGCTGCAATAATTGAAGGAGTACCAGCTTATAAAAGAATTTTTAATATTCTGACGCCTCTGATTTTACCTGCTGTTTTTGCAGCTTTTATTTTTGCTTTTATTTTTAGTTTCGGAGAGTTGGGGACAACAATAACCGTACATCCTCCCGGTACCGGGTTGTTGCCCGTAAAAGTGTTTACCGTGATGGCTAATGCATCACAGTCTTTGACAAGTTCCATGGTTTTGCTTGAATTTTCAGTATCATTGATACTTGTTGTTGTTTTATATCTTTTTTATGTCATTTTATCTGAAAAATATGGAAACATCCGCAATAAACCTTGAAAATATATTTTATGGCTACGGTAAAACCGAGGTGATTAAAGATTTAACGCTTACCATTAATAAGAATGAAACGACATGTATCTTGGGTAGTTCCGGTAGCGGTAAAACCACTTTATTGAGAATTATATCCGGACTTGAGATAATACGAAAAGGGACGGTGATGATTAACGGAAAAAAAGTAGCCGAAAACGGCAAAAATCTGGTTAGTCCGGATAAACGCGGATTGGGATTTATATTTCAGGATCTTGCCTTGTGGCCTCATTTTACCGTTTATAAAAATATAGCCTTCGGGTTAAAAGTGAGAAAAGAAAAGGATGTTGAAGAAAAAGTTAACGGAATTGCAGAAGTGTTCGGGCTTACGGCACAATTGAAGAAATATCCGTCGCAACTTTCGGGCGGACAAAAACAACTTGTTGCCATAGCAAGGTCGTTGGTGCTGCAACCTGAAATCCTGCTTATGGACGAGCCGTTGGCAAACCTTGATGTTAAAATAAAACATGGTATTTTGGAGCATATAGTCAGGCTGAAAAGCGATTTTAACTTAACCGTTGTTTATGTCACTCACGATCATAGAGAGGCTTTTTCCATTGCCGACCAAGTTGTGGTTATCAATAACGGCAGGGTGGAGGAAAGCGGTACCGTTGAACAAATAAAAAATTCAAACAACGATTATGTCAAATTTTTTCTTGAATATTAAAATCTTAAAGCAAAAAACAGACGAATTAAAAATTATAAAATCATGAAAAAGTTAATGTTTCTTTCGGTGGCTGTTTTATTAATAGCCGGATGTAACAATGCGCAAAATAAAGGTAAACTTGACGATTATTCAAAATTGTCCGTAATGACGAGTGACACTGTTTTTACTTTTGATAATTGTAAACCTGGCTCTATACCCGAAGGATGGTCGGAACATTTTACCGGCAACGGGAAAACCCACTGGCAAGTGGAAGATGACGGCGGTAATAAAGTGCTTGCTCAAATGGCGTCAAGCAACCCCAATTATCATTTTAATGAAATTGTTTACGACGGTTTTAAAGTCAAGGATGTTGATATGTCGGTCAGGTTAAAAGGTATAAAGGGTAATAATGACCAAGGAGGGGGATTGATTTGGAGATATATGGGTGAAGGTAATTATTATGTTGTACGTGCCAATCCTCTGGAGGATAATGTTGTTTTGTACAAGGTTGTTAACGGGAGGAGAACCGACTTGCCTCTTCTTGGTAAAGGCAAAACTTACGGTATGGATGTCAGTCCGTTGGGTCATGGCTGGAATACTTTAAGAGTTGTTGTTAAAGGTGATATTTTTACGGTTTACCTCAACGGTAAGGAGCTTTATGAGGTGAAAGACGGAATATTTGAAAATGCCGGTAAAGTAGGTCTTTGGACTAAATCGGATGCGGTTACATATTTTGATAATTTTGAAGTTGAGAGAGTTAAAGAAGTTAGTCGATGAAAGGTTTAAAAGTCGGAAAGTAGAAAGTTGAATGTTAGAAGGTCGAAGGTTTCAACTTCATCTTTATTCATTCAATCTTAAATCGTTAATCGGCGTTCGGCTTTCGATATTCAATTCTGAGTTTATTTTTTGTTCAAAAGTTCATAATTGTTCAAAGCCAAAGGTCGGAAAGTTACCTCGTCCCATCATCCCTTTATCCAAAACTTTGATCGGTTATTAACGAGTAAAGATACAGAGAGGATTTACTCAGATTTATTTTTTTCGTATCAAAAACAGTCCGTCGCGGATGGTAAGCATTACCTTTTCAACTCTTTTGTCGTTGGCGACAAGGTCGTTGAAAGCTCTTATACCTGATGTTTCTTTATCCGTTTTCTGAGGTTCGTCAACGGCTTTGCCTCCCCAAAGAACGTTGTCGGCAATAATGAAACCGCCTTTTTTAACAAACGGGAAAACGGTATTGTAATAGTCAACATACTGCTCTTTGTCGGCATCAATAAATACCAAATCGAAAATTTTGTCAAACTCCGGTATAACTTTTACCGCATCGCCTATTATAAAATCTATTTTATCATTGAGGTTTGCTTTTGCTATAAAACTTCTTGTCAAAGGCTCTATTTCCTCATTATTGTCTATTGTTGTCAGTTTGCCGTTTCGGGGCATTGCCAAAGCCATTGCTATTGCAGAATATCCTGTAAAAGTCCCTATTTCGAGTATTTCTTCAGGGTTTAACATTTTTACAATCATCTGCAAAAACCATCCCTGTACTTTACCCGAAACCATGTTGGGATAAAAAGTTTTAAGGTTAGTTTGTCTCCAAATTTCATGCAGGATTCCCGGTTCTTCCTCGGTATGTTCAAAGGCGTATTGTTCCGCTTTTTTATCTACAATATCCATTCTATCTCATTAACTCCAACAATGTTTTGTAATCTTCGTCGTTTAATTGATGATTCATTCCCGAAACCTTGTTTTTCCGGAGTTGCTCAAAAATTTTACCGGTTTCGTTTTCAAGACCTATATCGCTTAATCTTACCGGCGAGCCGATTGATGTGAAAAACTCTTCCAGTTTTAATATTCCTTTGTCAACATCCGGCGTTTCGAAAAGAGCATTTGTCAATTTGCTTATCCTTCCGGGAATTTTATTTTTATGAAGTTTTAACCATGCCGGATAAACGATGCTTAGAGTTGCACCGTGAGGTGTATCGAAAAGTAATGAAATTTCGTGACCGACGGCATGAACACCCCAGTCGCCTCCCGCTTTTCCGTATTGCGTAAGTCCGTTTAAAGCCAATGTTGCGTCAAGCATAATATCTGCACGCAAATTGTAGTTTGATAAATCTTTCATCAGTTTTTCACCGGAATTAACGGCGTTTTTTATTATTTCGAAAGTTATTGCGTCAATTACCGGCGGTTCGCCCTTGCCGAAGTAATTTTCCAAAGCGTGTGCAATCAAATCTACAATGCCGTAAGCTGTGTAATCAGCCGGAACCGTCAATGTGAACGAAGGGTCTAGAAAAGACTCTTTGGGGAAAAGGACAGGGTTTACATAACCGTTTTTTTGTCCGGTTTCATTATTCTGAACCACTGCTGCGGCGTTCATCTCCGTTCCGGTTGCAGCCAGCGTAAGCACACAGATAACAGGAAGGCTTTTGTCCGGATGTTTTTGCCACATCATTATTTCCCAAGGCTCAATACCTGTAGCCAGTGATGCAGCAATAATTTTTGAGGAGTCTATAACACTTCCGCCACCCAAAGCCACAATAACATCAACATTGTTTTCCTTTCCTTTTTTAACGGCTTCACGTACATCCTCAATTACGGGATTCGGTTTTATTCCCGGATATTCAACTATGTCAACTCCTGCTTTTTTGAGTTGTTCAACAACAATATCATAATATCCGTGTTGCTTTACCGAACCTTTGCCGTAAACAAGCAGTGCTTTGTTTCCGTAATTTTTTACCGAATCTCCCAATTTGTCCGTTACACCTTTCCCGAAATGCAGTTTTACGGGATTATATGCTTCAAAATTCTCAATTTTTCGCATTAAAATTGCTGTTCAATATTGGTTATATACTCAACTAAAAAGCCTGATGAAATTGCAATGGCGAAAAATAATATCGTTAGTATCATTCCTATTAACATTAATACACCTGAGATTGTAAAAAAGGAACCGATTTTTGTCTGTGCTTCCAAAAATGAATATTTGTCACCCGCATGATAAGAAGCATCAAGTCTGTTTGCTGCACTTATCAAAAGTATTCCTTGCCAAATAGGAATCCATGCCACTAATAACCCGACTATTGAGATTCCGTAAAACACACCTGTTAAAATAAGCATGATTCCCAAAAATTTCATCCACCCTTTCGAGCTGTATAAAGGGGCGCTTACTTGTCTGATAATTTGATCTTCGTTTAAATTTACTTCGGTATTTTCCATTATGATTATTTTTTTGTTCTATACAAAGTTAAAAATAAAATTTTATTGGTTTCTTTATGAAAATTTTTATTTTGAATAGCCGGATACAAAAAAAATAGCCGCTCTTCCGGGCGGCTATTTTTGTATTTGGATTTATAATCCTTATTGTTTTTTAGGCTCGTAAACTTCCGCAATACGTTTGTAGAAGTTGTAGCGCCATTTTGCATCTTGCAGTGCTTTTTCTTGAAGAACGGCAGCTTTTTCGGGGAATGTTTTCTTCAAAGCTGTAAAACGAACTTCCATATTGAGGAACTCTTTGAATTTTTCCCAATCCGGCTCTTTGGAGTCGAGCGAGAAAGGATTCTTTCCTTCTTGTTCCAAAAGCGGATTGTAGCGGTAAAGAGTCCAGTAACCTGCATTTACCGCAAATTTTTCCTCATCTTGTGCTTTGTTCATACCACGACGCAAACCGTGAGCAATACAAGGTGAGTAAGCTATTATCAATGAAGGTCCCGGATAAGCTTCCGCTTCTTTAATGGCTTTATAAAACTGGTTGTAATTGGCTCCCATAGCTACTTGTGCCACGTAAACATAACCGTAAGTCATGTAAATGGCTCCGAGATCTTTTTTACGAACATCTTTACCGGCAGTTGCAAATTTGGCAACGGCACTTGTCATGGTAGCTTTTGAAGCTTGACCGCCGGTATTTGAATATACTTCGGTGTCAAGAACAAGCAAGTTTACATCTTCACCCGAAGCAAGTACGTGGTCAACACCACCGTAACCGATGTCGTAAGCCCATCCGTCACCTCCGATAATCCAGAACGATGTTTTGATAAGGTGTTTTTTGTAAAGCATTATTTCTTTGGCTACGTCGTCATCGGCATTGGCAAGAACTTTCTCAACTTTTGCTGCGGCAGCTTTCGATTCTTCTCCCAAATCTTTAACTCTCAACCATTCTTCAAAAGCTTCTTTTCTTTCACCGGTAGCACCGTTGGCCAGATCTTCTTCCATCAACCTTTGTAATCTTTCACGGATTTTTCTTTCAGCCGTAGCCATACCGAAACCGTATTCGGCATTATCTTCAAACAATGAGTTTGCCCAAGCCGGACCTCTTCCTTCATCGTTTACCGTATAAGGTGTTGAAGGAGCCGAAGCGCCGTATATTGAAGAACAACCCGTTGCATTGGCAATTACCATTCTGTCGCCGTAAAGTTGTGTTGCAAGTTTGATATAAGGTGTTTCACCACAACCTGCACAAGCTCCCGAGAATTCAAATAATGGTTGAGCAAATTGGCTGTCTTTAAACGATTTGAATTTATCGAATTTGTCTTTCTTGGGTTTAACGTTGTTGATAAGGTAATCCCAATTCTCAACTTCTTTCATTTGAGTTTCCGTTTCAACCATTATCAACGATTTTTCTTTAGATGGACAAACATCGGCACAGCTACCGCAACCTGTACAGTCGAGTACACTAACCTGGATACGGAATTTAAGAGGTTTCATCTTACCTCTAGTTTCTATGAATTTCATACCTTCTGGTGCATTTGCCTCTTCTTCTTCATCAACAAGGAACGGACGTATAGCGGCGTGAGGACAAACATAAGCACATTGGTTACACTGGATACAGTTTTCTGCTTGCCATTCCGGAACCGTTACGGCAACACCACGTTTTTCGTAAGCGGCCGTTCCGGGAGGGAATGTTCCGTCTTCACGTCCCAAGAAAGCTGAAACGGGAAGTTTGTCACCTTCAAGTTTTTCGATGGGACGAACAACATTTTTAATGAAATCAGGCAAGTTTTCTTCGTCGTTGTTTTCTTTTACTTCTATGTTAGCCCACTCTTTCGGGATTTCAACTTTTTCAACTTCACCACCACGGTCAACAGCCTTATAGTTCATATTTACGATATCTTCACCTTTTTTACCGTAAGATTTTACGATAAAGGCTTTCATCTGCTCAACGGCTTTTTCGTAAGGGATAACTCCGGAAACTTTAAAGAAAGCGGACTGCATTATTGTGTTGGTACGGCTTCCCAAACCGATTTCATCTGCAATCTTTGTAGCATTGATGATATAAAAGTTAATATCATTTTCGGCCATGTATTTTTTGAAACTGTCAGGTAATTTTTCCTTTGTAGTTTCAGCATCCCAGATGCTGTTCAAAAGGAAAGTGCCGCCTTTTTTAAGACCGTCAAGCATATCGTATTTTTTAAGATATGCCGGAACGTGACAAGCAACAAAATCGGGTGTATTTACCAGATATGTCGAATGAATGGGTTTTTCACCGAAACGAAGGTGCGATATGGTAATACCGCCCGATTTTTTCGAGTCGTAAGCAAAATATGCCTGAGCATAAAGGTCGGTGTTGTCACCGATAATTTTGATTGAGTTTTTGTTTGCACCAACGGTACCGTCGGAACCTATTCCGTAAAATTTAGCCTGGAATGTTCCTTCGGGAGCAATGTCTATCTCGGGTAAAAGAGGTAATGATGTAAAAGTAACATCATCAACAATACCTACTGTGAAATGGTTCTTAGGCTCTTTTTGTTTCAGGTTGTTGTAAACCGAAAGAATCATTGCCGGTGTAGTGTCTTTTGATGACAATCCGTAACGTCCGCCAACAATTTCAGGGGCGTTTTCTTTTCCGTAAAATACATCTTTCACATCAAGGTACAAAGGCTCACCGTTGGAACCGGCTTCTTTTGTCCTGTCAAGAACGGCAATGCGTTTAACCGATTTCGGTATGGCTTTCAATAAATATTTTTCGGAGAAAGGACGGTATAGGTGAACGCTAACCAAACCTACTTTTTCACCTTTTTCCAAAAGGTAATCAATGGTTTCCTTAATGGTTTCCGTAACGGAACCCATAGCGATAATAATGTTTTCGGCTTCTTCGTGTCCGTAATATGTAAACGGATGATATTCACGACCCGTGCGTTTTGTTATTTCCTGCATGTATTCTTCCACGAGATCCGGAATCGGTTCGTAGAATCTGTTTGCAGCTTCCCTGGTTTGGAAATATATGTCGGGGTTTTGAGCCGTACCTCTGGTAACCGGGTTTTCGGGGCTCAGAGCATTTTCTCGGAATTTCTTAACATCTTCCCAAGGGAAAAGATCTTTGAGGTCGTCAATATCAAAATACTCAACTTTTTGAATTTCGTGTGATGTACGGAAACCGTCAAAGAAGTGAACAAAAGGAATACGTGTGCGTAAAGCAACAAAGTGAGCTATTGCAGCCAAGTCCATTTCTTCCTGAACACTGCCTGTTGCCAGGAAAGCAAAACCCGTTTGACGGGTAGCCATAACATCACTATGATCACCGAATATTGATAATGCCTGAGCGGCAAGAGAACGTGCACTTACGTGGAAAACGGCAGGTAAAAGTTCACCGGCCATTTTATACATATTTGGAATCATCAGGAGCAGACCCTGTGAAGCAGTAAAGGTAGTAGTTAAAGCGCCACCTTGTAATGAACCGTGAACGGCTCCGGCAGCACCGGCTTCGGATTGCATTTCAACGACTTTTACAGTGTCGCCGAAAATATTTTTTCTACCCGTAGCAGACCATTCATCAACATATTCTGCCATAGTTGATGAAGGAGTAATAGGATAGATAGCAGCAACTTCACTAAACATGTATGCAATATGTGCAGCAGCGTAGTTGCCGTCACAAGTGATAAATTTTTTCTTTCTGTCCATAATTATTTGTTTGTTAAAAGCGTGTATTATTGCTTTTGATGTTATTACTATTTTTAATATTTACATTTTTTAAATATGTGATGCAAAACTAAAACTTTAAATATTATGTTAATAACCGGAATTGTTAAATTATTGAAATTTATAATCAATTTATAAAGGATTATTGTTAATAATTTTTTAGAACTGTTTATTTTTACCGCTGTAAATCAGTTTCACGTTTTTTACATTAATTAAAAAAGTTATGAATTTAGAAGTCAATTACTTAGGTTTAAAACTAAAAAACCCCGTTATAGTAGGCGCAAGTAACCTTGTCATAGATATAAATATTTTAAAGAAACTTGAAGAAGCCGGAGCTTCAGCCATTGTTTACAAATCGCTTTTTGAAGAACAGGTAAATCTTGAAAATTTTTTATTGAGTGAAGAATTATCGGAATATGATGATTTTAACATAGAATCCAGTGCTTTTTTTCATAAAGAGCTTTATCAAACGGGCCCGGAGCAGTTTTTGGCTAACTTCAAAGAAGCTAAAAAAGCTCTTAATATACCTTTAATAGCAAGTATTAATGCCGTTTATGATGACACCTGGCAAGAATATGCCAAAAAACTGGAAGATGCCGGAGCCGATGCTTTGGAGCTTAATTTTTATAACAACCCGAGTGATTTCGGTTTGGAGGGCAGAGCGATAATTAAAGCCGAAATTGATACTTTAAGGGATGTTAAAAAAGCCGTAAATATCCCCGTGAGTGTTAAACTCAGCCCTTTTTATGCTAATATTCTTTATACCATTCATGAGATGGAAAGTGTTGGCGCTGACGGTTTTGTGCTTTTTAACAAACTATTTCAACCCGACATTGATATCAACAAAGAAGAATTAAAGGTTGATTATAACCTGAGTTGTCAAAACGAAAACAGATTGCCTTTGCGTTATGCGGGATTATTATACGGCGAAATTAAAACTCAATTATGTACCAATACCGGAATCTATACAGGTGAAGATGTTTTGAAAATGTTATTGGCAGGTGCCGATGCCGTTCAAGTGGTAAGTACGATTTATAAAAACGGACCTCAGGTTTTAACTAAAATTTTGGATGACATTAAAAAGTGGATGTCTGAAAAAGGATATGAAAAAATTGATGATTTCAGAGGTAAGTTGTCAAGAAAAACCTTGAAAGATCCTTTCGCTTACAGAAGGGCTCAATATGTGGACATTTTGCTTAACTCGGAAGAAATATTCAAACAATATCCTTTGGGTTAATTTTTTTAACAGACCGTATAAAAAAAGCTCCGTCATCAAACGGAGCTTTTTTAGTGTTCGGCAATAATTTTTTTGCTATCTTTTCTGTCGTATTCCGGCTGAATGTTAAAATGTGAAATGTTATGTTTATGTAAAATGGCATCCACTTTATCAATGATTTCTTGAAATGCGGATATGGTGATATCCTTTTCCATATCAAGGTGTGCTTCTAAGAAATAATGTTTTTCATCGAGTTGCCAAATGTGTACGTGGTGAACGTTTTTAACATTTTCCAAAGATGAAATTTCTTCCGTTATCTTTTTCAGGTTTATATCACCCGGGGTGAACTGCATCAATATTTTTACGGTTTTAACCAGTAGGCCGTAACTAGCCCAAATCAGATATAATGCTATTCCTATGGAAAGTATCGGGTCAACCCAGAAAATACCGTAATATTTCATCAATATTCCGCCTGCCATTACGGCAACCGATGTCATGACATCCGTTAATAAATGGAGATATGCCGATTTTATGTTCAGGCTATCTTTCGAATCTTTTTTAAGAAAAAGAACACTTGCAAAATTTATAACAATACTTGCGAAAGCAAACCAAATAACTATTTCTGAATTAATAAATTTTTCCGAATAAAATCTTTTAATTGCTTCCGCAATAAGAAATATTGAAATACCTATCAAAACCGCCGAATTTACAAAAGCCGACAGGATTTCCGCTCTTTTAAAACCGTATGTTTGTTTTACCGTTGACTTTCTTTTGGCTATTCTATTAGTTGTATAACTAAGTAAGAGTGCTATCACATCACTGAAATTATGAAGTGCGTCGGTAAGCAGTGCCATACTTCCCGAGATAATTCCTCCCGCTATCTCCCCGGCAGTTATTAAAATATTGAGAAAAATGGCTATAGCCAGGTTTTTACCCGATAAATCATGGTGGTGATGTGAATGTTCGTGTGCCATAATATTATTTTTCGTAAAAATGCATTTCCTTTATGTATTCGTAAACAGTATCGGGCATCCAAAAACGCATGTTTTTTTTCTGTTTTATACCGTTTCTAATAAAACTTGATGATATTTCCATTAAAGGTGCGTTAAAAAGTTTTATGTTTTCAAATGAATCATAATCGCCCAAATCGCTGCCCGGACGCGGATATACATAAATGGAGTAATATTCGAGTATGGTTTTATAATTTTTCCATTTGTGGAAACTCTTAAAAATATCGGTTCCCGAGATCAATACAAAATCTTTGTCGGGATATTTTTCCGAAAGCCACGCAAGAGTATCTATTGTATATGAAGGCCTGGGCATCTTAAATTCTATATCGGTAACATGCAATTTCTTTTCGTCTTCAACAGCCAAGCGGGTAAGATAAAGCCTGTGATGGTCGGCAAGCAAACTCTTTTTTTCTTTTAAAGGATTATGCGGAGAGACTACAAACCAAACTTCATCGAGGTCGGTAAATTCCGCCATGTAATTGGCAAGAATCAGATGTCCGTTGTGAACCGGGTTAAACGAACCGAAGAAAAGCCCTGTCTTTTTTTTTCTTTCCGAATTCATTGGATAATCATTTACGATACAAAATAAAACAAAGTTTTAATACCTGCTTTAAAAGTCCCTTCTATTGATAGTTTTATATCTTTGCAAACGTTTTAAATCTGATGTTTCAATAAAAAACTACTTTTTAAAAATGGTAACATTCAACGAAAAAGAATATACTTCGGAAGAGCTAAGAAGCAACTTGAAATACCTTAATTTACTATCGGATAAATTTCCCAGCATTCAAGCTGCCAGCACCGAGATAATAAACCTGGAAGCGATATTGAATCTCCCGAAAGGTACCGAACATTTTTTAACGGATATTCACGGCGAATATGAAACTTTCAGCCACGTGTTGGCTAATGCCTCGGGTGTGGTAAAAAGAAAAATTGAGGATGTTTTCGGTAATACGTTGCGAAAGAAAGAGAAACGTCAGCTTGCAACATTGATATACTACCCTAAAGAAAAACTCGATTTAATACATCAAACCGAAACGGAACTTGAAGAGTGGTACTCCATAACTTTACAGAGACTTACCAAAGTTGCAAGGGCTTCGGCTTCCAAATATACACGCTCAAAAGTTCGTAAAGCGATGCCTAAGCATTTTGAATATATTATCGACGAACTTTTGAACGAAAGCGGTGAGGATAAAGAAGAGTATTTTGAAAGTATTATTTCCACAATCATAAATATAAACCGTGCCGATGCTTTTATTGTAGCAATGTGTAATTTTATTCAGCGGTTGTTGATAGACAGGTTGCACATTATCGGAGACATTTTCGACAGGGGTCCCAGTGCCGAAAAGGTTATGGATAAAATAATGGAACTTCCTTCCGTTGATATCCAGTGGGGTAACCACGATATAATATGGATGGGTGCCGCCTCGGGAAATGAGGCTTTGATAGCAACGGTATTGCGTATTTCGTTGAGGTATCAAAATATCGACACCATAGAAGATGCATACGGGATAAACCTGATGCCTTTGGTGGCCTTTGCAATGGATGTTTACAAGGATGACCCGTGCGAGAGGTTTACTCCCATAACGGAGATGTATGATAAGAATGTGGAGTTGATTAAAAAGATGCACAAAGCCATAGCCATCATACAATTTAAACTTGACGGGCAAGCCATAATGCGCAATCCTCATTTTAAGATGCAAAACCGTCTTTTGTTGGATAAAATTGATTTTAAAAAAGGTACCGTAACAATAGACGGAAAAAAATATGAACTTTTAGATAAAAATTTCCCGACAATAGATCCTTCAAACCCTTATAAACTTACCGAAGAAGAAGAGGAGGTTATCAATAAACTTAAAACCAGTTTTAAAAACTCCAAGAGACTTCAAAAACATATTGAGTTTTTATTCTCGCACGGCAGTATGTATCTTGCTTTTAATTCAAACCTTTTATATCACGGTTGTATTCCGATGAATAAAAAAGGAGATTTCGAGAAATTTGAAGTTAACGGGCAGGAAGTTTCCGGTAAAAAATTATGTGACAGGTTTGAAATAGCCGTGCGGCGCGGGTATCAACACAGGTTCAGCACAAAAAACAGTAATGAAAGTCTTGACTATTTCTGGTATTTATGGCAGGGTGAACATTCTCCGCTGTTCGGGAAAAAGAAAATGACAACATTTGAGAGGTATTTTGTTGCCGATAAATCCACACATAAAGAGGAAAGAAACAGCTATTACGATTTGGTTTATAATGATGAAAAATATGCTAAAAAAGTATTGGAAGAGTTCGGGCTTGATCCGGAAAAATCACATATAGTTAACGGTCATATTCCCGTTAAGGTGAAAAAAGGGGAGAGTCCCATAAAAGCTAACGGTAAACTGTTTGTTATTGACGGTGGAATGTCTAAACCTTATCAAAAAGTTACGGGTGTTGCCGGATATACACTTATTCACAATTCGTACGGGTTGGTACTTGTTGAGCATAAAAAATTCGAATCGAGGCAAAAAGCCATTGAAGATGAAATTGATATTATTTCGGATAGAATATTTATTGAAGCCAAAGCCAAGAGAAAACGTGTTCGTGATACCGATATAGGAAAAGATATCGAAGCGCAAATAGAAGACCTTAAACTGCTTTTGGCAGCTTATAAAAAAGGTTTGATAAAAGAAAGAATATAGCTTGCCGGATATTAAAAAGTGAATTATTGAAATATTTATTTCCGGTAAGAGGTTGTTTTTAGTTTAATTTGTTTGAACTTTGCCTGAAATTTGATTCCGGAAAAAGATACAGATATGTTAAGAGTGTTTAAATTCGGCGGGGCGCTTTTGTCGAGTGCCGAAAATTTAAAGCATCTTTATGCCGTTATAACGGAGTTCAGCTGTCAACCAATGGTTGTGGTGGTATCGGCAATAGGTAAAACTACCAACGCTCTGGAAAATTTGCTGCGTTTAAAAATAAAGAACGACCCCGCTTTACCCTCGGAATATTTTAACTTAAAAAGTTTTCATCTTAATTTAATTCGCGAATTGAAAATGTCCGGAGAGGAAGAGTTGATGCCGGCGGTTGAAAATATTTTCAGAGACCTTTGGGATTCTTTACACGATGAATATGGTGATTATTACGAGGCTTACGACAGCATAGTAAGTTACGGTGAAAAAATATCGAGTCTTATTGTTTCAACATATTTGAGAAGCAGAAAAGAGGTCGTAAGAGAAATACCGGCGGGCGAAATAATAAAAACCGATTCCAATTTCACCAATGCTTCCGTTATTTGGAACCTTACGGAAAAAAACGTCAAGGAAAAGATTTTGCCTGCAATAAATAATCATGAGTTGGTTGTAACACAAGGATTTTTAGGCGCGGACTGTAATGGAAAAACAACTACGTTGGGACGTGAAGGGTCTGATTTTACTGCAGCGGTGTTGGCAAATGTGTTGGATGCCACCGAAATTATAATTTGGAAAGATGTCCCCGGCATTATGAATGCAGACCCTAAAAAATTTAAAAATGCCGTTAAGCTGGAAAAACTGTCTTATCACGAAGCCATTGAACTTGCCTTTTACGGTGCAAAAGTTGTTCATCCCAAAACCATCCAGCCTTTGAAAGATAAAAAGATTCCTTTGCAGGTAAGATATTTTTTCAAACCTTTTATAAGTCCGACGGTTATTTCGGAAGACGGTTCGGAAGACGAAAAGATTCATAAAATAATCATCAAAGAAAATCAGGTTTTGTTGAGTTTAAGCTCTAAAAATCTTGATTTTATCGCTGAAAATCATCTTTCCGAAATATTTAAAACCTTGACGGATAATAAAGTGCATGTTAACGTTATGCAAAATTCGGCCGTTAGCTTTTCGGTTTCATTCGACTTTGATGAAATCAAACTTGAATCGGTTATTAATGAATTAAAAGACAATTTTTTCATAAAATACAATAAGGATTTGCAGTTATTGACATTACGTCATTATACTCCGTCTTTAATTGAAAAATTTATATCCGGAAAAACCGTTTTTCTGGAACAAAAAAACAGAACCACCGTTCAAATGCTCTTGAAGTAAGTGGTCCTGTTATATGGTTTTGTTAGAAAAGTCCTAAGTTTTATTTCTTTTTCCGTGTATATCGTTTTTTAGGCATGTTCTTCGGATCTTTGGCTATTTCGTAACACTCTTCCAGTGTTAAAGCTTTGGGATCCGTGCCTTTGGGTAGTTTGTAATTTTGTTTTTTTATCGTTAAATACGGACCGTATCTTCCGTTCAATAGTTGTACATCCGGATCTTCGGGAAATGTTTTTATAACCTTTTCTTTGTCCGCTTTACGTTTTTCCTCAATCAGTTCAATGGCTCTTTCCAAAGTTATTGACGCAGGGTCGTCATCTTTTTTCAACGAATAGAATTTTTTGCCGTGTTTAACGTAAGGTCCGAATCTTCCTATAGCTACCGAAACATCTTCATTTTCGTATTCTCCTAATGTTCTGGGGTAATCAAATAATTTAAGTGCTTCTTCAAGAGTGATTGTTTCTACAGATTGTCCTTTTCTTAACCCTGCAAATTTCGGCTTGTCATCCGATTCGGTATCACCTATCTGAACAATTGGTCCGAAACGCCCTATTTTAACATAAACGTTTTTTCCCGTTTCGGGGTCAACACCCAACAGTCGTTCGCCACTGAATTTTCCGGAATTTTTCTGGGTTTCTTCAATCTTTTCGTTGAAACTTCCGTAAAAATCTTTAATTATTTTATTCCACTCTTTTTTACCTGCAGCTATTTCATCAAATTCTTTTTCCACTGTTGCGGTAAAATTATAATCCACAATATCGGGGAAATATTTCATCAAAAAGCGGTTGACAAGAATTCCTATATCCGTCGGGAACAGTTTTGCTTTTTCGGAGCCTGTATTTTCGGTAACCTGTTTTTCCGTAAGTTTTCCGTTTTTAAGCTCAAGAACGGTAACCTTGCGTTTTTCGGCGGGTCTGCTCTCTTTTACAACATATCCGCGGTTAATTATGGTAGAAATTGTCGGTGCATAAGTTGACGGACGACCGATACCAAGTTCTTCCAGTTTTTTCACCAAACTTGCTTCTGTATAACGTGGAGGGTGTTTTGTAAACCTCTCTTTGGCTTCTATTTTTACAAGTTCGGGTTTATCTCCCTTTTTCATGGGAGGCAGCATTCCATCAACATGCTGTTCGGTATCTTCGTCGGTGCTTTCGGTGTAAACTTTCAAAAACCCGTCGAATTTAACAACTTCACCGTTGGCAATATAGCTTTTGCTTGCTTTTGACGAGTCAATATTTACAGTGGTTTTTTCCAGTTTTGCATCCGCCATTTGCGATGCTATTGTTCTTTTCCATATAAGTTCGTAAAGTCGTTGCTCGTCTTTTGTCCCCTCGATGGTATGGTTTTCCATGTAAGTAGGTCTTATAGCTTCGTGGGCCTCTTGAGCACCTTTCGATTTTGTAGCGTATTTTCTGGTTTTTACATACTCTTTTCCGAAAACCTTTTCAATTTCTTCTTTGGCTTTTTGCAAAGCGAAGTTTGATAAGTTAACGGAGTCGGTTCTCATGTAGGTAATTTTTCCCGATTCATAAAGGTTTTGAGCTACACGCATTGTTACAGCCACCGGAAAACCAAGCTTTCGCGATGCTTCCTGTTGTAAGGTGGAAGTGGTAAAAGGTGCAGAAGGCGACTTTTTGGCGGGTTTTTTCTCTACTGAAGAAACCGTGTATTCGGCATCTATTTCGTTTTGTAAAAACTCTTTTGCTTGATCTGCAGTATCGAACTTTTCGGAATACTCGGCTTTAAATTTTTTACCGTCAAGTTCAAATTCGGCAATAGCTTTGAAAAAAGATACGCTTTTAAAGTTTTTTATTTCTTCTTCACGTTCAACGATTAAACGAACGGCAACAGATTGAACTCTGCCTGCCGAAAGGGCCGGTTTTACCTTTTTCCAAAGCAACGGCGACAGTTTATATCCTACCAATCTGTCGAGAACACGGCGTGCAAACTGCGCAGAAACAAGATTTTTGTCAATACTTCTGGGGTTTTTTACCGCATTTTCGATAGCATCTTTGGTTATTTCATGAAAAACGATTCTTTTGGTTTTGTTATCATCAAGTCCCAGAGCGTTATATAAATGCCACGCGATAGCTTCTCCTTCGCGGTCTTCATCGGAAGCCAGCCATACGGTTTCCGCTTCTTTTGCAAGTTTTTTAAGTTCGTTTACTATCTTTTTTTTGTCAGGACTTATTTCGTATTCCGGTTTAAAATCATTTTCTATATCTACACTAAGCTTTTTTTTGTTGAGGTCCATTACGTGTCCCATACTGGATTTAACGGTAAAGTCTTTACCGAGAAAGTTCTCTATAGTTTTTGCTTTAGCAGGTGACTCAACAATTACAAGGTTTTTTGTCATGGTTAATATTTTATACGGCTATCAAAATAATTTTGTTCGCCACAAATTTTGAAACTTTTAATGGATTTTTTTACACGTTGGAAAGTACCGATTCCAAACTTTTAAATTTGTTATTATAGTCTTCTTGAGATCTGGTTATTACTTCGAATGCTTCATCTTTTCCGTAAACATGTGTTATTTCAACATCTATTGTTTTTCCGGGCATATCCTTATATGTAAGAAAATAGTGTTTTAGACGGTCGATTACCAATTCCGGAATTTCCGAAATATCGTTAAACTGTCCGTAAAAAGCGTCATTATCCAAAACGGCAACAATTTTGTCGTCCGACTCATTGCTGTCAATCATTCTGAATCCTCCTATGGGTTTTGCTTTAACCAGAATATCACCGTGAACAATATCCTTTTCGGTAAGAACACAAATATCGATTGGGTCTCCATCACCAATAATATCATCCCTTCCCGTTTTTTCTTTACAAAATTCGGCTACTCTTTGAGCACTGAATGTCTGAGGAACAAATCCGTAAAGAGCCGGAACCACATTGGAATACTTTTGCGGACGGTCGAGACGTAAATATCCCGAAGCTTTGTCAACTTCATATTTAACGGTATCGGAAGGTACCATTTCAATATAACATGTTATAATATTCGGTGCGTCAGGTCCTATGTCAACGCCATGCCACGGATGTGATTTGTAGCGTAAACCCATTAACCTGCCTATAGGATCCATTAATCTGTTTGCCATAAAAAAGAGAATTAAAATTTGTGCAAATATATAAGGTAGTTTTTTATTAACATTCAAAAAAGAACATGTTTTAACAATTATTTTATATAAATGCCGGATGATACGGGCATTAAAACCGTTTTTGAACAAAAAAGTAAAAAAATTAAGTGGAACAAGGGACTATTACAAATTTTGATAACTTGCGATGTCTTTAAAATTTAAACACATGAAACGATTATTTTTATCAGTATTGTTTGTTGTTCTTTTTGTTCAAATATCTTTTTCACAAGATAAAAAACTGACTGTTAAGGATGCCATCTGGATGAATCCCTCAATTTATCCTGTCAGGGTTCCACAGTTAAAATGGATTCCCGGAAAGGATAGTTATGTTTACGCCAAGGATAACGTACTTTACAAAGTTTCGGCAAAAGGTGGAAGTGAAACATCATTGATTAATGTTGATGTGCTTAACCGGAAACTTCACGAACAAGGTTTTGATTCCGTTAAAAGACTGCCGTCAATAGGATTTTTAAATGGTAATACCGCTTATTTCAGAAATAAAGAAAATTGGTATTCTTTTGATTTTGAAAATGAAAGGTTAAAATTGATTAATCATATTCCCGATAGTGCGGAGAATATAGATTTTAACAAAAAAAGCGGATATGCCGCTTATACGATAAAGAATAACCTTTACATAGCAATTGACGGTGACCAAACGGCTGTTACTTCCGATAAAAACCCCGGAATTGTAAACGGGCATACCGTGCATCGTGTCGAATTCGGTATAAATACCGGTACATTCTGGTCACCCGACGGAAAAAAGATTGCCTTTTACAGAAAAGACGAAACAATGGTTGCCGATTACCCTTTGGTAAACATTCACACACGTATTGCAACAGTTGAAAATATAAAATATCCCATGGCCGGAGAAAAAAGCCACCATGTTACGTTGGGAGTGTTTGATCCGGTGACGGGAAAAACCGTATTCATGAAAACGGGAGAACCCAAGGATCATTATCTTACTGCTGTTACATGGGACCCTTCCGGCGATTTTATATACATAGCGATATTGAACAGGGATCAAAATCATTTGATGTTAAATAAATATGATATAAAGACAGGAGAACTTGTAAAAACCCTTTTCGAGGAAAGCGACCCGAAATATGTTGAACCCGAACGTCCTTTATATTTTAATCCGCAAAAGCCGGAACAATTTATTTGGTTTAGCGAAAGGGACGGCTTTGATCATCTTTACCTGTACAATACCGAAGGTAAATTGTTAAAACAACTGACTAAAGGTAAATGGGTGGTTACGGAATTTTTGGGATTTTACGGTAAGGATAAGATTTTCTTTAAAGCTACCAAAGAGTCACCTTTACAACAAAATATTTACTCTTTAAATTTGAAAAACGGTAAAATAACAAGAGTTTCACCCGACCACGGAACACACTCGGCTTTGATAAGTGACGACGGAAAATATGTAATAGATATTTACAGTAATACCGAAACGGCAAGAAAATACCTGCTTGTAAATAGTAAAGGGAAAACCGTTAGAGTTATAAAAGATGACAATCATCCATTGAAAGATTATGACCTCGGGACAACTAAAATTTTTACTTTATATCCTGATACAACTCCTGAACTTTATTGCAGGTTGATAACACCTCCAGGTTTTGATTCCACAAATAAATATCCTGCAATTGTTTACGTGTACGGTGGTCCTCATGCCCAACTTGTAACCGATTCCTGGCTCGGTGGAGCAGGTTTATTTCTCAATTATCTGGCACAGCAAGGTTATGTTATTTTTACCCTTGACAACAGGGGTTCCGCCAATCGGGGAAAAGAATTTGAACAAGCAATTTTCAGACATTGCGGAAGTGTTGAAGTTGACGATCAGATGTATGGTGTAAATTGGTTGAAAAAACAGCCTTTTGTAGATTCGACACGTATTGGCGTTGACGGGTGGAGTTACGGAGGTTTTATGACCATTTCGTTAAAGCTCAAAAGACCCGGTGTGTTTAAGGTGGCTGTTGCAGGAGGTCCGGTTATAGATTGGAAATATTATGAAGTTATGTACGGCGAAAGGTATATGGATACTCCGCAAACAAACCCCGAAGGTTACAAGCAATCAAGTTTGTTAAATTATGTTGACAATTTAAAGGGAAAACTTCTTGTTATTCATGATGCTATGGATAAAACCGTTGTTTGGCAACATAGCTTGTTGTTTATCAACAAATGTATAAAACACGGAAAGCAGGTCGATTATTTTATTTATCCCGATCATGAGCACAACGTGAGAGGAAAAGACAGGGCTCACCTTTATGAAAAAATTACCGAATATTTTAAAGCTAATCTTTAGGAGTTGATAATTTTTAATAATAAAAAACCCCGCTTCGAAAAGGAAACGGGGTTTTGTTTTTACAGCTGATGATTTATTACATCATTCCCGGCATACCGCCACCCATAGGAGGCATTGCTGCTGCCGGAGCCGGATTTTCTTCTTTGTGTTCGCTCAAAACACATTCCGTTGTTAATAACATTCCTGCTACTGAAGCTGCGTTTTCCAAAGCTACACGGGTAACTTTTGTAGGATCGATAACGCCTGCTTCGGTAAGGTTTTCATATTTTTCGGTTCTTGCGTTGAAACCGAAGTCGTCTTTACCTTCTTTAACTTTGTTAACAACAACCGAACCTTCAAGACCTGCGTTTTCAACAATTATACGCAAAGGTTCTTCGATAGCGCGTTTAACAATGTTAACGCCTATTTCCTGATCTTCATTTTCGACTTTAAGATCTTCAAGAACCGATGCTGCACGTAACAATGCTACTCCACCGCCGGGGATAAATCCTTCTTCGATGGCGGCACGTGTAGCTGCAAGAGCATCTTCAAAACGGTCTTTCTTTTCTTTCATTTCAACTTCACTTGCAGCACCAACATAGATTACCGCAACACCTCCGGCTAATTTAGCCAAACGTTCTTGAAGTTTTTCTTTATCGTATTCGGATGTTGTTGTTTCAATCTGGGCTTTAATCTGTTTAACGCGAGCTTTAATAGCTTCCGGATCACCTTTACCGCTAACGATGGTGGTGTTTTCTTTGTCAATGGTTACTTTTTCTGCTTCACCCAACATATCGAGTGTAGCGTCTTCAAGTTTGTAACCTTTTTCTTCCGAAATAACAACACCACCTGTCAAGATAGCAATGTCTTCAAGCATTTCTTTTCTTCTGTCGCCAAATCCGGGAGCTTTAACGGCAGCTATCTTGAGTGAACCGCGTAAACGGTTAACAACAAGAGTTGCCAAAGCTTCACCTTCAACATCCTCAGCTATGATAAGCAAAGGTTTTCCGGTTTGAACGGCTTTTTCCAAAATGGGAAGAAGCTCTTTCATTACCGAAATCTTCTTATCGTAAATAAGAATCAACGGATTGTCGAAAACAGTTGTCATTTTTTCAGTGTCGGTTACGAAATAAGGTGAAATGTAACCGCGGTCGAACTGCATACCTTCAACAACTTCCACGTATGTTTCTATACCTTTAGCTTCTTCAATGGTGATAACACCTTCTTTTTTAACTTTGCTCATAGCTTCGGCAATCATTTTACCTATTGTGCTGTCGTTGTTTGCCGAAATAGTAGCAACTTGTTCTATCTTTTCGGTGCTGTCGCCAACTTCGTGGCTCATTTCTTTTATCTTTTCAATAACCTTGTCGATGGCTTTGTCAATACCGCGTTTCAAATCCATAGGATTGGCGCCTGCGGTAACGTTTTTTAAACCTGTGTTGAAAATAGCTTGTGCCAAAACGGTAGCTGTTGTAGTACCGTCTCCGGCAACATCATTGGTTTTTGAAGCCACTTCTTTAACCATTTGAGCACCCATGTTTTCAACGGGGTCAATAAGTTCAATTTCTTTAGCCACGGTAACACCGTCTTTGGTTACCTGAGGTGCACCGAAAGATTTGTCGATTATAACGTTTCTACCTTTTGGGCCTAAAGTTACTTTTACTGCATTCGATAAAGCGTCAACACCTTTTTTAAGGCCTTCTCTTGCTTCGTGATTGAATAAAATGTCTTTTGCCATATTTTTTTCTCCTTTTTAGTTTGTTTTTTAAATTGTTTCTTGATTTTAAATAACTGCCAGAATATCGGATTCGTTTAATATCAAATATTCTTTACCGTCTATTGTAATTTCCGTTCCTGCATATTTACCGTAAAGAACCATATCGCCGACTTTTAAAGCCGGTTTTTTGTCTTCATTGGCATCAGGAACTGCCACAACAACACCTTGCGACGGCTTTTCTTTTGCCGTGTCAGGTATGATAATTCCACTGGCAGTTTTTTGTTCTGCTTCTACGGGTTCAACTACAACCCTGTCACCCAGCGGTTTAATGTTTAATTTTGCCATATTGTTGTTATTTTACAGTTCGTTTTTTTGCTTGCTTTTGTCATATTCCGTGCCAAACATTACGGCAAAAAAAATGTCAGAATATCGGTGACATTCTGACATTTAAAAAATGATATTTTTTTCTTTTTTATTTTTTCTGTCCGTTTTGGTCATTAGTTGCCGGTGCTGCAGGTAACGAAACCGGAGCCGTGGTATTTTCCACTTTGTTTTTCAATTCAATATCGGGTTGTCCGTCGGCTGAAATTTGACGCGGAATTATCATACTTATAACCAAACTTAAAACCAAGATGCCTATTCCGAAACCCCATGTGAGTTTTTCTAGCATGTCGGCAGTTTGACGAACACCCATAAATTGACTACCTCCCGAGAAATTAGCTGCCAATCCACCACCTTTAGGATTCTGAACCAAAACTATTAATCCTAACAAAATACTTATGATTAAAATCAAAACTTCAAATAAAGCGTACATTTTTTATTGTTTTTTGTTTAACTCGTTATTAGCCTTTTCAATAAGGGCTGCAAAGTAACTACTTTTTTCCGGAAATTTCAAAATTAATTTTTCATACATTTTGATAGCTTTCTCAAAATACCCTTGATCCATATATATTTTGGCAAGGGTTTCGCTAACGATATCCTCTTTTTCCACAACGCTTTCTTTAGCCGTTTCAAGCGGGTCGTAGAATTTTGCTTTGGGTCGTGATATCGTAGGTTGTTTAGCTATAAACTCATCTATTAACTGAAATTTTTTCTTTTTATTAACGGGTTTTGCAGGTTTTTCTTTTGTCTTGTTTTTCTCTTCTATTTCGCGAATTCTCTGTTCGATGATTTTCTTCAGTTCCTCTATTGTATTTGACGATACATTTTGATTATCAGTGCTACTGTCTTTTATTTGCCCATCTTTTTTGACGGAAATATCTTCAGTAGTTTTTTCCGTTTTTTCAAGTTTCGGATCTTTAACCGATTCCGCTTTGCCCGGTAAATTTTCAATGGCGTCAATATGTTTTTTCAATACGTTTCTGCTACCTGCATATATTGCGGTTTTTTTTAGCACGGAATGATAATGAATGTCTTTTTCTTTAAACAAGTTTATGGTTAGCAACAACCTGGCTGATTGAAAATAGGGGAAATCTTCAACCAAACCGGTAAGTTCCTTTATGGAATCTTCGTTTAAAAGTTCCGGTTTTTTCAGATATGATATGAATCGGTCGCTATTCATAAATGATGTCACGTGAAGCCGATTGCAAAGGTATTTATTTTTTAGGTAATACTTTTATCAAACGGTCAAAGTTTAAATTACCAGTTAACTACCGCTTTGTTAAAAATATCATCGGCCAGGGCATTGGATATTGCCTCTATAAGTCCCGCTTTTACAGAGTTAAAATCTTGTGTGGATGAATAGTCGGCAAACTCCGTAAAGTTTTGTTCGAAATCCTTGTCAGGTTCGTATTTGTTTGTAAATCGAACTTTTACCGTTATCGACAATCTGTTAAGTGCAGCTGTTTGGTCACCTTGAATAGCGACTGGTTTTATTTGGTATTTTACAATTTCACCCTGAATGTCCAGGTCGCCGTTTCGTTCAACCATGTTAAGGTTAAGCTGTGTTGTGAACTTATCCCTTAAAATATCTGTAAATACAGGGCTTAATGTAGGTTCAACGAGTTTGGCTTTATTAGTAAAAAACCCGATAGACATGGTTTTTGCCTGTGGCGGTACGGAAGCGCCTGTAAAAGAATAAACCCCGCAGGCTTGCAAAAATACGACTGCTATTATGATAAAACCTGATTTTAGCGGTTTTACGGCTTTAACTTTTGATATATGCCACAGTGTTTTCAATTATTTGATATTATATTCCTTGATTTTTCTGTAAAGTGTTCTTTCCGAAATTCCCAAATCTTTTGCCGCGGCTTTTCTTTTGCCGTTATGTTTGTTTAAAGCCTTTTTTATCATTTCCCTCTCTTTATCTTGTAATGATAACGATTCTTCAATTATTTCGGGTTCGGCAATTATGTCGCCGTCATTTACAGGGTTTGAAATAATTTTTACATCTCCCGTATCGGTTACGATGTTGCCGGGAATTACCGGTTCAGCAGGTAATTGTATTCCCGGATCTTTTATGACGGGGTAACCGGTAGTAGTGGATTCAGGTTTATTAGCAATGTTGGAGTAAACTATTTTCTTCAACTCCAAAAGGTCTTTTTGCATATCGAAAAGTATTTTGTACAATAATTCTCTTTCCGAAATGCTTTCTTTTTCCTTTTTGTTGTAAAGTACTGGTAGTTCGTTCCAGTTTTCGTCGGGCAGATACTTTTTCAATGTTTCGGCATCTATCTCTTTGTTGGTTTCTATTATGGATATTTGTTCTGTTACGTTTTTAAGCTGACGAATGTTGCCCGGCCAATAATAGTTTTCCAGAACCTTTACAGCATCGGGAGTTAGGCGTAAAGGAGGCATCCTGTATTTTTCTGCGAAATCGGCGGCAAATTTTCTGAAAAGCAGATGTATGTCCTCTTTTCTTTCACGCAACGGAGGAATGTAAATGGGTATAGTATTTAACCTGTAATAAAGATCTTCCCTGAACTTCCCTTCTTGAATAGATTTGGGAATATTCACGTTAGTTGCCGCAACAACCCTTACATCCGTTTTTTGAACTTTGGATGAACCTACTTTCAAAAATTCACCGGTTTCCAAAACACGTAACAATCTAACCTGTGTTGACAGAGGAAGTTCGGCTACTTCGTCAAGAAAAATGGTGCCTCCGTTAGCAACTTCAAAATACCCTTTTCTTGTTTCGTGAGCTCCGGTAAATGATCCTTTTTCATGTCCGAAAAGTTCGGAATCTATCGTACCTTCCGGAATGGCACCGCAGTTAACGGCTATAAAGTTCCCGTGTTTACGTTTACTTAACTGATGGATTATTTTCGGGAAAACCTCTTTACCCGTTCCGCTCTCGCCGGTAACCAATACCGTTAGGTCGGTAGGTGCCACTTGCATGGCTATGTTAATTGCCCGGTTTAATAAAGGTGAATTACCTATTATTCCGAATCTTAATTTCACACTTTGAATATCCATCAGAAATAGTTTTTTATTGTTATCTTAATTGAGCACCGGTTTCTTTCTCGAGAGCTTGCAAAATTCTCTTCATCGTTTTGTCGATGATTTTATCCGTTAATGTTTTGTTTTCGTCTTGTAAAATAAACATCAAGGCATACGACTTTTTGCCTTCCGGGATTTTGTCGCCTTCGTATATATCAAAGATACCAACCTTTTTCAAAAGTTTTCTTTCCGCTTTTTCGGCTGTCTCTTTGAGTTTATCAAAAGTTACGGATTTATCCACAACCAAAGCAAGGTCTCTGCGTACGGCAGGGAATTTTGAAATGGGTTTGTAAGTAAGATCATGTGCCGGTATTAACGAAAACATCAAATCCCAATTAATATCGGCAATAAAAACGGGTTGTTTTATATCGAAACTTTTCAAAAGTTTTTTATCAACTTCTGCTATCGTAATAAAATTTTTATCGTTAGTCGAATATTCGTACGAATAGGTGTAATTTGAATTACCGCCTTCCTTTAAAGCAAGCTCTTTCCTGTCGATGCCCAACCTTTTTAAAATACTTTCCACAATGCCTTTTAAAACAAAGAAATCGGCTTTTGAATTAGTGGAATTCCAGTTTTCTTCTTCCAGTTTGCCCGTCACAAATATGGCAAGGCGTTTTTCTTCGGAATAGTTTTCAATTCCTGAACCTTTTTGTGCAGCTGATTTACGTTTATAAACTTTACCGAATTCAAAAATTTTAAGGTCGTTTATTTTACGGTTACTGTTGTAATTAATAACTTCCAGACCTCCGAAAAGAAGCGTTTGCCTTAAAATATCCAAATCTTTGCTTAAAGGATTTAACAGTTCAACGGAGTTGTCGCTGTCAAACTCTTTGTTCTTTTCGATGTATTCCGATTTTGTCAGCGAGTTATTCATTATTTCAACAAAACCTTGTCCCACAAGGTAATCCGAGATTATATTTTGCACCTTTTCCGGGTCGGGTTTTTTACGGATATTTACCGAAATGTTTACTTTTTCCGGGATATCAACATTGTTATAACCGTAAATTCTCAAAATTTCCTCAACGATATCAACTTCTCTTTTTACATCAACTTTAAAAGTAGGAACAAGGAGTTTCATACCCTTTTCACCGGAACTGATTATTTCTATTCCGAGGTCGGTTAAAATATTCGATATTGTGTTTTTGTCAATCTCTTGGCCTATGAGTTTGTTTATCCTCTCAAAGTTTATGTCTATCGTCCATTTTTCAATTGGGTTAGGATAAACATCTTTTATTTCAGACGATATTTTACCACCGGCAAGTTCTTTTATAAGAAGCGCAGCACGTTTTAAAGCATAAATGGTTATGTTGGGGTCGGCACCGCGTTCGAATCTGAACGAAGCATCGGTTTGAAGTGTATGACGTTTTGAAGTTTTACGGATATGTGTCGGGTCGAAATATGCACTTTCCAAAAATACGGAAGTTGTTTTTTCGGTAACACCCGATTCTGCTCCTCCGAATACTCCCGCTATACACATACCTTCTTCTTCGTTACAAATCATAAGATCTTGCGGATGCAGTTTGCGTTCCATCTCGTCAAGGGTAACAAACGGAGTGTCTGAAGGTAGTTTTTTAACTACCACTTTGTTACCTTTTATTTTGGCCGCATCAAAAGCATGCAAAGGGTGACCCGTTTCGTGAAGTACGAAATTTGTAATGTCAACAATGTTGTTTATCGGTCGTAAACCGATGGCTTTTAGTCTGTTTTGTAACCATTCGGGCGATTCTTTAACTTCAATTCCCGTTAAAGTAACACCTGAATATCTGGGACATGCATCTGTATCTTCAACAATAACATCGATATCCAAGTCGTGGTTGTCAACTGTAAAATCGTCAACCGGAGGAATATGTAATTTATAATTGCGTGTGTTTTTCAATTGGTTAAGGCCTGCTACAAGGTCGCGTGCCGAGCCTATATGTGATGCAGCATCGGAGCGGTTGGGAGTTAAACCTATCTCGTAAACCCAGTCTTCCTCTATTTTTATATATTCTTTTGCCGGTTTTCCCACCGGAGCATCATCGGGAAGTACCATAATCCCGTCGTGTGAAGTGCCCAGTCCAAGTTCATCTTCGGCGCAAATCATTCCTTCGGAAACTTCACCGCGAATTTTCGCTTTCTTTATTTTAAACTCGTTATCGCCGTCGTAAAGCACCGTTCCAACGGTCGCAACCAAAACTTTCTGACCTTCTGCCACATTAGGAGCTCCACAAACTATCGGTAACACTTTATCGCCTACTTTAACTGTTGTTACACTCAGCTTGTCGGCATTCTCGTGAGGTTTGCAAGTTAAAACTTCTCCGATAACAACACCTTCCAATCCTCCTTTAACAGATTGGAATTTCTCCATACCTTCAACTTCGAGACCTATGTCGGTAAGTATTGTCGATAACTCGTGCGGGTCAACATCAAGGTCGATATATTGTTTTAACCAATTGTACGATAACTTCATCTGCTGATTGTTTTTCTGTTTTATTTAAAAATGCAAAAATAGGTAAATAACCAATCTGTTTGATAGAAAAGGTGACAATTTGTCTGTAATGTAATAATTAAAATTTGTTATAGCGAAAACTGATGTCGCCATCAGGATTTTAAAAGGTGGTAAGTATTTGTATTTCAGTATTGTATGTGCATAATATATTGTTAAAAAAGATGTGTTTTGAAAAATAAAAAACGGTTCCGGTTTAATCCCGAACCGTTTTTTAATTGATTTTATTATTCTTTAACGTTGCTTCTCAAGTTCCATAAGTTTTTTGCGTACTATCTGTGAAACAAGTTTGTTATCCGCACGTCCTGCAATGACTTTTGTTGCCTGTCCCATAACTTTTCCCATGTCCTTCATAGACTTTGCTTCCATATCCTGAATTACTTTATCAATTATGATTTCCACTTGTTCTTCCGTAAGCTGTTGAGGGAGATATTTTTCGATTATCGATGCTTGATATTCTTCCTCTTCCGCAAGGTCGGGGCGGTTTTGTTCGCGATAGATAGCCGCCGCATCTTTACGCTGTTTTACAAGTTTACGAAGTAGCTTTACTTCAACACTGTCAGGTATTTCACCTTCCGGAACATCTTTTCCCGTTTTTTCCAAAAGCAATGCCGATTTTATGGCACGCAATGCTTCAAGCTTACGTTTGTCTTTGGCCTTCATAGCCTCTTTGAGATCGTTATTTATTAATTTTTCCAGTTCCATTGTTTTAATTTTTAATTCTTAATTTTGTTTATAGCACAAAGTTAGTAAAACTTATAACGGTTTTATAAAAAGTAAGAGTATATTATACAGTAAAATTTATGTTGTCGGTGGTTTTTGTCTTATTAGTGTTTTTTCAAACTGTTATTTCTTTCGGATAACAAACAAAATATTTTGTTGTGGGTTTGTCTAACAGTGCAATGTTAAGTTGATCGGATGCCTCGGCAATATCTTTAACGCTGCCGTCTTTAAACAAAATATTTATGTTGTCGGAATCGGGTTTGTATGTGTAGTTTGATGTTTTATCGTGGAAACAGAAATAAGTAACCTCATCATCACTCAAATTGTATTTCGATTTTATCTTTTCCTTTATCGAATCGATATAATCTTCTTCAAAAGGCTCGTTTTGAAGTTCTATTCTGAAAAGTTTTCTGTTAACCAGTGCATTGCTCAGATATGATAAAATATAATCGTTATGATCACTCCATACTTTAAGCGCCGAAAAGATGTCGTAATCGTCAAGACGTGAAAAGATGTCCAAAACCTCATTGTTTTTGAAATCTTCTAAAGTTATTTCGTTTTTTAAAAAGAATTCCAATGCCGGACTTGCATAAAGTTTTTCTCCTCCCATTGCCAGTTTTTTTGCCCTTTCAAGGACTTTTGTTATCATATATTCGGCGGAAAGGACCGTTTTATGCAAATAAACTTGCCAATACATTAGCCTGCGGGCGGTAATGAACTTTTCCACAGAATAAATTCCTTTGGCTTCTATAACCGGTCCGTCGTCAACTATTTCAAGCATATTGAGCAGACGTTCGTAGTTAACTATACCTTCCGAAACTCCTGTGAAAAAGCTGTCACGTTTAAGATAGTCAAGTCTGTCCATATCGAATTGCCCCGAGATTAGCTTATGAAAAAATCTCCTCTCGTACCTGTCTTCAAAAATTTTTACGGCTAATTTTAATTTTCCGTCAAATATTTCGTTGAGTTTGTTAATGAAAATTTTAGAAATCTCCTCATGATTAACACTTTTTACGATAGCGTGTTCCAAAGCGTGCGAATACGGTCCGTGGCCGATATCGTGCAATAAAATGGCAATTAACGCTCCCCTGTACTCTTTACGTGATATTTTATGACCTTTTTGTTTAAGTTCCAATAAAGCCCGACTCATCAGATGCATAGCTCCCAACGAGTGATGAAACCGGGTATGTAACGCACCCGGATATACAAGATGTGTTAATCCCAACTGTTTTATCCTCCGCAGTCTTTGAAAATAGGGGTGTTCTATTATATCGAAAATTCTTTCGTCGGGAATGGTTATAAATCCGTAAACGGGGTCGTTGAATATTTTTCGCTTGTTTGAATTTCTCAGCCTCATAAAAATTGTTAATTTGATATGCTCACATGCTCGTTAATACAATATTTGCAAGAAAATTACCTTTATTTTTACAAAACTAATTTATTAATTACCAAAAAGGAATAAAAATATGAGTAAGATACGCATTTTATGGGCTGACGATGAGATTGAATTATTAAAACCGCATATAATTTTTTTGGAACAAAAGGGGTATGAAGTTGTTCCGGTTAACAATGGTAGTGATGCCATTGACCTGGCTAAAGAACAACATTTCGACATTGTTTTTTTGGACGAGCAGATGCCGGGGGTGTCGGGTATAGAGGCATTGGAAAAGATAAAAGAAGATTTTCCTAATCTGCCTGTGGTTATGATAACCAAAAGTGAGGAAGAATCCATAATGGAGGATGCGATAGGTTCCAATATTGCCGATTACCTTATCAAGCCCGTAAAACCTACTCAAATACTGCTTTCACTTAAAAGAAACCTTGAAAACAGAAAGCTGGCAAGTGAAAAAGCAACCATGAACTATCAACAGCAGTTCAGGGAAATAGGTATGAGGTTGATGGACAGGCTTGACCACGATGAATGGGTGGATATCTATAAAAAATTGGTGCGTTACGAACTGGATTTGGGAAAAACCGAAGACGAAAATATTCTTGATATTCTGGAAATGCAGAAAAATGATGCCAACAACGGTTTTGACAAGTTTTATGAAAGTAATTATTACGACTGGCTTCACGGCAATACCGATGATAAACCCGTTATGTCGCACACTCTTATTAAAGAGAAAGTTTTTCCTGAATTGAATAAAAGTGAAAAAGTATTTTTTATACTTATCGATAATCTTCGTTACGACCAATGGAAAGCAATTCAGCCTTTGGTTGAAAATTATTTCAGGGTTGAAAAGGATGAAATTTATTACAGTATTTTGCCGACAACAACGCAATATGCACGTAATGCATTGTTTGCGGGATTAATGCCCAACGAGATAAGAAAACGTTACAGAAATTTTTGGGTTGACGAAGAAGAAGAGGGGTCGAAAAACCAGTTTGAGTTTGAACTTTTGAAAGAGCAGTTTAAGCGGTTCGGTAAAAATGCAAAGATGTCTTACCATAAAGTTCTGAACCTTGAATTCGGTAGAAAACTTGCCGATAACATTTCCAATCTTATGGAAAACGACTTTAATGTTATAATTTACAATTTTGTTGACATGCTTTCTCATGCAAGAACAGAGATGGAGATAATCCGTGAACTTGCCGATGATGAGGCTGCTTACCGTTCGCTAATGTTGTCCTGGTTTGAACACTCGTCGCTGTTTGATATTATAAAATACCTTTCGGATAAAAACGTAAGGGTTATGATTACTACCGACCACGGTTCCGTTAGGGTTCACAATCCCGTTAAAATCGTAGGTGACAAAGCCGTTAATACCAATTTAAGATATAAATACGGTCGGAACTTGGCTTACAATGCCAAAGAAGTTTTTGAGATTATAAACCCCGAAGAATATTTTCTGCCTAAAATAAACGTAAGTACGAGGTGGGTGTTCTCACGTCCGGGTGATTTCTTTGCATATCCGAATAATTATAACTATTACGTAAAATATTACCGTAATACATTTCAACACGGAGGAATTTCGATGGAAGAAGTTATGGTTCCGTTTATAACTCTGAAATCAAAATCGTAAAGGTTGTTTTCATTTTATATTGAAAACGGGATTTTATCCTTTTCCGGGTAAGGTGCCGTTTTTTTGGGGGGGGTTAGGATTGAAAATTAACTTAAAAAATCAATAACCGGGTACAAATTTCATGGGGTGAGTTGTATTAGAAAACGTTTGCATTGGGTAAAAAGAAGGTTTTTTGTTAATGTATTTATAAAAACAAAAAACTTACATTTAGTGGTTGAATCTATCCGTAGTAAAAAAATAAGAAAAAAATTAGCATCTAAAAAAAACTTTTTTAATTTTGACGTGAAATTATGAAAACAAATAATAACATAGCTAACTTTTGGTGGTGGCACAGGGTAACTCCGGTGTCGTAACCTGGCTATGTATTTTTAAAAATATAAAGGCGTGTCGGTTACGGCACGCCTTTTTTATTTATGAAACTCAATATTATTAACCGTTTAAAAAACAATTAATTATGAAAAAATTCAAAAAGTACTATCTATCCGAAAAAGAGATGCCGACCCAATGGTATAACATTATGGCGGATATGCCTAACAAACCTAAACCGCCTTTGCATCCGGGTACAAAACAACCTTTGGGTCCCGAAGATTTGGCCCCGCTATTTCCCATGGAGTTGATAAAACAAGAAGTAGCTACCGAGAAGTGGATAGATATACCCGAAGAAGTTTTGGATATTTACAAAATATGGAGACCGTCACCTTTAATAAGAGCATACAACTTGGAAAAATTGCTTGATGCTCCCGTTAAAATATATTACAAATATGAGGGAGTGAGTCCCGCCGGTTCACATAAACCCAATACTGCCGTTCCGCAAGCATATTACAATTATAAGGAGGGTGTTAAACGAATAACCACCGAAACGGGTGCCGGACAATGGGGAAGTGCTTTGAGTTTTGCAACTCAATTTTTTGATATCGATTTGCAGGTGTTTATGGTTAAAGTGAGTTACAATCAAAAGCCTTATCGTAAATCCATGATAAACACCTGGGGAGCAAACGTGGTGCCTTCTCCGAGTAATTTAACCGAAGTGGGAAGAGCTATCCTTGAAAAAGACCCCGACAATCCGGGAAGTTTGGGAATAGCAATATCGGAAGCTGTAGAGATGGCTGTTAAAGATCCCGATACAAAATATTCTTTGGGAAGTGTTTTGAATCATGTTTTGATGCATCAAACGGTAATAGGTCTCGAAGCTTTGAAACAATTTGAACTTGCCGATGATTATCCGGATATAGTAATAGGGTGTTTCGGCGGCGGTTCCAATTTTGCCGGAATATCGTTTCCTTTTCTTAAAGAAAATTTCGAAAAAGGTAAAAAAACCAGAGCCATTGCCGTTGAGCCATATTCGTGTCCTAAATTAACCCGCGGAGAGTTCAGATACGATTTCGGTGATTCCGTAGGAATGACACCTTTGATTCCGATGTACACTCTCGGACATACATTTATGCCTCCCAAGATTCATGCCGGAGGATTGCGTTATCACGGTGCCGGAGCCATTGTAAGCCAATTGTTGAAAGACGGTTTGATAGAGGCTGCTGCCGTTCATCAGCTCGAATGTTTTGACGCTGGAGTAAAATTTGCCAGAGCGGAAGGTATTATACCTGCACCGGAAAGTACACATGCTATCGCACAAGTGTTTAGAGAAGCCCGGAAAGCTAAAGAAGAAGGCGTTGAAAAAACCATATTATTCAACCTTTCGGGACACGGTTTGGTTGATATGGCTTCGTACGATCAATATTTTGCAGGAAACTTACATGATTACAGTGTGTCGGATGACGAAATTAAAAAGAACCTTGAAGCCCTCGATTCGTTAGGGGTTTAAGTATCACCAAATCCTTTTTAAAAAAACGGGACATCGTTTTGCGAGTCCCGTTTTTATTTTTTGTAAATTTTATTTTTACAACACCTGCACTCTTTCAAGCATTTCTTTAACAAGATTCTCCATGCTTTCTTTATAGTTAGGGTTAAAAGTATCGGCAATACGGTTTGCAATAATATCGCAAACGGTCATGGCTTCATGCCCGAGTAATGCCGACAAACCGTAAAGTGCTGATGTTTCCATCTCAAAATTAGTAACCTTGTAATTGTCGAATCCCAGTTTTCTGGCTCTTTCAATAACGGTATTATCTTTAACTTTAAGACGTACTTCACGGTCTTGAGGAGCATAAAAACCCGGTGCCGTTAATGTTATCCCTTTTCTCCAGTCACCGGCAAGCTTTTCAATCAAATATTCCGAACCTTTTACTACGTATGGTTTCGGGAGATTGCTGTCCCAATTCATCTCTCTGATAAAGAATTCGGTATTTTCCTTTTCGATAACATTTTCACCGTCACGGTAAAACCATAAAAGACCGTCAAGTCCGATGCTATATGCTGAAACGAGGTAACTTTTATCCACCGGAATATCCGCTTGCAAAGCCCCCGATGTACCTATTCTTATGAGGTTTAAAGATGTTATTTCGTCTTTAGGAGTCTTGGTTTTAAAATCTATATTAAATAAAGCGTCAAGCTCCGTTACTACAATTTCAATATTATCGGTTCCCATACCCGTTGAAAGTACGGTTAAACGTTTGTCTTTGTAATAACCCGTGTATGTATTTATCTCTCTGTTATGTTTTTCAACCTCTATTTTATCGAAAAATGTAGATATCATTTTTGCTCTTCCCGGGTCTCCCACAAGAAATATAGTGTCGGATACATCCCCCGGCATTAGATTGAGGTGGTAAACAGCTCCCGATGAGTTGATTGCCAGATCCACGGTTTTATTATTTTTCATAGTACTTATTTTTGGTAAATTTGCAAAGCTACTAAAATAAAAATTATGCAGAACAACAATCCAACTGTTCTTATCCCCTTTAATTTTGATTTCGAATCGCAAGCGGCTTTGGACTTTGCTTCCAAGCATGTTAAGGATTATAAATATAACATAATTCTTCTGCATGTTATCGAGCGATCGGAAAAACTTGCCGAAGTCATTGTTAAAGATAGTGTTATAATGCAAGTGAAGGAGGAGTTAAAACATAAAGTAGATAAGTTGATTAAAGAAGAGGGGGTGGAAGTAAAGATTGTTGTTAAAACCGGCAAGCCTTACAAGGAGATACTTAAAACCGTGGATGAGCTGGGAGCCGGTTTTATTTTAATGGGTACTCGTGAACATGAAGAAAAGGCCATCACAAATCCCAAATTAGGTTCGGTGGCGGGAAAAATAATAAGATATTCCCCTGTTCCGGTTATTACCTTTCGTGAAGGTAATTTGGATTACGTCAGGAATATTTTGTTACCTCTCGATTTTTCAAAAAGAACCGGACAAAAAGTTAATCAGGCCATAAAAATTGCCAAAGCTTTCGACGCTACGGTTCATGTCATATCAATTGTTTGGAAGAAAAAAGAAAAAATAGGCAAAAGGTCTTTGGCTTTAATGGAAAAAACCGTTAAGAAAATCGAAAGTGAAGGTATTAAAACAAAACATGAATTCATCTCCACTGATGGCGGAGGCAGAAAAATGTTTCTCATAGAAGTGTTGAAATATGCCCATAACAATAATATCGATTTGATTGTTATAATGACCCAGTCGGAAAAACCGATAATTAAATATTTCATAGGAAAATCGGCTTTCGGAATAATAAGAAAATCGCAAACCCCGGTACTTACAATAACTCCTAAATATGTTGATTCGGATTATATGGCTTGATGTGGGATAGATGAAAGTCTGCAGGTCAAATTGTCTGAAGTATAATAAAGTTAGCCGTTAATTGTTTCCCTACTTTCGATTTTATGAACTTTCGACCTTATGCCCCAGATTGTCACGGTGAGCCCGCCTGCCGGACGGGCAGGCTTGTCGAACCGTGCTTACGGAGGCTTCCCCTGCCATGGTTCGACCGGCTCACCATGACTGCCTCTCCCGCCCTGATACAACGTCATTTACCGGTTGTTGAAAAATTTTACACCTTTGGAATACCAATGCAGAGCGTGTTTTATTGTGCCATCGTACTTGTGTGCTTTCGGTCTCTCTGACTCCTGTTCGGTTGTTCCTTCAAAAAAAATTGAAACTCCGGGAAACAGTAGAGTAAATCAAATATCAAGAAAACCCAACGGCTGACTCTTTGAATTGATGTCGTAAAAGTTGGTGATGTTCGGAAATATTAAAGGTAACTCGGACTTTTTTACCCCGAACCACAAAGCGAGTTCTGCAAAATAAAGATTGTTAGCTGTTGTTGGTAAAAGTACGCCCTTACCAAGTTCAATATCCGTGCCTAAAGCCAGTGACGGATACTTGCCGTATAATATTTTGCCTTTTACCGCACCACCCATCATAAAGGTATTTCCTCCCCATGCGTGGTCGGTTCCGTTTCCGTTTGAAGTTAACGTCCTGCCGAAATCGGACATGGTAAAAGTGGTAACGTTATTGAACATGTCAATCTCGTTTAGTGCTTCGGCAAATGATTTCAAAGCGTCATTAACAACTTTGAGCATCTCTTTTTGACGTGTTAATAGATCGCTGTGATGATCCCATCCGTTGTATTTTATAAAAAATATTTGTCTTTTAAACCCCAGGATTTTACGGGCCATTATTGTTTTTGCCACCATCTTAAAACTTTGCGAAATTCTGTCGCCGGCGAATTCCGTTTGTAACTCGGGAATTTCTTTTATGGCTTTTTCAAATTGAGTACCGCCTTCCCGGGCGTTTTTCAATATATTCATGTAAGTTTTTTCAAAAACATTATTGTATTTGCGATTGAAAAACTGATCAATGGCTTGTGTACGTCTTCTGCCAAATCCTTTTTGATAACCGTAACCGGCAATGTTTTCGGCACCAGTACCCGCTTTTATTGAAAACTCGGAAACTTTGTTACCGTATTGAAAAATATTGGTACCCGATAGGGAAATGTTCATGGAAATAATATCGTTGTCATTAACATCATGCATCATGTCGGCAATTTTTCCTCCCCAGCCTATTCCCGTGCGTTGGACGGGGTTGGCCGATTGCCAATGTTTTTGCATGTCCGCGTGAGAAAACAACCCGATAGGAAGTAAAACACTTTTATTTTTGTATTGTTTTTTTGTTGTAGGCTGTATTAAAGAGCCGGTATTACATAAAAACGCCAAATCCCCGGCATTAAACAACGCTGCAATATCGGGCATTGACGGATGCAAACCGAATGATCTTCCATCACTGTTTTTTGCTTTTATTCCAACAAGGTCGTTTTGCGGGATAGCCATCTCTGAACGTGTTTGTGAATACTTCGCATATTCATTGTTACCCTTTGGTACCAACATGTTATACGAGTCATTTCCTCCCGCAAGAAATAAGCAAACCAAGGCTTTATAATCCGTTTTTTTTGTTCCGGAGTTGTCTAATGCGGCAGATTGTATTGCTTTTAGGTTAAATGCCGAAACCATGGATGCGGATAAACCGAGTGATGCCAAACCGGCTAGTTTTATAAAATCTCTTCTGTTATGTCCTTTTTTCATTGATGGTATTATTTTAAAATTACATAATCGGGACTTATCATTATCAGATATACGGCCATGCGTATTTTATCTTCGGGTTTTAGCCCCGAAATGGCATTTTTTATTATTTCACGACTTTCGTTGCTTAACGATCCGTAAGTTAGCAACAAGTCCAATTTATTTAACAAAGTGTCATTATCCAAGGCATCTTTTTTAAGCTGATCGTAATCGGTAAGAATTTTCATCTCAGGTAGTTTAGGAACTCCCGCAACAATTCCTTTTACAGCCATTCTGTTTATCAAATTTACATAGCTTATTGATGACCGGCTGTTGGTTATTTGGAATTCCGGAGCAACAAGTCCTGCATCAGAAATCGGACCTATCGGCTGAAATTCAGGTAAAAAGAAATTGAAAACCGTTGGCGATTCCAAAGGATATTGCTGTAAAGCTTTATAAGCCAATCTTCCGCTGTTCCAATATTTTCCGGAAGGACTTGAAACGCCTATTGCCGTGTTAAAATGAACGTATCTTACAAACGGTTCCAAAAGCTTTCCAGCAGTGGTATCGGAGGGGTTATAGTTTCTTGCTTCGGGATTTAACAAAATGGCTTTTATAACGGCTTTCATATCGCCTCTTACACCATGACCGTTGTTATTGAAAGCGGAGGCAACTGCTGCTACATATCCGGGTGAGGGGTTTGATTTAACCAAAAACTGAATAAGCTTTTTAGCTATAAACGGCCCTACATTAGGATGATTAAAAAGCAGGTCAAGGGTTCTTTCAATATCTCTTATCCCCCAAACGCCGGCAGGTATAGTGTACCCGTTAAGTAAATGTTTGACACCGGTATCGTGAAATTTGGGATACATTTTCATTGGTACGGTCCAGTCGGCATATCTGTACCCCATATTAAATCTTGGCTTTTTAATAACATCGTTATCAATAACACCTCCGAAGCTCAGCCCTGTAAAAACTTTTGAAAATTCCGTAATGTCGTTGTTATCGTAAGTAGGTATTGGCAACCCGTTATTACCTGTCTTTACAGTACCGTCTTGATTCAATTGGTAAAGACCAATAGTGAAAAGTTGCATAAGTTCCCTAGCGTAGTTTTCATCGGGGTGTATATTACGGGTGGGGTCGGCTTTACGGTTTTTCAGATATGTTAAATAATATCCCATTGCAGGATGGAATGTTACCTCTTCCAAAATATCCCTGAAATTTCCAAAAGCATTTCTTAAAAAGATGTCGTAAAAAGATGAGGTTGCATACCCGAAGTTTTTCAATTTACTTTGATTCGATATGACGAAAATTTCGCTTAACGCAAAGGCTATACGTTGTCTTAAAACATCTTCGGAATGCATGTAATTTTCCCACCAGGCAAAGCTTACAACAAGGCTGTTAGGTCTTAGCGGATTTTTGTTCTTTTTCTTATTCTTCCCTTTTTTAGCTTTTTTAGGTAGTAACCACGGGTAATCCGTTTTAATTTCTTTGAATATGGAATCCGTTTGCGGTAAAAGATATTTCGGGGGGATGTTCATTTGCCAATCAATCCACGGTTCTATTCCCATGTCGGCAACTTTTTTAATCATTTGCATATTGCCGCCAAAGCCTGCTTGCAAAAGAAAGCGTGACGCTTCGTAATATCCGGGATTGTAATGTTTTCCGTAAAAATATTTTAACGGTTCGTTATTACCATTAATGTTGTTGCTGTTTTGTGCAGACGAAATTAAAGGGGAAAGCAATATTATCAGCCAAATAAAAAATATTTTCATAACCGGAATATCTGAAACGTTTGGTGTACAAAATATTTGACAATGGCTATCAAATATTTATTCCCCGGGAGGTAAATTTATATAGAAAATAAAAATGCTACGGACTTATAAGCGGGATTCTGTTATCGTGTTACCACGACTTCTGTCATTTATCTGGGGTTAACGTTGCCGTTAACCTCTAGCAGCCTACCCACCCGGCTCGGGCGAGCAACCCTCTCGTTACATTTTAAAGTGTAACATCGCCGGTATATTTGGCCTTGCAACCCATAAGGTTTACCCGGAAGTGATGTCACCATCACCACCCGTGGGCTCTTACCCCACGTTTTCACCCTTACCGCAAACATTAATGTTTACGGCGGTTATTTTCTGTGGCACTTGCTGTCGTTTCCTTGCGGAAACGCCTTCCCGTTAGGAAGTATGGTGCTCTGTGTTGTCCCGACTTTCCTCCACATCCTAAAATGACGTGGCGACAGAAAAGTCCGTAGCATTTTGGCTAATATCAGAAATTATGCCAAAAAGTATTGTTATTCAATTATCAACCTTTCCTTAAAAGGCAGGAAAGTCATAAAATCGGCATGATGAACTATATAAGCTTCCGTTGTTCGCTTTACCATATTTCCTTCACCGGCGTGCGTTGCTATAATGTGGCAAACTTCTGCAGGAACTCCGGCTTCTTCGGCAAGACTAACACCGGAAAAAGGATGTCTTAAATATTTACCGTAGGTACCTTGCACGGCATTACCGTTTTCGTCCAGGACGTATTCAAGCAATTTGCCTACATCGGCTAAAATGGCACCTGCTATTAAAACATCCATATTAACGGTAAGTTCACCGTGATACATGTCATTGATTTTTTCGCCGGCATCTTTGGCAATGTGTACTACCGAACGTTTGTGGTCCATAAATGTTACTTTCAGGTCGGGACCTACCAACAAGGTAAAAGGTATCCTGTTCAGATCTTCCGGGGTCAGAACACTGCGTTCAAGGGCAAGTTCCCATGTTTTTGCTGTCTTTTCCCTGAGGTCCTCATCTTTTATCCACTCAAGTTCGGGCCATAGTTTTAAAACCTGTTCATTCATAACGGTAATAGCTGTTTTAAAGTTTTTCGATTATTGCGTCAGCCATCTGTTTCGTTGAAGCTGCACCTTTGTTTATAACATCGGGAGTTCCGCGCATTTTCATCATATCGTAAGTGCGAACCTTGCCTTCTTCTATAACCTCGGCAATTGCTTTGCGTATTTTGGCTGCAATTTCTTTTTCGTCGATAAAATCAAGCATCATACATGCCGATTCTATCATTGCTATGGGGTTAACAATAGAAACGGGATAATCGGCATATTTGGGAGCTGAACCGTGTGTGGGTTCGAAAACCCCTATACCCGAATCGGGGTTGTATTGAGCGGAACAAGCAAATCCCAAACCGCCTATCAATCCTGCAAAACCATCCGACACAATATCCCCGAACATGTTACCGGCTACAATAACACCGTAATCTTCGGGATTTTTGGTAAGCCACATCATTTGTGCATCTATATTGGTATTCCAAAGTTCAATACCGGGATAATCCTTTTTCTGTATTTCTTGAGCCATTTTGTACATCATGCCCGAAGTTTCGCGGATAACATTAGGTTTTTCACAAACCGTAACCGA
>WFZS01000118.1 GCA_015489465.1 Bacteroidales bacterium | reverse complement strand
TTGTTAGCCTCGTCCATCTCTTCGAGATAAGTATTCAGCTCTTTTAATTGCTTTGTTATCGCCACTCTACCCGACCTTACAAATTGTAATACGCCGTATTCGTGTAATTGTTCCAACAAACTCTGTGTCTCGTGTTTATGTCCCGTTTTTTCTATAACGGCAAAATTGGGTGTTATTTCAAGAAACCTTGCATTGTTGGATCTCACGATAGTTTCTATTTTATTACTTGCCATCAATTCATCGGTCTTTACTTTGTATAATGCTATTTCCTGATAAATAATTTCATCCGTTGTGTGAACGAAAACTTTCAAAACATCCACAAGTTTTTCTATCTGTTTTGCCACTTTATCGATAAGATCTTCGGTAGTGTTAACCACTATTGTCAAAAGATGGACACCATGAACAGCAGACTCCGAAGCCGTTAAACTTTCAATATTTATTTGCCTTCTTGTGAAGATGTTGGTTATCTGGTTTAGCAAACCGATGTGATTTTCGGTGAAAAGTGATAATGTATATTCCTGTTTTTCCATTTTCAGCATTTTTAAAGGTTAATCATTACTCAATTTCACTTCGCTGACGGAAGCTCCGGGAGGAACCATGGGGAAAATGTTACCCTCTTTTTCGACAACTACTTCCAATAAAAACGCCTCTTCACTTTCCAACATTTCATCAACGGCTTTTTCAAGATCTTCCCTTTTGTCAACATGCTTTCCTTTTATTTTATAGGCTTCTGCTATTTTAATATAATCGGGATTTATCATCTCGGTGGCAGCATATCTTTTATCCATAAACAGATCTTGCCACTGACGAACCATACCCAGAAAACTGTTGTTAAGGAGAACTATTTTAACAGGAAGTTTATATTGCATAATCGTTCCCAGTTCTTGAATCGTCATCTGAAACCCTCCGTCACCGGTAAAATCGATAACCTGAACATCAGGTCGTCCAACTTTTGCCCCCATAGCAGCGGGAAGACCGAAACCCATGGTACCCATTCCTCCCGATGTAATGAGTGAGTTGGGGTTTTTAAATTTAAAATATCTTGCAGTGGCCATCTGATGTTGTCCCACATCGGTAACAACTATTGCATCGCCTCCGGTTTTACCGGAAATCAAGTTTATTACTTCCCCCATCCTGATACCGCCGGATTCGGGTTTGGTTTCGTTTTTTATTACTTTTTCATTCTCTTCCTCATCGCAAACCCTGAATTTTTCCAGCCATTCTGAATGGTCGTTTTCATTTACCAAGGGCAAAAGTTTTTGAAGAACTTCTTTGGCATCACCGTGAATCCCTACATCAACGGGAACATTTTTATTTAATTCGGAATGGTCTATTTCAATATGAATTATACTTGCCTGTTTTGCGTATTTATCAAGACGTCCGGTAACCCTGTCGTCAAAACGCATTCCTATGGCTATCAAAAGGTCCGCTTCGTTGGTTCGTAAATTGGGTCCGTAATTGCCGTGCATTCCCAAAAAGCCCACATTCAAAGGATGTCCGGAAGGGAACCCTGATAATCCCAATAAAGTGGTGGCAACGGGAATTCCCGTTTTTTCTGCAAACTCAAGCAACTCTTTTTCGGCTTTCGAAAGCAGCACACCATGACCTGCCAGTATCATCGGCTTTTCGGCATGATTAATAAGTATGGAAGCCGCTTTTATTTTTTCGTCATCAACTTCAACAGTGGGATTATAACTGCGTATGTAATTACACTTCTCATATTCAAAGTCAAGCTCCTGGATTTGAGCATCTTTTGTGATATCGATTAAAACCGGTCCCGGTCTTCCGGTAGTTGCTATGTAAAATGCTTTTGAAATAATTTCAGGTATTTCTTCGGCTCTTTTTATCTGGTAACTCCATTTAACAACAGGCATTGAGATGCCCAAAATATCCGTTTCCTGAAAAGCATCGGTGCCAATCAAATTGGAAACCACCTGAGCCGTAATAAACACTACGGGAATTGAATCCAGTTTTGCATTGGCTATGCCCGTAACAAGATTTGTAGCTCCGGGCCCCGATGTTGCAAAGCAAACACCGGGTTTTCCTGTAACCTGGGCATAAGCCTGTGCCGCATGTGCAGCCCCTTGTTCATGTCGTGTAAGAATATGTTTCAGCTTGTCTTCATAATCCATCATTTCATCGTAAATAGGCATTATGGCTCCACCCGGATATCCGAAAATGGTGTCAACGCCTTCAGCCAACAACGATTTTAAAACGGCTACGGCACCGTTTACTCTTTCCGGCTTTTTCTTTTTGTCAGTCCGGTTTTTAACAAATGTTTCCGATCGCGCCATGACTTGATTTATTGGTTGTTGTTTTATTTATTTTTAAATTAATCGTATAGCTCCTTTGTCGGCGGAACTTACCAACATGCTGTATGCTTTCAGAGCTTTTGAAATCTCCCTTTTCCTGTTTTCGGGTTTAAATGCCTTATCGCCTTTAGCTTCCATTTTTTTCCTGCGTTCCGTTAACTCTTCATCGGAAAGTTTCACGTTAATACTTCTTGAAGCAATATCTATTTCGATGATGTCACCATCTTCAATAAGTGCTATTTCACCACCTGCAGCCGCCTCGGGCGAAATGTGGCCTATAGACAGTCCGGATGTACCTCCCGAAAAACGTCCGTCGGTGATAAGAGCACACTCCTTATCCAAATTTCTGGATTTTATATAAGATGTAGGATATAACATCTCTTGCATACCCGGACCCCCTTTGGGACCTTCATAACGTATTACCACTACATCTCCGGCTTTAACATCTCCCGAAAGAATACCGGTAATCGCACTTTCCTGGGACTCGAAAATTTTAGCTTTTCCCGTAAAAGAAAATACAGACGGGTCAACACCTGCCGTTTTTATGATGCATCCGTCTTTGGCAATATTTCCGTAAAGAACCGCTAACCCACCATCTTTATTATAAGCGTGCTCGTAATCACGGATACACCCGTTTGCACGGTCGTCATCAAGAGAATCGTAATAATTTTCCTGTGAGCCCATTCTAAGGTTTTTCACCCAACCCGGGGAACTTAAAAAGAGTTTTTTTGCCTCATCGGTGACAGTATCCCTTTTAATATCATACTTTTCGATAGCTTCGGCCAAAGTATTTGAATCGACACGATGAACGGAAGTGTCTATGAGACCGGTCCTTTCCAATTCTCCCATTATGGAAAGAATACCTCCCGCCCTGTTAACATCCTGAATATGATATGTTGAGTTTGGAGAAACTTTGCATAGCGTAGGGACTTTTTTCGACAACTCATCTATATCTTTCATCTTAAAATCGACACCGGCTTCGTTGGCAACCGCCAAAAGATGAAGAACGGTATTAGTTGAACCGCCCATGGCAATATCCACTGTCATAGCATTTTCAAATGCCGGTTTTGTAGCGATAGACCTCGGTAAAACCGATTCGTCACCTTCAAAATAATAGCGTTTTGTAAGTTCCACTATCAGTTCGGCAGCCTTTTCGAAAAGTGTAAGACGGTTTTTATGTGTCGCCACTATGGTGCCGTTTCCGGGAAGTGACAACCCCAATGCTTCGGTAAGGCAGTTCATGGAGTTTGCCGTAAACATACCGGAACAAGAACCGCATGTCGGGCAAGCGGATCTTTCAACCCGGTAAACGGTAGCATCATCCACATCATCATCGGCAGCCATTACCATGGCATCCACAAGGTCAAGACCTTTATCACCCAGTTTGCCGGCTTCCATGGGTCCTCCCGAAACAAAAACCGCCGGTATGTTAAGACGCATGGCAGCCATAAGCATCCCCGGAGTTATCTTGTCGCAGTTGCTTATGCATACCATAGCGTCAACTTTATGGGCATTGGCAACATATTCAACACTGTCGGCAATAAGGTCACGCGACGGTAATGAATACAACATACCGTCATGCCCCATGGCAATACCGTCATCTATTGCTATGGTGTTAAACTCGGCAGCAAAATAACCGTGTTTTTCAATATTTTTTTTGACCATCTGCCCTACTTCATGCAGATGAACATGTCCGGGAACAAATTGCGAAAACGAGTTTACCACGGCTATTACGGGACGACTGAAATGTTCTTCTTTCATTCCGTTCGCACGCCACAGGCTTCTGGCACCTGCCATATTACGTCCTTGCGTGGTAGTAAAACTTCTTAAAGGTATTTTCATATTAGTTGTATGTTAAAAAAAAAGCTTTCCGTTATTGCCGGAAAGCTTTATGTTTATCCTTTCATACACATTATACTCCCGGCTTCACACTTGGCGAAGAATAATAGATAGGATAATAA